>JANMPI010000268.1:0-5388 GCA_031369785.1 Acidobacteriota bacterium
CGGCTCGCTCCTCGACCAGGAGGCGTACCTTCGCGGCACGTCGGTGTACTTCCCGGACCGCGTCGTCCCGATGCTGCCGCACGCGCTCTCCAGCAACATCTGCAGCCTCGTCGAAGCAAAGGAGCGGCTCACGCAGTCCGTCGTCCTCGACCTCGACACCCGGGGCGTGGTGACGAGCGCGACCTTCCACGACGGCGTCATCAAGAGCCGCGCGAAGATGAGCTACCAGCAGGTCCAGAAGATCGTCGACGGGGACCAGGCGCTGCGCGCGAAGTATGCCGCGCTGGTTCCCCTCTTCGAGCGGATGGACGAGCTGGCGAAGGTGATGCGCCAGCGGCGCTACGAGCGCGGCTCGCTGGACTTCGACCTGCCCGAGCCGAAGCTCGTCCTCGACGCCGCCGGCGAGGTGTCCGCGATCGTGGCCAGCGAGCGCCTCGACAGCATGCGCGTCATCGAGGAGTTCATGCTCGCCGCCAACGAGGCGGTGGCCAAGCGGCTCTCGGACGCGCAGATGCCCGCCCTCTACCGCATCCACGAGCAGCCCGATCCCGAGAAGGTCGAGGAGTTCGCCGACCTCGTCTCGTCCTTCGGGTACCGCGTGCCGCAGAACCTCGAGGGGATCACCCCCCAGGACTTCCAGCTCATCCTGCGGCAGATCGCGGGCAAGCCGGAGGAGAAGCTCATCTCGTACCTGCTGCTGCGCACGATGAAGCTCGCGCGGTATCACGAGGAGAACCTGGGGCACTTCGGGCTCGCCACCGACATGTACGCCCACTTCACGAGCCCGATCCGCCGCTACCCCGACCTCGTCGTCCATCGCGCGCTGCGGGCGCTGCGGGAGAAGAGGTCGCCGGAGGCGTTGGTGGCCACCCTGCCCGCGAACCCGACCGAGATGGGCGAGCACCTCTCCGACATGGAGCGACGGTCCACCGATGCCGAGCGCGAGCTGATCGAGTGGAAGAAAGTGCGCTTCATGGCGGACAAGCTGGGCGAGGTCTTCAAGGGGTACGTCACCGGCGTCCAGAACTTCGGCCTCTTCGTCGAGCTCGACGAGGTGTACGTGCAGGGGCTCGTGCACGTCTCGTCGATGAGCGACGACTACTACCAGTGGAGCGAGAAGGCGCACACCCTGAAGGGCGACGCCACCGGGAAGGCGTATCGCCTCGGCGACCGGGTCGAGGTACAGGTGGCGCGGGTGGACCTCGAGCAGCGGAAGATCGACTTCGCGCTGGTGGACGTCGTCCGACGGAACGCCGTCTCCGGGATCGCGGCGCGCACCGCGCGTCCGTCCGGGCGGTCGGGTGCGCGGCCCTCACGGGAGCCGGAGCGCCCGCGCCCGCGCGGCAAGAAGAGCGCCGTCCCCGCCCGCCCGCGGCGGCGAGCCCCCGGCCGGGCCGGCCGCCGGCGCTAGAGTCGGCGGCCATGGAAGCGGCCGAACCGTCTTCCGGATAAAATGCGATCCGAGAGGTCCTGAACGATGGCGGATGTCCGTAGCGTCGCGCTCAACCTGAACAGCAAGGAGCTCATCTTCCTGCAGAAGGTGACGCGCCAGGAATATCACTTCATCACCGAGGAGGAGCAGGAGGCGCGCCTGCGCCTGCGCGACAAGCTCCTCGAGGGGTTCTTCGACCAGAGCGAGAACCGCATCGTCCTGAACCTGACCCGCGACGAGCTGCTCTTCCTGATCAAGGTGGCGCGGGAGAACTATTCCTTCATCGTCCGCACCGAGAAGGAAGCGCGCCTCGGCCTGGCCGCCAAGCTGCACAAGACGGCGGAAGCGGTCTTCGGCGTCACTACCCGCGAGGACTAGCGCCTAGCCGCGGCTTGCAGCGCTCCTTCATCGTCGGCACCGCCGGCCATATCGATCACGGCAAGAGCGCGCTCGTGCGCGCGCTGACCGGCACCGACCCCGACCGCCTGAAGGAGGAGAAGGAGCGCGGGATCACCATCGATCTCGGGTTCGCGCACACCGACCTCGGCGCGGGCGTGGTCGCGTCCTTCATCGACGTGCCCGGCCACGAGCGGTTCGTGCGCAACATGCTGGCCGGCGCGCACGGGATCGATGCCGTAGTCCTCGTCGTCGCCGCCGACGAGTCGGTGATGCCGCAGACCCGCGAGCACTTCCACATCTGCCGCCTGCTCGGGATCCCGCGTGGCGCCATCGTGCTCACCAAGTGCGACGTGGCGGATGCGGACAGCGTCGCGCTGGCGGAGATCGAAGCCCGCGAGCTGGTGGCGGGCTCGTTCCTGGACGGCGCGGCGGTGGTCCGTGTGTCGGCGCGGACCGGCCTCGGGCTCGACGCCCTGCGCGACGAGCTCCGGCGGCTGGCCGCGCGGACGCCGGGCCGGGCGGCGGGGGGGCTGGTGCGGCTGCCCATCGATCGCGCATTCGTGCTGAAGGGATTCGGGACGGTGGTGACGGGGACGCTGGTGGCGGGGACCATCGCCGCGGGCGAGGAGCTCGAGATGCTTCCCTCCGGCCGCCGCGTGCGCGTGCGCGGGCTGCAGGTGCACGGCGAGGCGACGGACCGCGTCGAGGCCGGACATCGCGCGGCGGTGAATCTCGCCGGGGTGGAGGTGGCGGAATGCGCGCGTGGCGACGTGCTCACCCGGCCGGGGACGCTGCGGGCGACGTCGATCGTCGAGGCCGAGCTGTCGCTTCTGGCCGGGGAGCGGCCCCTGAAGGACCAGGCGCGGGTGCGCGTGCACATCGCGAGCGCGGAAGTCCTGGCGCGCGTGCGCGTGCTGTCGGCCCCCTCCGTGGTCGAGCCCGGCACCACGCGCCTCGTGCAGCTGCGGCTGGAGCGGCCGGCGGTGGTGGGGCGCGGCGACCGGCGGGTCGTCCGGTCGTATTCTCCGGCGGCGACGATCGCCGGCGCCGTCGTCGTCGATCCGCTGGCCCGCCGCAAGGGCCGCGGGCCGGCGGTGAGCGCGATGGAGGATCCGCTGCTGGCGATGGTGACCGAAGCGGGGGAGGCGGGCCTCGACGTTCCCTCGCTGGCCGCGCGGCTGACCCTTCCCGCCGCGGACCTCGCGCGCGACGTCGAGGGGCGCGACGACCTCGTCACGTTGCCCGGCGATCCACCGCGCGTGATCGCGCGGGCGGCGCTGGATGGCCTCGCCGCGGCCGCCCTCACTCATCTGGCCGCCTTCCACGCCGCGAACCCGCTGAAGCCGACCCTCCCGCGCGAGGAGCTGCGGGCGCGCGTGTTCCGCCGCGCCGCCCCGGGTGCTTTCGAGCACGCGCTCGCCGGCCTCGTCTCTGCCGGCGAGGTGCGCGTCGCGGCGGACGGGATCGCGCAGGCGCGCCATGCCGTGCGGCTCACGCCGGAGGAGGATCGCGCGCGGACCGCCGTCGTCGCCGCCGTGCAGGCCTCCGGGTGGGAAGGGGTCGCTCCGGGCGCGCTGGCGGCCCGCGCCGGTCTCGCCGCGCCCCTCGCCGATCGCATCGCGCGGCTGCTCCTCACCGAGGGCGAGCTGCGCAAGGTCGGCGAGGCGCTCCTGCACCGGGACCGCACGGACGATCTCAAAGCCGAGGTCGGCCGCCGGTGGCCGTCCGGGTCGCGTCTCGACGTGTCCGCGATCAAGGAGCTCACCGGCCTCAGCCGGAAATACGTGATCCCGCTCCTCGAGTACCTCGACCGCGAGAAGGTGACGCGGCGGTCGGGCGCGGACCGCGTCGTCCTCTGATCGGCGGCCGATCCCGCGGCGACCGTTCCCTTTCCGTATCATGTAGGAAAGGAATGAGCCGATGAACGTGTCCGACGGAGGCAAACCGGCGCGTCCCGTGCGCGGGATGCTGCGCGTGCCCTTCGTCCGCCGCTGCGCCCTCACGTTCTCGCAGGGGCGCACGGAGAGCGCGTTCATCGTCAACATCAACGTGCTCGGCGCCTACGTCGCGATGGACGAGCTGCCCGCGCTCGGCGACACCGTGACCTTCACGTTCTCACCGCCGCACAAGGACCACGAGGTTGTGCTGACCGGCGCGGTGACATGGCTGAACCCGCGGCAGCAGCATCCCGTGCACAGCCTGCCGCCCGGGTTCGGCGTCAAGCTGACCCCGCCCCAGGGCGAGGACCGGCGGTGCATCGAGGAAGTGGTCGAGGACTACATCGCCCGCAACCCGCACGTGCTGCACTAGGCGGCGGCGCGGGGGGTTGAGACGGTCAACGATCGTTGCGCCATCGACAGGTCGCGGCCAGCTATTTTTCGCGATTACAAAATTCCTTCCGCCAACTCGCCATGAGCGAGTGCCCAAAGGTCACGGACGCTGCACACGTTGGCGACGTGAGCGCACGATTGCGCTTGTGACGCGATGATCGCGTCTTGTTGTCGAGGGGCACCGAATTCCGTCGGCAGACGCGTCCTGTGCGCGACCAGAGGCCTCGAAAATCGAGCGCAGATGCTCGTGTTACTCATGACGCATGATCAACACGACTACGACGACTACGACTACGAATACGGACAGGTTGATGGTTGCGGCCGGCCTCTCGGACGACGCTCTGCTCTCGCGCCTGGAAGAACTCGCCCGACAGTCGCGCGGGACCACCGCGGATCTCATCGCTCACCTCGCCGAGCTCGCGCGCCGCAAGGCCCAACGCGGCGAGTGCGAAGGATCATTATTCAAGCACTGCACGCAGGTGCTTCGCCTGTCGGAGGCGGCGACCTTCAACCGGACCGCCGCCGCGTACGCGGCAATGAAATTCCCGGTCATCCTCGACCTGCTCGCTGACGGGTCGGTGAACCTCACGACGATCCGCGTGCTGGCCCCACATCTGACGTCCGAGAATCATGCCGAGCTGCTCCGCGGGGCCACTGGCAAGACGAAGGAAGAGGTGACGGAGTTCTGCCGACGCCTGGATCCCAAGCCGGACGTCAAGTCTTCGGTGCGGCGCGTTCCAACGCCTTCCGTGCCGCCTCCATCGACCGCCGTTTCCGGTGCGGTTGAAGACGGTCACCCATCGTTGACCGTGCCATCAACCCCTTTGCCGATGAGGCCCATCGTGCCGGCACCCCCGCGACGGCCGGTGGTCGAGCCACTCGCTTCCGACCGTTACGGTGTGCATTTCACCGTCAGCAAGGCGACGCGCGATAAGTTGCGGCGAGCGCGGGACCTCATGCGCCGGGAGATTCCCGACGGCGATCCCGCCGTCCTCTTCGATCGGGCGCTGGACCTGCTCATCGAGCGAGCCGAGAAGAAGGCGTTTTCGGCGTCGAGCCGCCCGCAGTCTACACCGCGGCCCATCAAACCACGATCACGGACGGTACCTGCCGATGTCCAGCGAGCAGTGTGGGAGCGTGATGCCGCCCGCTGCACTTTCGTCGGTCGAACCGGGGGCCGATGCTCCGAGACGTCGCGGCTCGAGTTCCACCACCGCAACCCGCACG
>JANMPI010000288.1:0-2117 GCA_031369785.1 Acidobacteriota bacterium
CGCCGGAGAGCGACATCAGGACCATGAGCCCGGCGCCCACGAGGCTGAAGGCCATGGCGCTCTCCCGCGGCAGCCCGACTTGCCCGAAGTAGAGGATGAACACGCTCTCCCGCACGCCCCAGCCGTTGAAGGAAATGGGCAGCGCCTGCACCAGGGAGCAGAGCGGGACCATCAGGAAGCACGCGGAGAGCGGCAGCGGGATCCGGAGCGAGCTCGCGATGTTGTAGTAGTAGTAGACGACGAGCGCCTGCAGCGCGAGGCTGCCGAGGAGCGCCGCCCACACCGAGCCCAGCTCCTCGCGGTAGACGTTCACCGCGCTCTGCACCTCCTCGAACTTGCTGCGCGCCCACGGGAGGTGGCTCACGCCGAGGAAGGCGATCACCCGCCGCGCCGTTCCCGGCCGGAAGAAGATGTACGCCAGCACGCTGAAGACGATGCCGAGCGCGAGGAGCGCCGGGAGCGCGCCCGCCAGCGCCCGCACCGATGGCCCTCCCGCGACGTACGCGGCCAGGGCCAGCGCGTAGAGCGCGCCGAAGCCGAGGATGCGGTCGACCACGATCACCGCCACCGACGTGGTGGTGGATCCGGTGAGGCGGCTGCTGTCGCGCACGCGGACGATGTCGCCGCCGATGTTGCTGGGCAGGAAATTGTTGAAGAAGGTGGCCACGAGATACGACCCCGAGAGGTGGCCCATCGTCGCGCGGTAGCCCTGCGTGTGCAGCAGCAGCTTCCAGCGCCAGATCGAAATGGCGATGACGCCGCCGTAGAGGATCATGGCGAGGACGAGGAGGAACGTGTCGCCGGTGCGGATTCTCTCCTTGAGCGCGGGCAGATCCGTCACCGAGAAGAGATAGACGAGCAGGGCCAGGCTGACCGTCACCTTGGCGGCGAGGAGCAGGGTCTTGGTCTTCACCGGGGCGATGGCACGGGGCTCACGGATTGAGGACCTGGAGCGCGTCGATGTCGGCGCCCTCGGTGAGCGTCCCCCCCGCGAGGCACGGGTAGATCTCGCCGTCCTCGACCTTCACGAAGCGCGCGCTTTGCAGCCCACCGTCGGCGAGATCGAAGTCGCAGTGGTTGGAGAAGATTCCCGCCGTGCGGGTCCCGCACGGGCGGCGGAGGCCAAGGAGGACGAACGGCCCGCCCGCCGCCGACGACGCGTACACCGTCACCGGCTCGCCGCTCGTGGTCTGGAAGACGCGGATGTCCGGGCCCGCGCGGTCCACCGCGGCGGCGGAGAGCTCGAGGGTCACGTATCCGCCCTGGCCGAGGCTGACCAGCCCCCGGTAGTTGTCCTTGCCGCCCAGGTTGACCGCGTCCGGCGGTCCGATCGACTGGTTGGGATCGTTGTAACCGTTGTGCGTGAGCGAGCACTCGGGGAGCCACCAGTCCGTCACCGCGCGCGCATAGACCTCGGCCAGCGCGCTGGGCGCGGCGCCGATCGCCGCTCCACCGCGCAGGCAGGCGTCGGCGAGCGCGCGAGCGCGCGGCGTCGCGAGATACGCCAGGAATTCCCGGGCGCGGGCGTGATTGCCGCCGGCCGCCATCTCCGCCGCCGTCGGCTGCAGGGGCGTGACCTCGGCCCGCCGGCGGTCCCCGGGGCCGGCGAGCGGAAGGGGGACGAGCGCGCGCTTCGCCGCGCGCAGGCTCTCGGCGCGAGAGAGGATGGTGGGGCGCACGACGCCGCTGCGTCCGAGCAGCGTGCGGGCCTCGCGGCCGGCGGCTCCGCCGAGGACCGCGACCTCGCCGGTCGCGAAGGCCGAGAAGGGCGATCCCGCGGGCGTCACGTAGACCCACGGCACCGGGCCAAGGTCGACGGCGGTGGCGAGGACCGCCGTCCCGCCCTCGAGCACGCGCGTCATCTCCGAGTCATCGCCCACGACGACGTCCACGTCGCCCGCGGCGGTGGGAAGCGCCACCTCGACGGTCACCGCCCGTCCCGTGTCGCGCGTGTACGCATTCGCCATCTCCTTGACGCAGGGAGCGAACGCGACACTCGAGCGCACGTGAAGGGGAGCGGCCGCGGCGAGGGTGATCAGGAGAGCCAGCATTGTCATCGCACCCGGAGGACGAAGGAATGAGCGGTCGAATCGCACGACCCGAGCGATCCCTCTTCG
>JANMPI010000297.1:0-5541 GCA_031369785.1 Acidobacteriota bacterium
GATTACCGCAAGCGCCGCCAGGAGCGCGCCCGCCGCACCGATGACCCCGCGGTGCTGGAGACGTTTCCGTCCGGCGCCGACAGCGCGCTGCTCACCCTGGAGAAGCAGGACCGCGTGCGCCTCGTGCACCGCGGGCTGCGCTCGCTGCCGCCGGACCTGCGCGAGCCACTCGTCCTCTGCGACCTGAAGGGGCTTCCCTACGACGAGATCGCGTCCATCCTCGACGTTCCGCTGGGGACGGTGAAGAGCCGCATCAACCGCGGCCGCCTCGAGCTCGCCAAGCGCCTGCTCGCGTCCCGCGCGGAAGTGGCTCGCCCATGAAGGACAACATGCCGTGCCGCCGCGCGGAAGAGCTCCTCTCCGATCACCTCGAGGGAACGCTCGACGAGGTCCTCGACGCCGAGCTGCGCGCGCACGTCGCGGTTTGCGACCGTTGCCGCGAGCTGCGCGGCGCGCTGGTCGAGGTCCTGGACGTGCTGCGGGCGGAGATCGATGTCGCGCCGTCCGCGGGCCTCGCCGAGCGTTCCGCCGCGGCCGCGCTGCGCGCCGGGCGGCCGCGCGCGACGCCGCGGCTGCCGGCGATCGCCGGGCTCCCCCCGTGGGTGCTCGCGACCGCGGCCGTGCTCGCCCTGGCCCTCAGCACCGGCATCGTCACCGCCTCCGGCGGCAAGGGCCCGCTCGGCGGCGCCTCGCGCATCGCGCGCCGCATCTCTTCGAACGGGATCTACGTCGCGGAGAAGCGGGACCACCTGGTCGAGGACTTCCGCATGCTGCGCGTCGTCGTGGGCACCGCATTCGAGGGCCGCGTCGACCGTGTGAACGACCGGGTGGAGGACTATCGCCGGCTCCTCGAGCGGCGGCAGCGGGACGCGCAGGTGGAGCGCAGCCAGCAGGCCCCCAGCGGGTCTCCGTCGCCCGCGCCGCGCGCCGCTCCGCAACAACTTCCGAACCAGCGCTCGGATGGGCACGTACAAGAGTGTGATCGCCGCCGCGGGTGCGCAGCGCCCGCCCAGGTTTCCTGAGAGGAGCATTCGATGAGCAGTCCCGTGGCCGCACCGGAAACGTACCCGCCGCTGCCGCCCCCGATGGGGCCGGTGGTCGTGGCGCGCCCCCCGAAGCGGCCCTTGGTGGCCATGGTGTTGAGCCTGCTCTTCTCGGGAGTGGGCCAGCTCTACAACGGCCAGACCGCCAAGGCCTTCGCCCTCTTCGCCGCGTTCGCGGCTGCCATCTATCTCGCCGACGAGGTCGGGATGCCGTTCCCGCTGGTCATTCCCTTCGTGGTCTTCTACTCCGCGATCGACGCCTATCGCAGCGCGGTGTCGATCAACCTGCGCTACGCGGGGCGGAGCCCGGAGCTCGAATCCATCGACGACGCGGAGTCGCCGGCGTGGGGCGCCGTGCTCCTCGGCATCGGACTGCTGCTCCTGATGAACAACCTCGGGATCCTCCAGCTCGCCGCGGTGCGGCGCTTCTGGCCCCTGGTCCTGATCGCCGCCGGCTTCATCTTCCTTCGGCGCTCGATGCAGCGCCGCGACGCCGCGGTCGCGAACGCCGCCGCCGTGGATGCCGCGGTCGACGCGGCGGCAAGGCACCAAGATGGCTCCATCGTATAAGCCCGAGACGCTCGTGGTGGGCGTCGGCCTGATCGCGCTGGGGATCGTGTGGACGCTCGCGAACGTGGGCGCGCTCGACCTCCTCGAAACGCTGCGGCGCTGGTGGCCGGCGACGCTCGTCCTCTGGGGAATCCTGGAGCTTCATCGGTCGTACGCGGACGGTCGGATCAGGAGGTCGCGGTGAAAGCGAGCAAGTTCGGCCTGCTGGTCCTGATCCTCGGATTCGGCGGCACGGTCGAGACGGCGTATCAGGTTCGCAACCACTTCGGCGTCGGCCCGTGGGACTGGCAGGTCCTGACCGGGAACCGGTTCACCGGCCCCTCCTTCTCCTTCGAGGAGACCGAATCGCAGGTGGTGCCGGCGGGGACGCCGGTCGAGATCGACAACGCGTTCGGCGGCGTCCAGGCCGTGCCGGGGGCGGCGGGCGAGGTGAAGGTCGTCCTGCGCAAGGTGGTCTTCCGGCGGACGGAAGAAGAAGCCGACACCTTCGCGCGGCGGATCCGCCTCGCGCGCACGATGGCCGGCGGCACGCTCCGCATCGGCAGCAACCGGCGCGAGATCGAGGCCGGGCAGCAGGGAAACCGCGTCGGCTTCGAGACGCACCTCGAGGTCACGCTGCCGCCGGGAACCCGCCTCAAGGTCGTGAACGAGCACGGCTCCATCGAAGTGACGGACGTCGCGGAAGCGAACCTTTCCGGATCGTTCGATTCCATCCGTCTCGATCGCGTGGCGGGGGCCGCGACCATCGAGGCCCAGCACGGGGACGTGTCGGTGGGCGACGTGACGGGCGCCCTGGCCGTGAAGGCGCGGCACGGCGCGGTCGAGGTCCGCCAGGTGAAAGGGCGCGCGACTCTCACCGTCGAGCACGGCGACGTGACCGCGAACGAAGTCGGCGGCCTCGAGCTCACGATCCGTCACGGGGAGCTGAAGGCGGACGGCATCCTCGGCGACCTGCAGGTCACCGGCGAGCACGCGGGCGTGGAGGCGAGGGCGGTGACGGGACGCGTCGTCGTGGAGACCGCCTTTCAGGACGTCGCCATCGAGCGCGTCGGAGGAGACGTCCGCCTCGTCTCGAAGCACGGCAAGGTGCGCGCCGCCGACGTGGCCGGCGCGCTCTACGCGGAGGCCGGCTACGACGACGTCGAGCTCGAGCGCATCGCCGGGCCCGTGGAAGTGCGCGTGGCCCACGGTGGGCTGAAGGCGGAGGCGCTCGAGAAGGGCGGCCTGGTGCGCACGAAGGGCGACGACGTCGTCATCGACGGCTTCCGCGGGGGGCTCGACATCCAGGCCGAGCGCGGCAACGTCCGCCTCACCGCGTCGGGGCCGATGACGGAAGCGACGAGCGTGCACGTGACCCAGGGCGGCATCGAGCTCGCGGTGGCGGACGGAAGCCGCTTCGCCCTCGACGCGACGGCCGGGCCCGGCGGCGAGATCTCCGCGAACGTCGACGGGTTCACGGCCGACGAAAGCACGCCGACGCGCCTCACGGGCACGATGGGCAGCGGCGGATCGAAGGTGAGCCTGTCCGCGCAAGGCGGGAACATCGAGCTCCGCAACGCGGCGGTGGCGTCGGCCGAAAATCATCCCCGCTGATTCGCGATTTGATCTTGCGCCGCTCGCGGAGCTTCCTGTAGACTCCGTCTCCTCCCGAGCGGACGCATGATCCATGAACGCCACTGATTCCCGGTCCCCGCTGGTGCAGAGCGGGATTCCCGAGCTGCCCCTCTGGCGGCGCGGAAAAGTCCGCGACGTCTACGATCTCGGCGATCGCCTGCTCATCGTCACCACGGATCGCATCAGCGCCTTCGACGTCGTGCTTCCGACGCCGATCCCCGACAAGGGGCGCGTCCTCACCCAGCTTTCCCTCTTCTGGTTCGACCTCCTGAAGGACGTGGTGCCGAACCACATCGCGGTGGCGGGAGCGGACGTCCCCGGGCTCCGCGAGCGCGCCGACCTCGAAGGGCGATCGATGACGGTGGTGAAGACGGAGCCCTTCCCCGTCGAGTGCGTGGTGCGCGGCTATCTCGTGGGTTCCGGCTGGAAGGACTATCGAGCCACGGGCGCGGTGTGCGGGATCGGGCTCCCGCCGGGCATGAAGGAATCGGATCGGCTGGAGACGCCGCTCTTCACACCGTCCACCAAGGCGGAAGAAGGGCACGACGAGAACATTTCCTTCGAGCGCATGGCGGAGATCGTGGGCGGCGACCGCGCCGACGAGCTGCGGACGCTCAGCCTCACCCTCTACGCGCGCGCGCGTGACCACGCCGAGCAGCGCGGCATCATCCTCGCCGACACCAAGATGGAGTTCGGGACGAAGGACGGCCGCGTGATCTGGATCGACGAGGCCGTAACACCGGACTCGTCGCGGTTCTGGCCGACGGACGGCTACGTGCCTGGCCGGTCCCAGCCGAGCTTCGACAAGCAGTTCGTTCGCGATTACCTCGAGAGCATCGCGTGGGACAAACGGCCGCCGGCCCCTCCCCTGCCGGCCGACGTCGTCGCCCGCACGCGCGAGAAATACGTCGACGCATACGCTCGCCTGACCGGCCGGGAGCTCGCGCAAGCGCCGGCCGGGGCAGGGACCACGCGGTGATCGGGATCACCGTGCGGAAAGGGGGCGGGGCACACACTCGCTTCCCTCCGCCATCGACCCGTCGGAGCGCAATCTCGACAGCCTTCAAGGGGGGCCTCACGCGGTGAAGCAACAACTCGAGTCACTGGTCTCGGAGATGATCGACAAGGGCATCCTCTTCACGGACGCCCGGCGCGAGTTCGAGAAGCGCTTCATCGCGCGCGTGCTGCAGCAGCATCGCGGCAATCTCTCCAGGGCGGCCAAGGACTTGAAGATCCACCGCAACACGCTCGGCAAGAAGATCGAAGAATTCAAGTTGTAGCGGGCGGGGCGCGACCCCGTCCTCTTGACTCCCCTCCCCCCGCGCCCTATACTTAGCAGTCACAGGGCATTACTGCTAAGGCCCCCCGACGCAGCCCGGACCCGTCGGTGCGGCCGCCCGACACGATCCATAAACGATAAGGAGACAGCGACTTATGAAAGTTCGACCGCTGCATGACCGCCTGGTCGTCAGGCGCATCGAAGAGAAGGAATCCGTCAAGGGCGGGATCATCATCCCCGACACCGCGAAGGAGAAGCCCCAGGAGGGCGAGGTCATCGCCGTCGGAAACGGCAAGGTCCTCGACAGCGGGACGAAGGTCCCGATGGACGTCAAGGCCGGCGACAAGGTCCTGTTCGGAAAGTACTCCGGCACCGACATCAAGATCGACGGCGAGGAGTTCCTGATCCTGCGTGAAGACGAAGTTCTCGCGGTGATCGGCTAACCGAACTTTTCTTAAAGGAGACGTCCAGTATGGCAAAACAGATCACGTACGGAGACGAGTCGCGGCAGGCGATCCTGCGCGGCGTCAATCGTCTGGCCGACGCCGTCAAGGTGACCCTCGGCCCCAAGGGACGCAACGTCGTCCTCGACAAGAAGTTCGGCTCGCCCGTCATCACCAAGGACGGCGTGACCGTGGCCAAGGAGATCGACCTCAAGGATCCCCTCGAGAACATGGGCGCGCAGATGGTGCGCGAGGTGGCCTCCAAGACCTCCGACGTCGCCGGTGACGGCACCACGACGGCGACCGTGCTCGCCCAGGCCATCTACCGCGAGGGCAGCAAGAACGTGACCGCCGGCGCGAACCCGATGGACGTGAAGCGCGGCATCGAGAAGGCGGTCCAGGCCGTGACCGAGGAGCTGAAGCGGCTCAGCAAGCCCGTGAAGGGCAACATGATCGCCCAGGTCGGCACCATCTCCGCCAACAACGACGAGACCATCGGCAAGATCCTCGCCGAGGCCATGGAGAAGGTCGGCAAGGACGGCGTCATCACCGTCGAAGAGGCCAAGACGCTCGAGACCTCGCTCGAAGTGGT
>JANMPI010000426.1:0-2003 GCA_031369785.1 Acidobacteriota bacterium
TCGCAAGCCTGCGGCGCGCAAGAAGACCGCCGCTCGCAAGCCCGCGGCGCGCAAGAAGACGGCCGCGAAGAAGACCGCCGCCAGGAAGAAGACCGCCGCGAAGAAGCCTGCTGCGCGCAAGAAGACCGCCGCTCGCAAGCCTGCGGCCAGGAAGAAGACGGCCGCTCGCAAGCCTGCGGCCAGGAAGAAGACCGCCGCGAAGAAGCGCTGACGCGGTACGGCACCGTCGGAGGGGGGGCGAGAGCCCCCCTTCCGCTGTTCCGGTACCCCGCCGTGCTAGCCTTCGCGCCGCGCGGCAAGCGCGTCGCATGACCGGATCCCCAACCACCACCGCCGCCTCAGAGCGTGCGCCCGCCGTCCTCGTCGTGCTGGTAGCGCGCGACGCGGCCGGATGGTTGCGCGAGTGCCTCTCAGCGCTCGCCGCGCAGACCTACCCCCGTATGGGGGTCATCGCCGTCGACGACGCCTCCGGCGACGACTCGCGCGAGATCTTGATCGCCGCCCTCGGAGACCAGCGCGTGATCGGCCTGGCCGAGGCCCGCGGGCTCGCGGGCTCGATCGATGCGGCGCTCGAGCTTCCCGTCGCTGCGGAAGCCGACTACCTCTTGCTCGTGCACGACGACGCCGCCCTCGATCCCGATGTCGTCGCGCGCCTGGTCGAGACGGCGGTGGGCATCGGCGTAGAGCGCGTCGGCGTGGTCGGCGCCAAGGTTGTCGACTGGGATCAGCCGAGGACGCTGCGGGACGTCGGTCGCTCGGCGGACCGCTTCGGACATCCCTACACCCCGCTCCAGGCCGGCGAGATCGATCAGGGCCAGTTCGACCGAGTGCTCGAGGTGCTCTGCGTCTCGTCCTCGGCGATGCTGATCGCGCGCGACGCCTGGCAGCGAGCCGGGGGGTTCGACGAGCGTCTGGACGCCGAACACATCGATCTCGATTTCTGCTGGCGGGTCCGTCTGGCCGGGTTCCGGGTGCTCATGACGCCCCTGGCTCGCGTCCGGCACCGCGCCGCAACGTCGGCGGGAGAGCGCGGCACCCGGGTGCGCCATCAGAGCGCCCGCTACGAGGAAGATCGGGCCGCGCTCACCGGGATGCTGAAGAACTACGGCTTGCTGAACCTGCTCTGGCTCCTTCCGTTGATGTTCCTGCTCGGACTCGTGCGGCTCTTCGTGCTGGTGCTCGCCCGCCGGTTCGAAGAGGCGTACGACCTCGGATCGGCGTGGGGGTGGAACGCGGCGCACCTGCCGGGAACCCTCAAACGGCGACGGACGATCCAGAAGCAGCGTCGCGTGAAGGATCGGACGATGCGCCGCTTCATGGAGTCCGCAGGGTTGCGGATCCCGCGCTGGTTCCAGACCGCCGAGCGGATCCTCGAGGAGCAGCGCGAGATCGAAGAAGGCGACGAGGGCCAGCCCGTGACACGCCGTCTCCGCGACCGGACCACCTCGCTCGTGAGCACGCATCCGGTGATCGTCGCGTCGTTCCTGGGGATCGTGGTGGGAGCGGTCGCGATCCGCGGTCTCCTGGGCCCCGAGCCGATCGCGGGCGGCGCGCTACCGCGGTTCCCCTCGACGCCGTCTGCCTTCCTGTCCGAGCTCGTGTCGGGGTACCGGACCACCGGGCTCGGCGGGGACCTGCTCGCCAGCCCGGCGCTGGGAGCCCTTGGGGCGCTCTCGGCGCTCCTGTTCGGGAGCCCTGCGCTCGCGCAGAAGGTGCTCGTCGCGGGGCTGCCCGCGCTCGCGACGGTGCTCGCGTATCGGGCGTTCGTCCGGCTCACGGGCCGTCCCGGACCCTCGGTGGTCGCAGCCGCGTCCTACGGACTCTCGGCGCTCATGCTGTGGGCCTTCTCGGAAGGCCGGTTGGCGCTGTTGGTCGCGATGCTGGTGCTCCCGCCGGTCGCGGAGCGGCTCGAGGTGGCGTTCGGCCCCGGCGAGCCCGGCGATGGCCGGTGGCGGTTCGCCTGGGGGCTCGGGGTGACCATCGCGGTCGGCGTGGCGTTCGAC
>JANMPI010000389.1:0-7784 GCA_031369785.1 Acidobacteriota bacterium
GTGAACGGGCTGCAGCGGTGCGAGAAGATCGGGTCGGTGACGAACGTCGCGCCGTCCATCCTCACCAGGAACGACGCATGGCCGATCCACGTCACCGCCGCCTCGCGATCGAAGGCGGCGGGATCCCAGGGCACGGACGGCGCCTCGCCTCCGCGCGGGCGGACCGCAACCTTCAGGCGGCGGAGAAGGAACGGCAGCGTCACCGACGCCATCGGGTGCGCCGCGGTCGGCGCGCCGTGACCATCCGTCATCGTGCGGGCGTGATCTTGAGCTCGACCGTGGTGCCGAGCCGCAGCGGCGTCGGCTCCGCGAGCGCCACCTTCACGGCGAGGATGCGGGTGTCCGTCGGGCGGCCGGGGTCCTGCGGCTTGAGCGCGCGCAGCGTCACCGAGTCCGCGACCTCCTCGATGCGTCCCTGCCAGGACTGACCGGGATATCCGTCCGCGGAGACCGCGACTTCGGCCCCGAAAGCCAGCGAACCCGCGTCCGCTTCGTCGGCCTCGCCCTCGACGCGCAGCCGCCGGAGGTCGGCGACGGTGGCGACCGGATCGCCGGGCTCCACCGTCTCACCCGGATCGACGGACCGTGCGGTCACCGTCCCGTCGATGGGCGACACGATGCGCATCTTGCGAAGCTGCGCGCGCAGGCGGGTCGCCTCCGCGGCGGCGGTCGTGCGGCGGGCGAGAGCGATCCCGAGGTCGCGCTCGGCCTGGTCGAGATCGTGCGGGGCGGCGATCCGCTCCGCGACGAGCGCGCGCCGCCGATCGCGGGTCAGCTCGGCCAGCCGGACCTCGGCTTCGGTCTCGCCCCGGCGGGCGTCGGCGGCGGCGACGGCAGCGGTGAGCTCGTCCGACTCGAGGGTCGCGAGCACGTCGCCCTTGTGCACGGCCGCGCCCTCGACCACCGGCACGGAGACGATGCGCCCGGCGCGCTCGGCACCCACGCGCACCTCCGCGCCCGGATAGGTGACGATGCGCCCTTCCGCCGCCACCCGCCGCGGGGCGGTGACGGCAACCGGGCCCGCCGCCTCGCCGCCCGCCCGGCCCACTGCCTGCAGAGCCGTGCCGCCGAGGAGGGCCACGCCGACAAGCGCCGTCCAAACCATCGATCGCGTACGCATGAGACCTCCGTTTGCGAATGTCACGCGGCCAGCCGGCCGTCGCGGATGCCGACCACGCGGTCGGCGATGTCACGCACCTTGGGATCGTGGGTCACGATCAGCAGCCCCTTGGACTCGCGCCGCGCGAGATCGCGGAACAGCTCGAGCACCTGGAGGCCGACCACGGAATCGAGGTTCGCGGTCGGCTCGTCGGCGAGCAGCACGTCGGGCGATCCGGCCAGGGCGCGGGCGATGGCCACGCGCTGCTTCTGCCCGCCGGAGAGATCGCGGGGCAGGAAGTGCATGCGGTCCTCGAGACCGACGCGCACCAGCACGCTCCTCGCCTCGTCGTGGGCGCCGCGCCCGCGGTGGCCCTTCACGTTCAGCGCGTACTCGACGTTCTCCAGCGCGGTGAGGGCGGGAAAGAGGTTGTACTGCTGGAAGACGAAGCCGATGGAGCGCCGGCGCACCTCGCGCAGCTGGGCCGGCCGCGCGGCGTCGATCGTCTGCCCGGCGACGATCACTTCCCCCGCGGTGGGGGTCAGGATGCAGCCGAGGATGGACAACAAGGTCGTCTTGCCCGAGCCGGAAGGCCCTTCGAGCGCCACAACCTCACCCGCACTCACATCCATCGAGACGCCCCGCAGCACATGGACCTTCTGTGACCCCTCTTCGAAAACCTTGAACACGTCGCGTGCTTCGAGGACTTTCCTCATGCCCGGAACACCAGCGCCGGATCAATGCCCGCCACCCTGCGGAAGGAGAAGAGCGCCGAGCCCAGGCACAGGACCAGCGTGCCCACGAACACCGCGGCCGCGAACGACGGCGAGACGAGCACGTTCAGGTGCAGGGTGGCCATGGCCGGACGCATCAGGTACGAGATCACGCCGCCGATGACGAAGCCGACCGTGGCCGCGATCAGCGCCTGCTCGCCGAGGATGCGGTAGATGTCCCAGTTCGAGCCCCCGATCGCCTTGACGGTGCCGAACTCCTTCACGTGCTCCACCGCCGACGTGTAGAGGGTCTGCGCGACCACCACGATGCCGACCAGGATCCCGAGGAAAACCGTGATCCCCATGTTCATGCCGAGGCCCGTGGACACCACCCAGTACGTGCGCGAGCGGAGCGCCCACTCGTCCTTCGTGTAGACGTCGTTGTAGGGAACGACCTGGCGGATGGCGGCCTTGACCGCGGCCACGTCGGCGCCGGGCGCGGTCTTCACCAGGATGTAGCTGGTCTTGCCGGACAGGACCGGCGACAGCTCCTGCGCGTTGCCGTAATCCATGAACACGATGGGCGCGGTGGTGAACGACGCCGCTTCCGACGTCGTGCCGATGATCTTGAAGCGCCGCCCCAGCACCTCGCGGTAGTCGCCGACCGCGAAGGGGCCGAAGCGCCGCACCGCCGAGCGGTCCATGAACATGTAGCGGCCGCGCCCGAGGTCCGCGACCTCGCCCTCGTTCACCTTCCAGGGCAGGTTCCAGCCCTTGAAGTCGTCGAGCGCGTACACGAGGCAGCCTTCCTCGGCGCCGGTGGGGAGCTGGATGTTCATGAACGCGATGATCAGGTTGTCGGCGCGCGCGACGCCGGGCACTCCGCGGACGCGCAACGCCGTCGTTTCCGGGAACGCGTGCGCGAAGTCGACGTTCGGCGTCTCGTGCGAGGTCACCCAGATGTCGGCGTCGGCGTTGCGGATGGTGACCGTCGCCTTGTCCAGCAATCCCATGAAGAGCCCGACCTGCACCAGCACCAGGGTCACCGCGAAAGCGACGCCGGACACCGTGATCAGGAACCGCGTGCGGTCGTGCAGCAGGTTCTTGCGCGCGAGGGAGACCATTCAGTCCTTCCGCTTCAGGAATCCGCGCAGGCCGTTGGCCAGCACCTGGTCGACGAGATCGGGCGCCGCGGGCGCGCCGGGGAACTGTCGGGCATCGTAGGTGATGAGCAGGGCGACGGCGCCGTGGATGCTGGCCCACAGCACCTGGGCCATCGTGTCCACGTTGCCCTTCACGAAGGCGCCCGTCTCGACCGCGCGCGCGACGGCGGTGCGCAGCAGCTCGAAGGACCGGCGCCCGGGCTCGCTCACCTGGTGACCCTCGCCGAAGCGGACCGGGGTCATGAACATGAATCTGTAGTGGTTGGGATTGGCCAGGCCGAAGGCCGCGTAGGCGGCGCCGATCTGCCGGATCCATTCCACGGGATCACCGGCCGGCGCCCGGAGGTCCACCACGGCCAGGAGCTGCGCGAACTCCTCGTGGCAGAGCGCGTTCACGAGGTCGTCCTTGTCCTTGAAGTGGTTGTAGATGGTGGTGGGGGAGTACTCGATGGCGTCGGCGATCCGGCGCATCGTGACCCGGTCGTACCCCTCGGCCATGAAGAGGTCGCGCGCGGCGTCGAGGATCTTCCGCCGGACTTCCTCCCGCTCCCGCTCGCGACGTTCCAGGATGCCCATGATCTTCGTTCCCTAGGTTAACGACGTTAACTGTATGTCGAATGTTCCTGGCCGGCAAGTGATTTCTTAAACCTCTTTGAATCAGCGACTCCCACCCGATAGACTTGCTTTCCGGATGTCCGACGATCCCGCCGATCCGCTCCTGGAAGCCCTCGTCAACGACTTCGGCGCGAACTACGTGTTCGCGGTCGACCTGCTCGAGGTGTACCGCCACGACCGGGCCGCGGTCGATCCGACGTGGGGGACCTACTTCGACAAGCTGCTGGGCGCCGCGGCACCGCCGCTGGCGACCGCGCCCGCCCCCGAGGAATCCGCCCCCCGAGGGATCACCACGCTCGTGCGGTCGCCCGCGCCCACCGCCTCCGCCCGCAACTCGCGGGCCCTGGCCGTACCGTCGATCCTCCCCGGCGACATCGCGACCCCGATCCGCGGCGGGGCCATGCGGATCGTCGAGAACATGGAGGCGAGCCTCACCGTCCCCACCGCCACCTCGATGCGCAGCCTCCCCGTGCGCACCCTCGAGGAGAACCGCGCGATCCTCAACAAGCACCGCGCGGCGACCGCCCACTCCAAGGTCAGCTTCACGCACCTCACCGCGTGGGCGATCCTGCGCGCGCTCGATACCTTCCCTCGGCTGAACGACGCCTACGCCGAGCTCGAAGGGCAGCCGCACCGCATCCAGCGCGACCAGGTGCGCCTCGGCATCGCGGTCGACGTGCAGAAGAAGGACGGCACGCGAACCCTGCTCGTCCCCAACATCAAGGACGCGGGCCGCCTCGACTTCGCCACCTTCCTGAAGATGTTCGACGATCTCGTCGCGCGATCGCGCAAGGGGACGATTTCACCCGACGACTTCATGGGCACGACGGTCTCCCTCACCAACCCGGGCACCGTCGGCACCACCGCCTCCGCGCCGCGCCTCATGCCCGGCCAGGGGCTGATCATCGCCACGGGCGCCCTCGACCATCCCGCGGAGTACCGCTCGATGGCCCCGCGCACGCTGTCGCTCCTCGGCATCAGCAAGGTGATGACGCTGACGTCGACCTACGACCACCGCATCATCGGTGGCGCCGAGTCCGGCCTCCTGCTCGCGCGCCTCGAGGAGCTGCTGCGCGGCGACGACGGCTTCTACGAGCGGATCTTCGCGGACCTGCGCGTCCCGTACACGCCGATCAAGTGGGAGATCGACGTCTCGCCCGGGCTCTTCGGCCCCTCCGGCAGCAAGGAGGAGATCGAGAAGCAGGCCAAGGTGCTGCAGCTCATCAACGCCTATCGGGTGCGCGGCCACCTCGTGGCCGACCTCGATCCGCTCGATTCGAGCCGCGCGCCGCACAAGGACCTCGATCCCGCGACCTACGGGCTCACGATCTGGGACCTCGACCGCGAGTTCATCACCAACGGCCTGGCGGGGACCGAGCGCCTGACCCTGCGGGAGATCCTCGAGATCCTCCGTGAGACGTACTGCGCGACCATCGGCGCCGAGTACATGTTCATCGCCGACCGCGAGCGCAAGGCGTGGCTGCAGGTACGGATGGAGTCGAGCCGCAACCGCACCGAGCTCGATCCCGCCGGACGCCGCCGCGTGCTGGAGAAGCTCGTGGAGGCGGAGAGCTTCGATAAGTTCCTCCACGCGAAGTACGTCGGCCACAAGCGCTTCTCGCTGGAGGGATGCGAGGCGCTCATCCCGTTGCTCGATCGCGTGCTCTCCGACGCCGCGCGGGCGGGGGTGAAGGAGGCCATCCTCGGGATGGCGCACCGCGGGCGCCTGAACGTCCTCGCCAACACCGTGGGCAAGCCGCTGGCCCAGATCTTCTCGGAGTTCGAGGGCAATCCGAACCCGGAATCGGTGCAGGGCTCGGGCGACGTGAAGTACCACCTCGGAGCCAACGGCACCCACGAGGCGCACACCGGGGAGACGCTGGCCGTCTCCGTCGCCCCCAACCCGAGCCACCTCGAGTGGGTGAATCCCGTGGTCGAGGGCATGGTGCGCGCGAAGCAGGACGCGATGGGCGACACCGCGCGCGCGCGCGTGCTGCCCGTGCTCCTCCACGGCGACGCCGCCTTCGCCGGGCAGGGGATCGTGGCCGAGACCCTGAACCTTGCCGGGCTCGAGGGCTATGCGACGGGGGGGACGATCCACATCGTCATCAACAACCAGATCGGCTTCACCACCCTGCCCATCGACGCGCGCTCGTCGACCTACGCGACGGACGTCGCGAAGATGGTGCAGGCGCCGATCTTCCACGTCAACGGGGACGAGCCGGAGGCGGTGGCGCACGTCGCCGGTCTGGCGTGGGAGTACCGCGATCGCTACAAGATGGACGTCGTCATCGACATGGTCGGGTACCGGCGCTGGGGCCACAACGAGGGGGACGAGCCGAGCTACACCCAGCCCCTCATGTACGCGAAGATCAAGAGCCACACGTCGGTCGGCCAGCTGTATTCCGAGCATCTCGTGCGCTCCGGCGCGGTGAGCCGCGAAGAAGTCGACACGCTCTGGGCCGAGAAGAAGGCCTATATGCAGCGTGAAGGCGACGGCGGCGCGCTCGGCCAGATCGCGCGGCGCGACCCGGTCTCCAGCACCCCGGTCGACGCGGCCGCGATGTGGGGCCGCCTGCGCACGACGCTGCAGGCACTGAGCACGGTGCCGTCGGACTTCGAGCTCCATCCCAAGCTCATGCCGCTGCTGAAGCGGCGCGCCGAGCTCCTCGCCGGCAAGGGCGAGGTCGACTGGGCGACCGCGGAAGCGCTCGCGTTCGGGACACTGCTCTTAGAAGGCGTTCCCGTGCGGCTCTCGGGGCAGGATTCCGGGCGCGGGACCTTCAGTCAGCGCCACGCCGTGCTCTTCGACATTCGCACCGGCCGCGAGCACGTGCCCTTGAATTCGATCGCGCCCGCCGGGACGCGCTTCGAGGTGCACGACAGCCTGCTCTCGGAGGCCGCGGTGATGGGATTCGAGTTCGGCTACGCCGTGGCCGAGCACCGCGCGCTCGTGATGTGGGAGGCGCAGTTCGGCGACTTCTTCAACGGGGCGCAGGTGATCGTCGACCAGTTCCTCGTGGCGTCGGAGCAGAAGTGGGGCCAGCCGCAGGGGCTCGTCCTCCTGCTGCCGCACGGTCACGAAGGCCAGGGCCCGGAGCATTCGAGCGCGCGCATCGAGCGGTTCCTCACCCTCTGTGCCGAAGACAACATGCGCGTCTGCTATCCGTCGACCCCGGCGTCTTACTTCCACCTGCTCCGCCGCCAGGGCCGCGACTCGGTCGAGAAGCCGCTGGTGGTGATGACGCCCAAGAGCCTGCTCCGCCACCCGCGCTGCCAGTCGTCGCTCGCGGCGCTGGCCGAGGGCCGGTTCGAGGAGGTGATAGACGACGACGGCGTCGATCCGGCGCGCGTGCGCCGCGTGGTCCTGGCCACGGGCAAGCTGTACTACGACCTGCTGAAGACCCGCGAAGACAAGAAGGTTGGCGACGTCGCGCTGGTGCGCGTCGAGCAGCTCTATCCCTTCCCCCTCGACGGGCTCGCCGCCGCCCTCGCCCGCTATCCGGAGGCCGCGGAGCTGGTGTGGGCGCAGGAGGAGCCGATGAACATGGGCGCCTGGCGCTTCGTGCGCGAGGAGTTCATGGATCGCGCGGGCAACCTCTTCAACCATCGTGTGCCGCGTTACATCGGGCGCGACGCCAGCGCCAGCCCCGCCCCCGGCTCGCTGAAGGTGCACATCGCAGAGCAGGAAGAGATCGTCGGGGCCGCGCTTCTGGTCCCGGCGGTGAACGAGGAGCAGATCCCCACCCAGGCGACCGCCGCCCCCGCCACCTCCTAGGGCGCTCGCAGCACGACCGCAAGCTGGTTGGCCACCGGCCGCCACGATCCATCGCTGGGGCGGTTGGTCACCGTGGCCCCGCCCGCGGGTCGATACAGGAACGACGACGAGCCGCCGCCGTCGAAGTTGAGCGCGGTGTGCGCTCCGAGCCGGATCATCAACGCGCCCAGCTCCGGCAGCGTCATGCCGATGCTCCAACCCGGCTGGCGCCCGTCGACCACGACCAGGATCAGCTCCCGCCGGTCCCGGGTCAGGCCCGCGGCCGTGCGCGGATGCCGCGCGCGCAGCGAAGCGGACGCCTTCTCCCCGAAGTTCTTCCCGTTCTCGACGAGCAGGCAGCCGCCCGTCTTCGGGTGACCGACTCCGGCCACGACGTCGTCCTTTCCCGCGAGGTCCCTCTCCAGGGCGCACTTGAT
>JANMPI010000401.1:0-3738 GCA_031369785.1 Acidobacteriota bacterium
ACGTCCAGCTCTTTCGTCGTGACCCCGGGAACGGCGGCTTCCGCCAGGAGCTTGAGCGTGTCCACGACGATGGTGCACGCGCGGTGCATCTTCTGGAGCTCGGCCCACGACTTCTGCACGCTCACGACGCGGGCTCCGTGGTGGCGGGCTTCCCCACCTGCGGGGCCGCGGAGCGCGGGCGCGCCACGATATCGAGGAGATCGCCGAACACCACGTCGGGCGGACGGTACCCGTCGATGCGATGGAAGCGCGAGCGCCCGCGGTAGTAGCCGATCAGGGGCGCGGTGCGCTCGTCGTACTCGGAGAGCCGGCGCTTGACCGCGGTCTCCTTGTCGTCTTCGCGCTGGATCAGCTTCGCGCCATCGTTGTCGCAGAGCGAGTCGTTCTGGGGCGGGTTGTTGTAGACGTGGTAGGTGGCCTGGCACTGCGGGCACCACCGTCGACCGGAGAGGCGCTTCAGCAGCTCGTCCCGCGGCACCTCGACGGAAAGCACGAAGACGTCGTCGGTGACGTCGCCGCGCGCCGTCTCCATCTTCTCGAAGCCCTCGGCCTGGCGCAGCGTGCGCGGGAAGCCGTCGAGGATGTAGCCGCTCTCGGCGTCCTTCAGGCGCAGGCGCTCGCTGATGATCTTGTCCAGCAGGTCGTCGGGGACGAGGCCGCCCTTCTCCATGATCGGGGCCACCTGCTTGCCCACCGGCGTCCCCGCGGCGATGGCGTCGCGCAGCATGTCGCCGATCGAGATGCGCGGGATGCCGAGGTGCTCCGCCAGCCGCGCGGCCTGCGTGCCCTTCCCGGCGCCCGGAGGGCCGAGGAAGATCACGCGGGGGCCGCCGGTGAAGGCGGAACGGCTAGCGCCGTCCACGAATCCGCCGGCCTTTTCCGGGACCGCTGAACCCGTCGTAGTGGCGCATCACGAGCTGCGCCTCCACCTGGGCGACGGTGTCCATGGCTACGCCCACGATGATCAGCAGGGACGTTCCGCCGAAGTAGAAGTTGAGGCCGAGCCCTTCCGTCACCCAGCCGAGGTTGTTCTCGGTCAGGAACTGGTCGAGCCCGGGGCCGATCCCGGGGATGGGCGCCACCTTGAATCCGGTGATCAGGAACTCGGGCAGGAGGGCGATGATCGCGAGGTACACCGCGCCGCCGAAGGTGATGCGGCCCAGGATGTGGTCGAGGTATTCCGCGGTGCGCTTGCCGGGGCGGATGCCGGGGATGAACCCGCCGTACTTGCGCATGTTCTCCGCCACGTCGTCGGGGTTGAAGACGATCGCGGTGTAGAAGTAGCAGAAGAAGATGATGAACGCGACATAGAGCAGGTTGTAGAGCGGCATGCCCCAGCGCAGCTGCTCGGAGACGGTCTGCATCCACGGGTTGTTGGCCTGGAAGTAGGACGCGATGGTCTGCGGGAAGGCGATGATCGACGAGGCGAAGATCACGGGGATGACGCCGCTCGTGTTCACGCGCAGGGGCAGGTGGGTGGACTGGCCGCCGTACATCCGGCGCCCGACCACGCGCTTCGCGTACTGCACGGTGACCCGCCGCTGGCCCCGCTCGACGAACACGATGCACGCCACCACGATCACCATGAGCGCGACGAGGAGGAGCGCGGTCAGGAGGCTCAGCTCGCCGCGGGAGATCTTCTGGATGGTGTCGACGACGCCGCGCGGGAACCCGACCACGATGCCCGCGAAGATGATCAGGCTCATCCCGTTGCCGATGCCGCGCTCGGTGATCTGCTCGCCGAGCCACATGATGAACGCGGTGCCGGTGGTGAGGGTGAGGACGGTCATCAGCTTGAAGCCGATGCCGGGGTGCTCGACGATGTGGATGCCCTGGCTCAAGGTCGTGCGCTCCAGGTAGACCGCGATCCCGAGCGACTGCACGATCGAGAGCAGCACCGTGCCGTAGCGCGTGTACTGCGTGATCTTGCGCCGGCCGAGCTCGCCTTCCTTGGACAGCTTCTCGAGGTAGGGCCAGACCACGGTCAGCAGCTGCAGGATGATCGAGGCCGAGATGTACGGCATGATCCCCAGCGCGAAGACCGTGACCTTGGCCAGGTTCCCGCCCGAGAACATGTCGACGAGGCCGAACCAGTTCGCGCGGTTCTGCTCGAAGAACTGGATGAGGGCCTGGGCGTTGATCCCCGGCGTGGGGACGTGGCTCCCGAGGCGATAGACCGCCAGCAGGCCGAGGGTGAACAGCACCCTCTTCCTGAGGTCGGGGATGTCCCAGATGTTTCGGAGGCTCTGCAGCATTCTCGTTTCCCTTGATTCCCGCGTGGCGCGATCGAGCCGCGCCGCCGCTACTTCTCGAGGACCTCCGCCTTGCCGCCGAGGCCGGTGATGCGCTCCTGGGCCTTGGCGCTGAAGCGATGGGCGCGCACGGTGAGCGCCTTGGTGAGGTCGCCGTTGCCGAGCACCTTCACGCCGTCCACGACCTTCTTGATCATGCCGCGCTTCAGCAGGATCTCGGGGGTGACGATGGTGCCGGCGTCGAAGATCTCGAGGGTGCCGATGTTCACCTCCGCGAACTCCTTCTTGAAGCGCGCGTTGGTGAAGCCGCGCTTCGGCACGCGGCGGTGGAGCGGCATCTGGCCGCCCTCGAACCCGTCGTGATGCGCGAAGCCGCTGCGGCTCTTCTGCCCTTTTTCCCCGCGCCCGGACGTCTTGCCGAGGCCGCTGCCCGGCCCGCGGCCGACGCGCTTGCGGTTCCGGGTGCTGCCCTTGGCCGGCTTCAGATTGTTGAGGGCCACGATTCTTGCTCTCCTACTCGACGACGATGCTGACGAGGTGGGGAACGGCGTTGACCATGCCCCGGATCTCCGGCGTGTCCGCGCGCTCGACGACCTGGTGCATGCGGCGCAGGCCGAGGCCGCGCACGGTCGCGCGCTGGCGGTCGGTGCATCCGATCACGGAGCCGATCTGCCGGATCTTGAGGGTGCGGCCGGTGAGCTTCTTCGCCGCGGGCTTGGCGCTGCGGCGCGCGTCTTTTTCTGCGTTCTTCGCCATTGGATTCGCTTCCTATCCTTCGGGGACGACCGCCGGCGGCGCGTCGCTCGCGGCGGGGGCGGTGGTCTCGGCGGGCGCGCTCTCGGGGGCGGGCGCGGTCTCGGCGGGCGCGGCGGCGGCCTCGAGCGACTTCTTCGACGGGCGCTGCTCCATCGTGCTGCGCTGGTGCTTGGAGTCCGAGATGACGTCCGAGAGCTGCTTGCCGCGCAGGCGCGCCACGCGCTCCGGCTGCTTCAGCCGGGTGAGCGCATCGACGGTCGCCTTCACGACGTTGTGGGCGGTGGTCGAGCCGAGGCTCTTGGTGAGGATGTTCTGGATGCCCGCGGCGGTGATGACCGCGCGCACCGGTCCGCCCGCGATGACGCCCGTGCCCTCGGAGGCCGGCTTCAGGAGCACGCTGCCCGAGCCGTAGCGGCCGGTCACCGTGTGCGGGATCGTCGAGCCCTTGGACGTAATGGGCACCCGGACGATGTTCTTCTTCGCGGCCTCGACGCCCTTCTTGATGGCCGAGGAGACCTCGCGCGCCTTACCCATGCCGTAGCCCACGTGGCCGGCGCTGTCGCCCACCACCACCAGCGCGCTGAAGGAGAGGTTCTTGCCGCCCTTCACGACCTTGGTCACGCGGTTGATGGAGACGACCTGGTCCTTGAGCTCCAGGCTCCCGATGTCGATCTTTTCGGAATAGCGGTTCATTCGGCTCCTAGAACTTGAGACCGCCCTCGCGGGCGGC
>JANMPI010000408.1:0-5515 GCA_031369785.1 Acidobacteriota bacterium
ACCACGTTCGCGGTTCGCGCCGGGAAGATGCGCGCGGCGGCGGATCGCCTCGACGCGCGAAGGGACGAGCTGGCACGGCTCATGGCTCTCGAGATGGGCAAGCCGCTTGGACCAGGGCGCGCCGAGCTCGAGAAGTGCGCCGCGGTCTGCCGGTACTACGCCGACAACGCCGAGCGGTTCCTGGCCGACGAGCTCATCGAGACCGAAGCGTCGCGCAGCTTCATCGCTTACAACCCGCTCGGCGCGGTGCTCGCCGTCATGCCGTGGAACTTCCCGTTCTGGCAGGTCTTCCGCTTCGCGGCGCCCGCGCTCATGGCCGGCAACGTCGGCCTGCTGAAGCACGCCTCGAACGTCAGCGGGTGCGCGCTCGCGATCGAAGAGATCTTCCGCGAGGCGGGCTTCCCCGAGCCGGCCTTCCGCACGCTGCTCGTCTCGTCCGAGCGCGTGGGCGCGATCATCGACTCGCCGGCGGTCAGGGCCGTGACCCTCACCGGCAGCACGCCGGCGGGCCAGGCCGTTGCCTCCCGGGCCGGGCATGCGCTCAAGAAGACGGTGCTGGAGCTCGGCGGCAGCGATCCCTACGTGGTGCTCGAGGACGCCGATCTAGAGCTCGCGGCCGAAGCGTGCGTGGCCTCGCGCCTCATCAACAGCGGCCAGAGCTGCATCGCGGCCAAGCGCTTCATCGTCGTCGAGCCGGTGCGAAAGCGCTTCGAGGAGCTGTTCGTCGAGAAGATGCGCGCGAAGAAGATGGGCGATCCGCTCGAGCCGGGCACCGAGCTCGGCCCGCTCGCGCGTCACGACCTCCGCGACACCGTGCACCGGCAGGTCGAGGACTCGGTGCGCGCCGGAGCGCGCGTCCTCCTGGGCGGCCAGCCGCTCCGCGGAAAAGGCGCCTTCTATCCCCCGACCGTCCTCACCGACGTGCGCAAGGGGATGGTGGCGTTCGACGAGGAAGTCTTCGGGCCGGTGGCCGCGATCATCTCGGCGCGGGACGAGGACGACGCCGTGAAGCTGGCCAACGACAGCCCGTTCGGGCTCGGCGCGGCGGTCTTCACCCGCGACACGGAGCGGGGGGAGCGGATCGCCGCCCGAGGGCTGGAGGCGGGCAGCTGCTTCGTCAACGCTTTCGTCCGCTCCGACCCGCGTCTTCCCTTCGGCGGGATCAAGGAATCGGGCTACGGCCGCGAGCTTTCCCACCTGGGCATCCGCGAGTTCGTGAACGTGAAGACGGTCTACGTGAAGTGAGGCACGCGGGTTGATCAACTCGCTTATCGCGCCGTCGCTCCTTCCTCGCTGACACCGATCTCCGTTCCGTCTACCCTATGGCGATGGATCTGCGCGCGCTGGCCTTCCCGGCGTTCCTCCTTGGTGTCGCGCTTGCCACCCCGCGAGGCGACGCCGCCCCTCACGCCAGCGGCGACGTCCCCGGGAGCCGCGAGCGCTCGCTCGCCTACTTCGCGCAGGCGAGCAAGGTCATCCTCCATCCGCGCTGCGTGAATTGCCATCCGCCCGACGATCGGCCGCGGCAAGGCGATCGGCACGTCGTGCACGACCCGCCCGCGGTGCGCGGTCCCCACGATGACGGCGTCCCCGCCATGCATTGCGCCTCGTGCCATCAGGACCGGAACCTCGAGCTCGCCCGCGTGCCCGGGGCGCCGAAGTGGCATCTAGCACCCATCGAAATGGCGTGGCTCGGCCGTACGCCGGGGCAGATCTGCGCGCAGATCAAGGACCCGGCGCGCAACGGCGGCAAGACTCTGGAGCAGATCTGGGACCACGCCGCCCACGATCCGCTGGTCGCGTGGGGTTGGAAGCCCGGCCACGGCCGCGCGCCGGCGCCCGGAACGCAGAAGGAGTTCGGCGATCTGATTCGCGGCTGGATCGACAGCGGCGCCGCATGCCCGCCCACGGAGGACACCCCATGATCACGCTGCGCGTCAACGGCGCCGAGCATCGCCTCGACGCCGACCCCGAGATGCCGCTCCTGTGGGCGCTGCGCGACCTCATCGGCCTGACCGGCACCAAGTACGCATGCGGCGAGGCGCTCTGCGGCGCGTGCACGGTGCACCTCGACGGCGAGGCGGTCCGCTCCTGCGTCGTGCCGCTCTCCCGGGCCGCGGGCAAGACGGTGACCACCATCGAAGGCCTGTCCAGCAACGGCGATCATCCGCTGCAGCAGGCCTGGGTCGCCCTCGCCGTGCCGCAGTGCGGGTTCTGCCAGGCCGGGCAAATCATGAGCGCGGCCGCCCTCCTCGCCGCGAATCCCGCGCCGAGCGACGAGGACATCGACCAATCGATGTGCGGCAACCTGTGCCGCTGCGGCACCTATCCCCGCATCCGGGCCGCGATCCGGCAGGTCGCCTCTGGGACGAAGCGGTGAGCGCGTTCGAGATCACGCGCCGGACGTTCGTGGCCGCGCTCGGGGGTGCGGTCTCCGGCCTCGCGCTCGGGGTGCGGATCGTTCCCGCCTTCGGGGAGGAGGCGGACCCGAAGCCGGCCCCCAGCGTGTTCGTGCATGTCGGCGCCGACGGCCTCGTCTCCATCGTCTGCAGCCGGACGGAGATGGGTCAGGGCATTCGCAGCTCGCTGCCCGTCGTGGTCGCGGAGGAGATGGGCGCCGATTGGGGCCGCGTGCGCGTCGTGCAGGGCGACGCGGACGCGCGCTACGGAGACCAGAACACCGACGGGTCGCGCAGCGTCCGGCACCTGTGGATGCCGATGCGCATGGCCGGCGCCGGCGCACGTACGATGCTGGCCGCCGCCGCCGCCGCGCGGTGGGGCGTTCCCGAAGCGCGGCTTCTGGCGCGGAACCACGAGATCCACGACCCCGTCACCGGCCGCGCCCTCGGCTTCGGCGACCTGGCCGTCGCGGCGGCCGCACTGCCGGTGCCCGACCCCGCGAGCCTCGCGCTCCGGCCCGCGCCTTCGACCACGCGCGTCGGCACCGCGCTTCCCTTGATCGACGGTCCGGCGTACGTGACCGGTCAGGCCGCCTTCGGGGCCGACGTGCGCCTGCCCGGGATGCTGACCGCGGTCATCGCGCGGCCTCCGGTGGTGGGCGGCAGCGTGGCGCGGCTCGACGACGCCGCGGCGCTGAAGATCCCCGGGGTGCGGCGCGTCGTGCGCATGCCCGTCCTGACGTTCCCCGTCCTCTTCAAGCCCCTGGGCGGAGTGGCGGTGGTCGCCGATCACACCTGGTCCGCCCTGCGCGGTCGGGCCGCCCTCGTGATCGAGTGGAACGGCGGCCCGCACGCCGCCTATGACTCGGCGGCCTACCGCGAGGCGCTCACCGCGTCCGTGCGCGCGCCCGGTACCGTGGCCCGGAACGCGGGCGACGTGGACAAGGCCCTCGCCGGCGCGGCGCGGGTCTTCTCCGCGGAATATCACGTCCCCCACCTCAGCCAGTCGCCGATGGAGCCGCCGGCCGCGGTCGCGCGCCTGGAAGGACGAAAGTGCGAGATCTGGGCGCCGACCCAGGACCCGCAGGGCGCCCAGGAGGAAGTGGCGAAGGCGCTAGGCCTCGAGCCGTCGCAGGTGACGATCCACGTCACTTTCGCCGGCGGCGGCTTCGGCCGCAAATCCAAGCCCGATTTCATCCTCGAGGCCGCGCTGCTCGCGCGCGAGATGGGCGCGCCGGTGCGCGTGCAGTGGACGCGCGACGACGACACGCGGCACGGCTTCTACCACGCGGTGAGCACGCAGCGCCTCGACGCCGGGTTCGACGCGGCGGGAAAGATCGTCGCCTGGCGGCACCGCATCGCGTCCCCGGCGATCGGCTGGACGTTCGACGGCAAGGCCGACCGCCTCGACGAGGGCTCGCTGGGCCAGGGCGTCACCGACCTGCCCCTGGCGATCCCCAACGTGCGCGCCGAGCGCTGCCCCGCCGAAGCCCACGTCCGCATCGGGTGGCTGCGCTCGGTCTACAACATCAACCACGCGTTCGCGGTGCAGTCGTTCATCGCCGAGCTCGCGGCGGAGACGGGCCGCGACCCGCGGGAAATGCTGCTGGAGGTGATCGGCGGCCCGCGCGTCATGACGCTCGCCGAAGCCGGGGTGGCGAAGATCCCCAACTACGGCGCGAGCCTCGACGAGCACCCCATCGACACCGGCCGCCTCCGCCGCGTGATCGAGGACGTGACGTCGCGCGCGGGCTGGGACGCCGCGCGCAAGGCCGGACACGCCGTCGGCCTGGCCGCGCATCGCAGCTTCCTCACCTACGTCGCGGTCGTCGCCGCCGCGTCACGCGACGCCGCCGGCCGTCCGCGCGTGGACGAGGTGTGGCTCACCGCCGACCCCGGCCCGGTCGTGAACCTCGACCGCGTCCGCTCGCAGTTCGAGGGGGCGGTCATCTTCGCGCTGTCGGCCGCGCTCCACGGCTCCATCACCGCGAAGCACGGCGCGATCGAGCAGACGAACTTCCGCGACTACCCGCTCGCGCGCATCGCCGAGGCGCCGCGGAAGATACACGTCGAGATCCTGAACGGCCATTCGCGTCCCGGGGGGGTCGGTGAGCCGGGTGTCCCCCCGGTGGCGCCCGCGATCGCGAACGCACTGTTCGCGCTCACCGGGACCCGCACGCGGGAGCTGCCGCTGCTCCCGGCGGCCGGCGCTTAGCGCCGCGGAAACCCTTGCCCGCGCATGGTTTGACCCATGGCCGAGGCCGCTGATATTCTGTCGGGTCAAGCGTGCTGAACACAATCCTCACCAAGATCGTCGGGACCCGCAACGAGCGGGAGCTGAAGGCGATCGCTCCCATCATCCAGCGCATCAACGCGCTGGAGCCGTCCGTCCTCCCCCTGACCGACGAGCAGCTGAAGGCGAGGACCGGGGAGTTCCGGAAGCGCCTGGAGGCCGGCGAGAGCCTCGACGCCATCATGCCCGAGGCCTTCGCGGTCGTCCGTGAGACCGGCCGCCGGGTGCTGAACATGCGGCACTTCGACGTCCAGCTCATCGGCGGGCTCGAGCTCCACCGCGGCACGATCGCGGAGATGAAGACCGGCGAGGGCAAGACCCTCGTCGCGACCCTCGCCGCCTACCTGAACGCGCTCTCCGGCAAGGGCGTCCACGTCGTGACCGTGAACGACTACCTGGCCAAGCGCGACAGCGACTGGATGGGCCGCATCTTCCGCTTCCTCGGCCTGTCCGTCGGGGTCATCCAGCACAACCTCGACGACGCCCAGCGCCAGGTCGCCTACCACGCCGACATCACCTACGGGACGAACAACGAGTTCGGCTTCGACTACCTGCGCGACAACATGAAGTTCGAGCTGTCCAGCTACGTGCAGCGCGGACATCACTTCGCGGTGGTGGACGAGGTCGACTCCATCCTGATCGACGAGGCGCGGACGCCCCTCATCATCAGCGGCCCCGCCGAGGAGTCGACCGACAAGTACTACCGCATCAACGGCATCATCCCGAAGCTGATCCCGGGCGCGCGCATCTCCGGAGACAAGAAGGCCGAGGAACGCGCCGAGCTCGAGAAGACGGGCGACTTCATCGTCGACGAGAAGGCCAA
>JANMPI010000410.1:0-1882 GCA_031369785.1 Acidobacteriota bacterium
CCCTTCCGCTCGCGGAGCGCCTGGCGCTGCGTGGGGCGGTCGTCGTAGAGATGATCAACGCCGGCCGCTTGGACGAGGCCCTGGCCGCGCTGAAAGCGCTGGAAGGCGATGCCCGGGCCAGCGATCCCGTCGCATGGCGGCGGCAACGGCACGGCGCGCGCATGCTGGAAGTGATCGCCTACATGCGCATGGCCGAGGACCAGAACTGCCACCTCGTCGGCGGCCGCGACGCGTGCCTCGCGCCGATCCGAGGTCAGGGCGTCCACCAGCGGCGGGAGGGCTCGACGCGGGCGGTGGCGGCCTTGACCGCGGTACTGGCCGAGGCGCCGCAGGACCTGCGCGCGCGCTGGCTGCTCAACGTCGCGCACATGACGCTCGGGTCCTACCCTTCGGGCGTACCCGCACGGCTCCGCATCCCCCCCGCGGCGTTCGCCTCCGAGTACGCCCTGCCGCGGTTCGACAACGTCGCGCGGGAAGCCGGGCTCGACGCCTTTGGTCTGGCCGGCGGCGCCATCCTCGACGACTTCGACGGGGACGGTCGTCTCGACGTGATGCTCTCGGGCATGGGCTTCGCAGACCAGATGCGCCTGTTCCGCAACAACGGCGACGGGACCTTCGTGGACACCACGGAAAGCGCCGGACTCATGGGCGAGGTGGGCGGCCTGAACATGGTCCAGGCCGACTACGACAACGACGGATTCGTGGACGTGCTCGTGCTGCGTGGCGGCTGGATGGGAGAGGAGGGGCGCTTCCCGCTCTCCCTGCTGCGCAACAACGGCGACGGTACCTTCGCGGACGTGACGCGCGAGGCCGGGCTCCTGCGGCTGGCGCCGAGCCAGACCGCGGCCTGGCTCGATTACGACGGCGACGGGCGGCTCGACCTCTTCGTCGGCAACGAGTCGAGCGCGGGGGCCGCCGCGCACCCGTGCGAGCTGTACCACAACGACGGAAACGGGCGCTTCAGCGAGCGGGCGAAGGAGGCCGGCGTCGACTACGTCGGCTTCGTGAAGGGCGTGGTCAGCGGCGACTACGACAACGACGGCCGGCCCGACCTGTACGTGTCCGTGTGGGGCGGCGACAACCTGCTGTTCCGCAACGAGGGTCCGGCGGTCGCGGGGCGCGGGTGGCGCATCACGAACGTGGCCGCCGCGGCCGGCGTGGCGGAGCCCCGCGCCAGCTTCGGCACCTTCTTCTTCGACTACGACAACGACGGCTGGCTCGACCTCTTCGTGGTCGGCTACGGCCGGGCCAGCGGGGGGATGCCCCAGGTGGAGGACGTCGCGGCCGATTATCTCGGCCTGCCCAACCAGGGCGAGCGCGGGCGATTGTATAGAAACCGCGGCGACGGGACCTTCCAGGACGTCACGAAGGCGGTCCACCTCGACAAGGTCGTCCCCGGGATGGGCCTCAACTTCGGCGACCTCGACAACGACGGCTGGCTCGACTTCTACCTGGGCACGGGCACACCGGACCTGGGCATGCTGGTTCCGAACCGCATGTTCCGGAACGACGCCGGGCGGTCCTTCCAGGACGTGACCACCGCCGGCAACTTCGGCCACCTGCAGAAGGGACACGGGGTCTGCTTCGGCGACGTGGACAATGACGGCGACCAGGACGTGTTCGAGGAGATGGGCGGGGCCTACCTCGCGGACAAGGCCAAAAGCGCGCTCTACCAGAATCCGGGGAGCGCGAACGCGTGGCTGGGGCTCGAGCTCGAGGGCGTGCGCATGAATCGGCGCGCCCTCGGGGCGCGCCTCAAGGTAGCGGTCGAGACGGCCTCGGGGACGCGCTTCCTCTACCGCACGGTCGGCAGCGGCGGCAGCTTCGGCGGCGCGCCGCTCCGGCAGGAGATCGGCCTGGGCGACGCGCGTGCGGTGGAATG
>JANMPI010000429.1:0-1701 GCA_031369785.1 Acidobacteriota bacterium
CCTGGGCAGTGTCGGGGAGCACGATCCCGCTTGCGGTGACATCCTCAGCCTCGATCTGGCGGATGACGATCCTGTCGCCCAGTGGCTTCAGTCGCATCTGCATCTCCTTTTTGGCACTCGTCACCTTTGAGTGCCAAGACATTACCCAGCACAACCGGAAGTCGCAACCCTCTCCCGACCGGCGAATATCTCAGGTTTGCGGAGAAAGGAGCGGCGTCCGGGGGCCACAACTCGGGGAGCGCTCAGACCCAACGTCGCCTCTGCACGGCACTTAGGGGCCTTTGAGCCACCGGCGGGGCCGCTCAGAGGCTGACGGGCGCTGTTACTTGAGCGAGGGGTATTCGATGATCTCGCTGAAGTGGATGACCGAGACCTCGTCGTCGAGGCTGACTTCCCGCGCATAGATGTGCGACAGGAAATGGATCGTGTCTTCGACCAGGCGAAACTCAGGGTTGTCGCGCTCGATCTCACGTTGCGTCAGCTCGCGAATGGGCTTGACGTCGACCTGGTCGACGATCGCGGTGAAGATCTTCTGACGCGGGCCGTGACGGTGGCCCACCGTGACCCACACCAGCTGGCCCTTCTTGTATTTGTGGCCCTTGTCGCCCAGCCGGATCGTGGCCGTCTTGCGGCCCTTGCGGAGCTGGTCGATGAAGAGCGGCGAGTAGAAATTAAGGGCGAACACTGAGATCTCCGAACGGCTCGTGCGGGGCGACGGCGCTCACCGCGCCAGCGGTTTCCTTCGCCGCGGGGGACGTTGAACCTGCCGTGCCCAGCAGGTACTCGTGCGCGCGCAGGATCACGTCGCGCTCTCCTGGATATGACACGGCTTTGGCCGCGACGCTGAGCGGCACCAAGCGCACGCCGTCGACCTCGTCGTTGTGATGGTCCGGTGAGCCGGCCAGGTACTGCAGAAGGAAGAACTCGACGCGCTTGGCGATTCGGGCCCGTTGGCGCCGCGAGTAGAACCAGTATGAGATCTCGCCCAGCGGCGCCAGATGCTTCGTTCGCAGACCGGTCTCCTCCCACACCTCGCGGATCGCGGTGTCGACCGACTGCTCGCCCTCCTCGAGGTGTCCCTTCGGCAGGGCCAGCACACGCTTGTCTTGAACTTCGATCAGCGCGACAAGCGTCTGGCGCCCGATCGGGACCAGAACGACCCCACCGGCCGAGTGCTCATGGATGACGCGCGCCACCTGCGGAGCCTACCCACCTCGGCTCCGCAAGGGCGTGAGACGCGGGTGAAGGGTCGCGCAGGAACTGCCGCGCCGCGTGGGACGGCGGCAAAACGCCGCCATCCGGCACGCGGCAGTTCTTCCTTGCGCGGACCCTTATTTGCCCCGGAACATCTTTTTGAGCGCGGCCAACAGGCCCTTGCCTGCGGTCTCGATCTCGTCCATCGGGAGCTTTTCGCGGATTTCCTTGAGGTCCTCCTTGAGCTCCGCGGCACGCTCTTGCACGGTGCCCACGGCGCGTTCCACGGCTTCGCCGACCTTCTCTCCGGAGCCGCCGACCCACTTGTCGAGGGCCTCCCAACCGGTCTTGCCCGACGGAGCCGCCGGCGCGGCAGCCTCTGCAGCTGGGGCTGCGCCGCCACCACCGCCCACCCACTTGCCCAGGGCCTCCCAACCAGTCTTGCCCGACGGAGCCGCCGGCGCGGCAGCCACTGCAGCTGCGGCTGCGCCGCCACCACCGCCCACC
>JANMPI010000447.1:0-12471 GCA_031369785.1 Acidobacteriota bacterium
TCGTCATTGAGAACGCCGTGCAAAAGGCTCATCAGCCGATGGGCCTGGACGAGATTCTCCTGATAGGCCCGGCGCGAGGGATCGGCGCGGACGAGCGCTTCCTCGATGTCGATGGCCTTCTGGACGCTACGCACCGCGCCCGGGGTGTCGCCGAGGTTGGCTTCGGTCGGCGCGCCGAGGATCTCGCCCACCTTCTGGTACGCGATGGCGAGCTCGAGGCTCAGTTCCGGGTCGTGCGCCTGCTCGCCGGCGAGGCTGTCCAGGTACTCGAGCGCCTTTCTGGCCACGAGGCTCCGCGCCGCGGTCGAGCCGGGCAGGTCCTTGATCGCGTCGTGGAACTCGAACAGGAACGAGTTCGCGAGCTTCCGCACGTCGGCGAAGCGGGCCTCCGCACGGGCGCGCTGCGCGTCTGCCCGTCGCGCCTGCCACAGCGTCGCGGTCAGGCCGGCGGTCATCGACACCGCGAGGACCGCTGCGGCGGCGATCATGACGCGGTTCCGGGCCGCAAACTTGCGGGCGCGGTACCCCCATGAATCCGGCGCCGCCCCCACCGGGCGTCCGGCGAGGTGCCGCTGGACGTCCTCCGCCAGCTGCTCCACCGATGGGTAGCGCCGGTCGGGCTCCTTGCGCAGGGCCTTGAGCGTGATCCAGTCGAGCTCGCCGCGGAGCTCGCGGCCCTCCGCGGGGTTCGCCAGACTCGGACGCGTCGGCGCTTCCTCGCAGATCGCGCGCATCAGTTCGGCATCGGTGCGCTTCGCGGGCCCGTACGGGCTCTGTCCGGTCAGGAGCCGATAGAGGATGACGCCCAGCGCGTAGACATCGCTGGTCACGCTCAGCGTCTCTCCGCGCACCTGCTCCGGGCTTGCCCCGTCGAGAGTCAGGGCGCGCACGCCGGTACGCGTCTGCTCGTCCGGATCGAGCCCCGGCTCGAGGAGCCGGGCGATGCCGAAATCGAGCAGCTTCGGCGTCCCGTCGGGCGTCACCAGGATGTTGCGAGGCTTGAGGTCGCGATGGATGACCAGCCGCTGATGCGCGTACTGGACGGCGGCGCAGACTTCGCGGAACAGGGACAGGCGGGCGCGGACGGTGAGGCGCCCTTCCTTCGCGTAGACGTCGAGCGGCGTGCCCGCGACGTACTCCATGACCAGGTAGGGCAGGCCGTCTTCGGTGGCGCCGCCGTCCAGCAGACGCGCGATGTTCGGATGGTCGAGGGTGGCGAGGATCCGCCGCTCCTCACGGAGGCGCTGCATCAACGCGTCGCCGGCGAGGCCGCCGCGCACCACCTTGATCGCGACCTGCTTCTCGTACGCGTCGTCGTCGCGCGCGGCCAGGTAGACGACGCCCATCCCGCCACGACCGAGCTCGCGCTGGATGCGATAGGGCCCCACCCGCTTCCCGGTGGCCACCGGCGTCGTGGCCTCCTCCGCGGCCCGCGCGACGCTGGCCATGGCGCCCGTGTCGAGGAGCCGGGGGCCATCCAGGAACGCTCCCGCGTCCCGGCTGGCCGCGAGCAGCGATTCCACCTCGGCGACGAGGGTCGCGTCGTCGCCGCAGGCGCGGGCGACGAAGGTCGTCCGCTGGCCCTCCGGGACCTCGAGGGCATCGGCGGTGATCGTCTTCGCGCGCAGCCAGCGGGCGGCGGTCAGCGGGAGGGGCGCCATGGCAGTGGACCTGTGGCGCGAGGATACGCCCGTTGCCGGCGAACGCCACCTGGCCGGGGGCGGCGTCTACGCGGGCGGCGCGTCCGTGATCTCCCGGTACAGCCACGCCCGGGCGACCGCCCAATCGCGCTTCACGGTGGCGGTGGAAACGCCCATCACCTCCGCCGTCTCCTCGATGGTCAACCCGCCGAAGTAGCGCAGCTCCACCACGCGCCCCTGCTGGGGGTCGATGACCTCGAGCCGGCTCAGCGCGCGGTCGAGGGCCACGGCATCGGCGGGATCGATGGCCTCGGCGGCCGGCGGATCGAGGTCCTGGATGGGAACGTGCGGCGCGCCCGCTCCGCGCTTCACCCGCCCGTCGCGGCGGGCGTGATCGACCAGGATCCTCCGCATGAGCTGCGCGGCGATGCCGAAGAAGTGCGCGCGGTTCTGCCAGTCGACGTTGCGCTGCCCGGCCAGCTTCAGGTACGCCTCGTTCACCAGGGCCGTCGTCTGCAGCGTGTGGTCCCGGCGCTCGCGCGACAGGTAGCGCGAGGCGAGCGCGTGGAGCTCGCCGTGAACGAGCGGGATGAGGCGCTCGAGCGCGGCCTTGTCGCCGCCGCGCCATTCGTGGAGGAGGCGCGTGATGTCGGTGCCAAAGGCGTCATCCTGCATGGGGGCCAAGGAGCCGCCCGCAGGATATTCCTAGGCGCGGGCGAAGTCGATGTAGCCGCGGGCGGGGTCGACGGCGATGAGCAGGACGCGCACCGGGTCGCCGACGGAAAGGCCGCGGCGGCCGCGCACGAGCCGGCCCTCGGTCTCGGGGGACACGATGCGCAGCCAGGTCGCGCGGGACGTCGCCCCGGTGACGACGGCGTCGAAGGTCTCGCCCACGCGCGTGCGCAGCGCCCGCGCCGCCTCGCGCTTGCGGCGGCTGCGCTCCTCCTTTCGCGGCTCGATCCCCGCCGGGTACTCGAAGTCGATGAACCCGTGCGCGCTGTCCGCGGAGAGGAGGACCACCTCCACCTTCTGTCCGGCCACGAGGCCGTGCTGCCCGCGCACGATGCGCCCCTCCGCGAACTCCGCCGGAAGGCTCACGTAGACGCCCTTGTCGGACGCGGCCACCACCACCGCGCGAAACTGCTGGCCGACCCGTCCCAGAAGCTTCGCCGCCGCCTGCATCTTCCGGCGCGAGCGCGCGATCTTCCGCGGGACGTCGCCCCGCGGGCCCTCGAAGTCCACGTGGCCGAGGGCGGCGTCGACCCCGATGAGGGTGACGCGCGCGGTGTCGCCCACGTCGAGCGTCTCGTGGCCGCGCACGACGCGCCCCTCGACGGGCGGTCGCAGCACGCGCACGTATGTTCCCTGGTCGGACTTGCCGGTGACGATGGCCACGAAGCTCTCGCCGACGCGGTCGGCCATCCACATCGCGGCCGCGGTCTTCCGCACCTTGCGCTCGACCTTGCGGGCCGCGCGCTCCATGAGCGTGCAGCGCCCGGCGATGCGGCCGAGCGACTCGTCGTCGTAGGGCGCCACGCGGTCGGCCAGCGTCGCGGCGACCAGCCGCTGGAGGACGAGGTCGCCGTAGCGGCGGTTGGGCGCGGTGCCGTGGGCGTAGGCGGCGGCGCCGAGGCTGAAATGGCTGTTGTCCGCGCGGCCGTCCATCCTCCGCTCCAGGACGTACTCGCCGGACCCGAGCATCTTGATCACGGCCAGCGACAGGTCGGGGAAGTGCGCCGGATCCGCGGCGCGGCGACGCGCGAGGAACTCGGCGAGGGCGAGGCGATCGGGCGCCGGCGGCATCAGCTCCCCGAGCTCCCGCGCGAGCAGGACGATGCGGTCCCAGCGCTTCGGCTCGCGGACGACGCGACGGATCGCGGATCGGCCGCGCGACTCCAGGAACCGCGCGAGCGCGCTGTTCGCCGCCACCATGAAGCTCTCGATGATGTCGCGGGCGCGGTTCTGCGGGGTCATCTCGATGTCGACGACCTTGCCGTGCGCGACCACCGGCCGCGGCTCGAGGGTGTCGAAGTCGAGGAGGCCCTCGCTGCGCCGCAGTGCGATGAGCCGCCGCGCCGCCTCGTCCTGCAGGCGGATCTGCTCCTCGAGCTCGGGACGATCGGCGGTCTCCCGTGGCACCGGCCCGTTCCCTTCCAGCCAGGCGCCGACGGTGTCGTAGTCGAGCTTCGCGTGATTGGTGACCAGCGCGCGCATCACCGCCTCGCGCTGTACGTGGCCGGTCGCGGTGACGTCGAAATCGACCACGACCGCCAGCCGGTCCTCGCCCGGATTGAGCGACGTCAGGTCGTTGCTGAGCCGCTCCGGCAGCATGGGGAAGACGGCGACGCCGGCATACACCGAGGTGGTGTTGGTGGAGGCGTGGCCATCGACCGCGGTGCCTTCGAGGACGCGGGCGTGCACGTCGGCGATGGCGACGCGGACGCGGAGGACGTCCCCGGGAAGCGCCTCGACCACCTCCGCCTGGTCGAGGTCGCGGGAGTCGCGGTTGTCGATGGACGACCACAGCAGCGCGCGGAGGTCCTCGACCCCGGAGTGCGCAGGCGGGGCGCCTCGCTGCGCTTCCGCTTCCCGGACCGCCTCCGGCGGGAACTCGGCCGCGAAGCCGTTCTCCTCCATGACGCGGCGGGCGACCGCCACCAGGTCGACGGCGTTCGTGCTGGCCATGCCCAGGAGCTTACTCGCGGGCGATGATCTCGAAGTCCGTCCGGCGATTCTTCGCCCGGCCGGCATCGCTGACGTTGTCGGCCAGCGGCTTGTCGGGCCCGTTGCCGATGACCTCGAACTTGTTGCGGTCGAAGCCCTTTGTCATCAGGAACTGCGCCACCGCCTCCGCCCGCGCGCGGGAAAGGCGCATGTTGGCGTCGCGGCTCCCGGCGTTGTCGGTGTTCCCCGAGATGCGGAGATACGCGTTGCCGAAGGTGGCGGCGAGGTCCACCACCTGCGAGTCGAGGACGGCCTTGGCGTTCTCGTCCAGCACCGCGGAGCCGGAGGGGTAGTAGATCGACACCGTCTTGCTGAGGATCGGGGTCGCGTTCTGCCGCGGAGGAGCCTTGAAATCGAACTCGTCCGGCTTGGCCGCGCCGGACTGGGGGAAGAACTCCGCCGTCGCCTCCAGGAACCGCGTGTCGACGGTCTGCTGGGCCGCGCTCACCGACGAGATCTTGCCGATCTTGCGCCAGATGTTCTGCGCCGTCTGGTAGATCGTGTAGTAATTCACGAGTGATCCCTTGGGATCGAAGAACGCGCGGTTCTCGGCGTAGGTGGGGAGCTTCACGTCCTGCAGCATGCCCCGCGCGTCGTCGAGCGTGTTGACGCCGGTCAGGCTCTTCTGCAGCATCACCGCGGCACGCTCGGGGTTCTTCTGCACCATCTCGACGCCCTTCAGCCAGCCGGCCACGAAGCGCCGGGCGTCCTCGGGATGGTTCTGCAGGAAGTCGCCACGGGCCACGAAGATGTCCGCGATCAGGTTGCTCGCTTCCTTCGTCGACGCGAGGATGTGGCCGCCGTCGCGCTCGCGGGCGGCGACGTAGACGTCCGGCGACCAGGAGACGGCGGCGTCCACCTTGCCGGCCTTGAACACGTTGGCCGCGTCCACCGCGGAGGCGGTGAACACCCAGTCCACGTCACGGTTGGTGAGCCCGCCCTGGGTGAGCACGTAGAGGCCGAAGTAGTGCGACGGCGTGGCCTCGGCGCAGGCGAGGCGCTTGCCCTTGAGGTCGGCCACGCTCTTGATCGACCGGTCGACGGCGATCGCGTCCCCGCCCCGGCTCCAGTCGTACTGCAGGATGGCCTTCGGCGCGAGCTTGCTCAGCCCGCCGTACTCCAGCGCGTAGGCGTCGACGGTCGACCACATGATGTCGACGCCGCCCTTGTCGCCGCCGGCGCGGAAGGCGTCGCGGGACTTCTCGAAGTCGTCGATCTGCAGCAGCTCGACCTCGACGCCGTAGTCCTTGGTGAAGACGCTTTCGCGGTTCGGGAGCATGCCGCCGTTGGCCATGATGCCGCCCGCATAGCCGCCCCACAGGACAATGGCGACCTTGATCGGCCGGTTCATCCGCGAGCCGCCGCTCGGGCGCAGGCCCGCGGGCCCGCCGGCCGTCACCGGCGACGTGGACTCGCCCTCGCCGCGGTCGAGGCCGCCGAAGTCGTCCTTGGAGACCGTGCCCTCCGCCCGCTTCTCCGGCGCCACCATGCCGCCGAGGCGGCCCAGCACGCCGTACTTGTAGAGCGCGTACCCGAGCAGGGACAGCCCCGCCAGGACGAACAGGATGCGGCCCAGGGGTGTCAGCTGTCGCGCCATCGTTCTCCGATCTTCATTGAGTTGGCCCCGTAGTGATGGGGTTCGCCCCTTCGACGAAGTGGGCGACGACGTCGTGCAGGCGCGCCTCCTCCTGCCGCTTGCGGACCTGCAGCTTCTGGAAGGCGGACTCCGCGTCCTGCGACTGCTGCTTCAGGGACTCGATCTCGGTGTTGATCTTGCGCAGCAGCTCGTCGAGGTCCTTCTTCAAGGACTGCATGCGCGTCTCGTTGGCGGCCTTCTTCTCGACCAGTTCGCGCTCCTTGGCCGACTCGAAGGCGTCGAGCGCCTTGTCGCGCCGCACGCCGTCCTCGATCACGTCCTGGACGTCGACCCGGGCCGCCTCCAGCGCGGCCAGGACCGCCGTCGCGCGCACCTCGCGGCCGAGCGCCGCCAGGCGCTTGCCGGCCAGCATCTCCGCCACGCGGTCGATCCCATAGCCGTGGGGGGGCAGCGTGATCCCTGCTTCCTTGTACACGGCCGTGAAGTCCTCCACGTCCGACGCCACCTCCGACCGCGACACGCGGTTGGGAGGTGCGACCTGCGCGGCGTCCGTCGAGACCAGCCGCCCCCGCGCCCGGCCCACGGCGGCGGCGGAAGGCGGCGCCACGGGCGGCGCCTGCGGGAGCGGCGGCGGGGCGGGGGCCACGCGCGGAGGCGGCACGTGGGCCTCGGGCTCCGGGTCGCCGCCCGGATCGACCACGATCAGCCGCACGCCCTTGCTCACGAGCTCGCTGAGCTTGCTCATCGCGCATCGTCTTAGCAATCCGCCCCCTCACTGTCAAGGTGACGCCGGCGGGGGTACCATCGTCCGCCACTTCGGAGGCGCCCCATGCTCCAGATCGGCAAGAAGGACCTCGAGCCCGTCCTCGCCACCCACCGCGGCACCGAAGCGCTGCGCCGCGCGGTGGAGGAGGCGGAGACGCCGGGCGCGCTCCTCTCCGTGCTCGCGCGCTACATCCAGTTCAACTCGGCCTTCGGGCCGGGCCTCGCCAATCTCTCGGGGGAGATCGCGGCCCGCCAGGATCTCTTTCGCGATCCCGACGAGCCGGTGGCGGTGGTCGCGGACCGCGCGGCGGAGGTGGCGTCCGACTTCTTCTACGCCGCGGTGGACGAGTTCGACGACCGCCTCACGCCCTGGCGCGACACGCACCGCACGCTCGCCCAGGCGACGCTGAAGGCGATGGGGGCATGGTTCGGCCTCCGGCCGCAGCAGCTGAACGACGTCATCCGGATCAACGCGCAGACCCGAGAGGCGGTGGGCAAGGTTTCGTACGGCTACGGGGTGGGCGCCGCCCTCGACGACGAGCGGCTCTTCCGCGCGATGGGATTCCACACCGGGAGCGAGGTCCTCGCGGACGCCGAGTTCAACGTCCTCGACGCCGGCCTGCGCAAGACGCACCCGGACATGGTGCAGGCGCTGCAGAAGTCGCGCATCGCCATCGCCGGACAGGAGCACGACGGCTACTACTGGGTGCGCATCCACACGAGCGTCGAGGCCGACCACTTCGAGTCCGCGCTCAAGGGCGTGAACAACGCCGCCCGGTACTACGCGGGCACGTCGGCGCCGGAGACGGTGCGGGGCTGGGTGCTCGAGGGCTTCCGCGATTTCGCGTCGGTGCAGGGTGAGTTCATGGCCGCCCTGGCGGAGGAGTAGGCCCTTACCCGATCAGTCCCGCGTCACTTCGTTGGGGAGTTCGTCCACGTCCGGCGCCGTCCCCTCGCGGGGGAAATGACGGGCCAGCTGCGCACCCGCGGCCGCGACACCCTTCACGATGCCCTCGGTGAAGCGCCCGCCGCGGAAGTCCTCCTCCATTGCCGCCGCGATCCCCGGCCAGAAGTCCGGCCCGCACTTCTCGTGGATGCCCGCGTCGCCGATCACCGCGAACTTCTGGCTCTTCGGGGCGACGTAGATGAGGACCCCGTTGCGGAGCGCGGTCTTCGTCATCTCGAGCTTCTCGAACTGCGCGCGCGCCGCCGCCTCGACGTCCGTCGCCGGCTGGTTCGTCACGTGGACGCGGATCTCGCCGCACGAGCCCGCTTCGGCGGCGAGGATGGCGGCCACGATGCGGTCGTGGTCGAGCTCATGGAGAAACACGTTGGTCTGCATGCCTACCAGCTCCCCGAGGCGCCGCCGCCTCCGAACGACCCGCCTCCGCCGGAGAATCCGCCGCCTCCGAACCCGCCACCGCCACCGCCGCCACCCCACCCCATCGGGATCGGAATGAACCCGCCGCCGCGGTATCCCCGCCGGCCGTAGGTGCGACCGCCCCCGCCGCCGCCGCGGAACATGATCATGAGCACGATGATGATGAAGAGGATCGTCCAGCCGTTCAGGCCGCTGCTCGTTCCCGCGACCGGCCGCGGCTCCGCCTTGTACTCGCCCTTCGTGGCCGCGATGATCGCGGTGACGCCGGCGTCGACGCCGCCCGCGTAGTCGCCGGTGCGGAACCGCGGGGTGATCTGCTCCTCGATGATGCGGTGGGCGGTGATGTCGGGCAGGGCGCCCTCGAGACCGTAGCCCACCTCGAGGCGGACCTTGCGGTCGCCGATGAACACGAAGAGCACGACGCCGTTGTCGAGCTTGCCTCGGCCGGCGCGCCAGGCCTGCGCGGTGCGCACGGTGAAGTCCTCGAGCGAGGCCGACGGAAGCGACGGGAAGATCGCGACGAGGATCTGGTTCGACGTCTGCTCGTCGAAGGCCTTGAGGCGCGCGTTGAGCGAAGCCTCGGCATCGGCGGGAAGCACGCCCGCGGTGTCGGTGACGTACTGGGTGGGCACGGGCGGCGGCGACTGCGCGGCCGCCGCCGTGGCGAAGAGCAGCCACGGCAGCAGCGCGGCGCAGCGTCCGCCCCGCCGGGTCATCGCCGGAACCCTACGGGACCGACGGCGCGGCGGTCGGCGCGGCCCGCGGCGCGGGCGAGGCGCCGAAGTTGAAGTTCACGTCCGGCGCGCGCTCCGACCCGGGGGCCGACCGGAAGTAAGCCTTCTCCTTGAAGCCGAGCATCCCCGCGACCAGGGCGGCGGGGAACTTCTGGCGAGCCGTGTTGTAGGCTTGCGCGGTCTCGTTGTAGCGGTTCCGCTCGACGTTGATGCGGTTCTCGGTGCCCTCGAGCTGAGCCTGCAGGTCGCGGAAGTTCGCCGTCGCCTTGAGGTCGGGATAGGCCTCGACCACCACCATCAGGCGGGACAGAGCGCTCGACAACTGGTCCTGTTGGGCCTGCCACCGCGCGAAGGCCGCGGGGTCGTTGGTGATCCCGGGGCCGGCCTGGGCCTGGCCGACGCCGGCGCGGGCCCTGGTCACCGCCTCGATGGTGGACTTCTCGAAGTTGGCCGCGCCCTCCACCGTCTTCACGAGGTTCGGAATGAGGTCGGCTCGGCGCTGGTACGCGCTCTCCACGTTCGCCCACTGGGCGTCGGTCGCCTGCGAGAGGCCCACCAGGCCGTTGTAGGTCCCCATCATGGCGAGGGCGAGGATGATAACGACCACCACCACGACGGCCAGACAGCCCAATCCCTTGCTCATCGAACCTCCGCTTTCGGTTCCGATACTACCAGCGGCCTTTCCGTCAGTGGCCGGCGAGCTGCTCGAAAGGCAGATCGAGGATCGGGTACTGCCGCCAGCCCTCGTAGTCGTAGTGCCACCACTCGGACGGGTAGAGCAGGAAGCCTTCATGCACCATGGCCTGGCGGAGAATCGCCCGGTGGGCCGCCTGCGCGGCGGACGCGCCGGCGTAGTCCTGGGCCGCCTTGTCCGTGAAGTCGTCGTAGGGCGAGGGCATCTCGATCTCGGCGCCGGTCGCGAGATCGAAAAGGGTGAGGTCGACCGCGCATCCCCGGTTGTGGCGTGAGCCCTTGCGCGGGTCGGCGACGAAACCGCGCAGATGGGACGGCGTCACCTGCCAGAAGAGCCGCGTCACCGACCAGGGCCTATAGCCGTCGAACACGAGAAGGCCGTAGCCCTGCTCGGCCAACGCGCGGTGCGCGCGCGCGACCGCCTCCGCCGCCGGCCGCTGCAGGAAAACGCGCGCCTGCCGGTAGACCGGGCGTCCGACGAAATTGTGGGCCGTCGCGTAGCGGACGTCGGTGCGGATGCCGGGCTCGATGCCCGTGAGCTCGGCGAGATCGGCGGCGCGGAAGCGGCCCGCCTCGCCCGGAGGACGATCGGGGAGCGACGCGCACGACACCGCCAGCGCAAGGGCGAGCGCGCCGGCGGTGCGTGCGCGTCGATGCATCTCGAAGGTCAATCCATCGCGTGCGGCGCGGCGGGAGCCACGTCCCATTTCCGCCAAGTTTGGATCCCCACTGGCGCGAAACCTACGGTCAGGGCGGGCCCATGTCAACACGCGCGTGTGATCATCGAAGCGGAGGGGGTCACAGTGATGGACGAGATCGAAGTCAACGTCGGGGACGCCGAGCGCGGGATCTCGGTGACGATGGGCGCGGCCCTTCTGGCCTTCGCGGCCGCGCGGCGCCGTCCCGTCTCGTCGCTGCTGCTGGCCGCGGCGGGGGCCTGGCTCGCGCATCGCGGCGTCACCGGCCGCTGCGCGCTATACGATCAGCTCGACGTGGGGACGGTAGGGGACGACGACGAGCAGCGCCTCGATGCCGGCGCCCACGACGATCTCTCCGTGGAGACCGCGATCACGATCGGCCGCCCGGTTGCGGAGGTGTACGCGTTCTGGCGGCGCCTCGAGAACCTCCCCCTGTTCATGGACCGCATCGTGGCCGTCACCGAGCGCGGCGGGGGGCAGTCCACCTGGGTCGCGCGCGGGGCCGCCGGCGAGACGTGGCAGTGGGAGGCGGAGATCCTCGAGGACCGCCCGGACGAGCTTTTGGCCTGGCGCTCCCTCCCCGGATCGGAGGTCCACCATCACGGCGCGGTGCGCTTCCAGGCGGCGCCCGCGGGCCGGGGGACCGAGATCCGCGTCGGCATCGAGTTCCTTCCCCCCGGGGGCGTCGCCGGACGCGTCCTCGCCCGGCTCATCCACCGCCTGCCCGCGCGCGAGATCGAAGAGGACCTGCGGCGCCTGAAGCAGGTCATGGAGGCGGGCGAGGCGCCGGTCGCCGGCGATCCGCGCGGGCCGGCGGACGTCGACGACGACGATGACGACTTTGATGATGATGACGGCGATGCCGCCGTCGATCCGGACGCTGCCGGCGCCGGCGAGGAGGACGCGTGAAGGCGGTCTGCTGGTACGGTCAGCACGACGTCCGCGTGAAGACGGTGGACGATCCGCAGCTGCTGAACCCGCGCGACGCCATCATCCGCGTGACGACCACGACGATCTGCGGCTCCGACCTCCACCTCTACGACGGCCACATGCCCTCGATGAAGCGTGGCGACGTCCTCGGCCACGAGTTCATGGGCGAGGTGGTGGCCCTCGGGTCCGCGGTCACGAAGCTGAAGACGGGCGATCGCGTGGTCGTCCCCTTCGCCATCGCCTGCGGGCGGTGCTTCTTCTGCAAGGCGAGCCTCACCTCGCTCTGCGACAACTCCAACCCCAATGCCGCCGCCGCGGAGGCGCTCTACGGTTTCTCCGGGGCGGGGCTCTTCGGCTACTCGCACCTGTTCGGCGGTTACGCGGGCGGGCAGGCCGAGTACGTGCGCGTGCCGTTCGCCGACGTCGGGCCGGTCAAGGTCCCCGACTCCCTGACCGACGAGCAGGTGCTCTTCCTCTCCGACATCTTCCCGACCGGCTACATGGCGGCGGAGAACTGCGGCATCGAGCCCGGGGCCACGGTCGCGGTCTGGGGTTGCGGGCCGGTCGGACTCTTCGCCATCCGCTCCGCGATCCACCTCGGCGCCGCGCGCGTCATCGCCATCGACCGGGTCGGCCCTCGCCTGGCCATGGCCGCAAGAGTGGGCGCGGAAGTGATCGACTTCTCGTGCGAGGACGTGACGCGTCGGCTGGCGGAGATGACCGCGGGGCGCGGCCCCGACGCCTGTATCGACGCCGTCGGCCTCGAGGCCTACGGGAAGAGCGCGGACGCGATCTACGACCGCGTGAAGACGACGGTGATGCTGGCCATGGATCGGCCGACCGCGCTGCGTCAGGCCATCCAGGCCTGCCGCAAGGGCGGAACGGTTTCCATCCCCGGCGTGTACGGCGGCCTGCTGGACAAGATCCCGATCGGCGCCGCGTTCGCCAAGGGGCTGACGCTGCGGATGGGACAGACCCACGTCCACCGGTATATGCGCCCGCTGATGGCGCTGGTGGAGAAGGGCATCATCGATCCGACCTTCGTGGTCACGCACATCCTGTCCCTCGACGACGCGCCCGACGCCTACGAGCTGTTCAAGCGCAAGGAGGACGGCTGCGTGAAGGTGGTGCTGAAGCCCTAGGCCTCCGCGCCGCCGTCCCTCCGGCTAGTCGACGCTCTGGGGCCGGATCTGGCCGCGCATCTCGCCGCCCGGAAACTGCGTGCTGTGGACGTTCACGTAGGCGTTGCCGGAGCGCATGGCGTTCACGAGCTCGTCGAAGCTGACCCCGTTGACCGCCGACGCGTTCA
>JANMPI010000456.1:0-9324 GCA_031369785.1 Acidobacteriota bacterium
CGGACGGCGCCCATCTCCGCGGCGGACAAGGTGATGCTCGGCTACGTGGAGCAGCTCACCCGCGACGCGACGGGCATCGGACGCGAGCACCACGATTGGCTGCGCGCAGCCGGCTTCGACGACAAGGGCATCCTCCAGGTCACGCTCATCGCGTCCTGGTTCAACTACATCAACCGCGTCGCGGACGCTCTGGGGGTCGGCAGGGATTGAACATCCTCATCATCGGCGACGTCGTCGGAAGCCCGGGCCGCAGCATCATGAAGAAGGCGCTGCGCGGGCTCTTCACCCTTCACGACATCGACTACTGCATTGCCAACGTGGAGAATGCCGCCGGTGGATTCGGCGTCACCCGCGAGATCTGCGACGAGTTCCTGGCCATGGGCGTCGATTGCATGACCTCCGGCAACCACATCTGGGACAAGCGCGAGATCATCCCCCTGATCGATTCGATCCCGCAGCTCCTGCGCCCGGCGAATTACCCCGAGGGCCAGCCCGGCAGGGGGACGTACATCGGGCGCGCGAAGGACTCACGCATTCCCGTCGCCACGCTCAACCTGAGCGGGCGCGTCTTCATGAACGGGTCGATCGACGATCCGTTCGCGCGCGCGGCGCGTGAGGTCGAGGCCCTGCGCAAGGAGGCGGCGGTGATCATCGTCGACTTCCACGCCGAGGCCTCGTCGGAGAAAATGGCGCTTGGCTACTACCTCGACGGCAAGGTGGCGGCGGTGGTCGGGACGCACACCCACGTCCCGACCTGCGATCACCGGATCCTGCCCAAGGGGACGGCGTACTGCACGGACCTCGGGATGACCGGCCCCTACGACTCCGTGATCGGGGTCGAGGCGCCGATGATCGTCCAGCGCTTCCTGACCGCGATGCCGGGCCGGTTCGAGACCGCGAAGGGCGATCCACGGCTGGGCGCGGTCGTGGTCGACGTCGACGAGAAGACGGGCCTGGCCCGCGGAATCGAGCGGATGCTGCTGACCGAGGCCGACGTCGCGGCCCTGGCGTGACCCCCACCGTCCAGACCGCCCCCCAGATCGCGCAGGGCGCGGTCGCCCTCGTGAAGAAGAAGTTCGGCTTCCAGCTTTCCTACGACCCGCCGAGCCTGATCGTCGTCGACCTGCTGGTGGACAAGATCAGGGAGACGGGCGCCACCGAGCACCAGGCGTCGGGCTTCCTCCTCGGCCTCGGCTGCTACGTAGGCGAGGTCTTCGTCCGCCATGCGCGCGCGAGCTGGCGGGCGACGGCGGAGATGGGAATGACGAAGGCCTGCGCCTATCCCATCCTCCTCGCGCTGCGCGGCACCGTCACGTGCGATGCCATCGGGATCGTCTTCCGCCGGTTCGCCCTGGGCGCGGCCGAGAGCGCGGCGTCGCTCTACGAGTCCTCGGTGCTGCGGTCCCCCGCGCGGGGAGAGCCGGAGGGGCGGCTGACGTGAAGACCAAGCTGTTGCTGATGATGTTGTCGCTGCTCCTCCTCTCCGTCTCCAGCTTGTTCTTCCTGCACCTCGCCGCCGAGCGGCAGCTCCTCTCCCAGCTCACCGAGTACACCGACGATCTCTCCACCGCCATCGACGTCGTACAGGAGCAGCCCGCGCGCGAGGGCGATCCGCAGCGCGTGCTGGCGGCCTACGCGGAGAAGCTGCGCCAGCTCGGGGTCAAGGACGTGTCCATCGCCGACGCGTCCGAGGAAGTCCAGGCCTCCACCAACCCGAGCAACGTCGGCAAGCGCCTGGCGCGCTGGGCCACGAAGAAGGGGCCGCGCGAGTACGTGATCCGCGGCGTCCTCGGCGAAGAGCACGCGGGCGGACAGAAGACGTCGACCCTCACCCTGCCCATCGTGCTCGGCGATCGGCGCATCGGCTATCTCGTGATCACCCGCATCCTCGACGACTTCTCGCGCCTTTCCCACGAGGCCTTCGTGAGCCGCGTGCTCGCCACCCTCGTCGTCTTCGGCATCGGCATCCTGATCTCGCTGTACCTGTCCTGGTCGCTCAGCCGTCCGCTCCGCGTGCTGACCCTGGCCGCCGAGCAGGTGGCGGCCGGCGATCTCTCGGTGCAGGTTCCCGCGGTGGGAAAGGACGAAGTGGCCGGCCTCGCCCGCACCTTCAACGAGATGGTGGAGCGGCTGCGCGAGCAGCGGCGGCTCGAGGAGCGGCTGCACCACGCGGAGCGCACGAGCGCCATCGGACGCCTGGCCGCGGCGGTGGCCCACGAGATCCGCAACCCGCTCAACTTCATCAACCTCTCCATCGATCACGTCCGCGAGCGGCTCGGTCCCGAGGACCCCGCGCGGCGGGAAGACTTCCAGCGCATCCTGGGCAACGTGAAGGCCGAGATCAGCCGTCTCAATCGCCTGGTGGTGGACTTCCTCTCCTTCGGCACCCCGATGCGTCTCGATCCCCGGCCCTGCGCGGTCGCGGACGTCCTGCGCGACGTCGCCGCGCTCGTCGAGCACAAGGCGCGCGACCAGGGCATCACGCTCGTCGTGGACGCACCGGACGGGCTTCCCCTGGTCACTGCCGATGCGGAGCTCCTGAAGACCTGCTTCCTGAACCTGATGATCAACGCGGTGGACGCGATGCCGGCGGGCGGGACTCTCGCCATCGCGCTGGCGCTCGATCACGTGCCCGAGGACGCGATGGTGGTCACCATCACCGACACCGGCCCGGGGATGTCGCCCGCCGACGTGGCAAGGGCGTTCGAGCCCTACGTCTCCAGCAAGGAGACCGGGTTCGGCCTCGGCCTCACCCTTACCCGCAAGATCGTGGCCGATCACGGCGGGTCGGTCTCGCTCGAGAGCACGGAGGGCCGCGGGACCACGGCCACCATCCGCTTGCCGGTCGCGGGGAGCGCCCTTCCATGAAGGGGCGGGTGCTGGTCGTGGACGACGAGCGGCGGCAGCGCGACATCCTCCAGATGATCCTGGAGGCGGAAGGGTACGAGACCGCGGCGGCCGCCAACGGACGCAGCGCGCTCCTAGTCCTGGCCGCGGAGCCGTTCGACGTGGTGCTGACCGACCTGAAGATGCCGGACCTCGACGGCCTCGAGCTCCTCTCCGCGCTCGCCGCGCGCATCGCGCCGCCCTGCGTGATCCTGATGACCGCGCACGGGAGCATCGACAGCGCCGTGGAGGCGATGCGGCGCGGCGCCTTCGACTACCTCACCAAACCGCTCGAGAAGGACGACCTGCTGCTCGTCCTCCGCCGCGCGATGGAGCGCACGCATCTCGTGCGCGAGAACCGGATGCTGCGCGACCAGCTGCGCGAGCGCTTCCGGCTCGACCGCATCGTCGGCGCCCACGGGTCGATGCAGGACGTCTTCCGGATGGTGCAGAAGGTCGCCGCGACCTCCTCCACCGTCCTCCTCTACGGCGAGAGCGGCACCGGCAAGGAGCTCGTCGCGCGCGCGCTGCATCACGAGAGCGAGCGCCGCGGCCGTCCCTTCTACGCCGTGAACGTAGCCGCGCTGCCGGAGAGCCTGCTCGAGGCGGAGCTCTTCGGCCACGAGAAGGGCGCGTTCACCGGCGCGGTGTCGCGCAAGATCGGGTTGTTCGAGCAGGCCTCGGGCTCGACCCTGTTCCTCGACGAGGTGGGCGACCTGAAGCGCGACCTGCAGGTGAAGCTGCTGCGCACCTTGCAGGAGCGCGAGATCCTGCGCGTCGGGGGGACGGAGCGGATCAAGGTCGACGTGCGCATCGTGGCCGCGACCAACCGCGATCTCGAGCAGGACGTCCGCAAGGGCGCCTTCCGCGAGGACCTCTTTTACCGCCTGAACGTCATCCCCATCGTACTCCCGCCGCTGCGGAGCCGGCGCACCGACATCCCGCTCCTCGTCGAGCACTTCCTGAAGAAGCACGGCGGGGGCCGCACGCGGACGGTGACCGCGCCCGCGATGGAGGCGCTCGTCCGTTACGACTGGCCGGGCAACGTGCGCGAGCTGGAATCGATGATCGAGCGCGCGCTCGTCCTGGGCGATGCCGATTCGATCTCGCCCGACGATCTGTCGGCGGCGATCCGGGCCGCGACTCCAGCACCCGGAGGGCTGCGGCTGGAGATCCCCGAGGAAGGCATCGACCTCGATACGGTCGAGAGGACGCTCATCGCCAAGGCGCTCGCTCGCACTCGCGGGAACGTGTCCCAGGCGGCACGTCTCCTCGGGCTCACCCGGCGGACCCTCCAGTACCGCCTGGAGAGGGCGCAGAGTGAACCAGATGGGTCACGCACTGCACCAGATGGGGCACTTCCCGGAGCGCGCCCGGTCCGACCTGTCTCCTAACCCACTTATTTACTAACACTTGCCGGGAGTGCCGCGGCATTCGAGCGTGGCACCTCCGTTGCTCTCTATCGAGGGTGCCGGCCTTGCCGGCGGCCGGCAACAGCCTGCCGGATCCAAACCCCCAAGGAGCAGAAATTCAATGAAGAAGATCGCCGTGCTGCTGTCCATCGCGCTCGCCGTCGTCGCGACCGCCCCCCTCGCCCACGCCACGCCCAAGGCCCCCGCCCACGCGGCGATGGCCGGCAAGAGCCACGAGATCCAGGCCGAGGTCGTGTCCGCCAACGTCGCGAAGAGCACCCTGACCATCAAGGGCGAGAAGGACAACAAGACCGTCCGCGTCGACAAGAAGGCCGCGGCCAGCCTGAAGACCGTGAAGGCCGGCGACAAGGTCACGCTGACCTGCTGGGACAACGCGAAGGGTGAGCACGTGAAGGTCACCGGTATCGCCAAGTCCGGGATGTAACCTTCCTCGAGGCCGTGAGCCGGGGCGCTGGGCGCAGTCGGCCCGCGCCCCTTTTCCTTTGCCCTTACAATCACTGCCAGCGTGGAGCAGAAGGGCCTCGATTTCGGCGGCGGCGTCCCCGTCCCCGCCCCCGCCGCGCCCGCGCGCCGCCGCGCGATGACGGTCTCGGAGCTCACGAGCCGATTGGCCGGTGTCCTGGAGACCGAGTTCTTCGACGTCTGGATCGAGGGCGAGGTCTCGAACCTCACCATCGCGGCGTCGGGCCACTGGTACTTCTCGCTGAAGGACGCGAACGCCCAGGTTCGCGCGGTGGTCTGGAAGACGGCCACCCGCCTCATCCGCTTCAAGCCGAAGGACGGGATGAAGGTGATCGCGCGCGGCTCGCTCAAGGTCTACGCGCCCAAGGGCGACTACCAGGTGTCGGTGGAGGTGCTGGAGCCGATCGGCAAGGGCTCGCTGCAGCAGGCCTACGAGGACCTGAAGGAGAAGCTCGAGAAAGAAGGGCTGTTCGACAAGGCGAAAAAGCGCCCCCTGCCGCTGCTCCCGCGCCGGGTCGGCATCGTCACCTCGCCCACGGGCGCGGTCATCCAGGACATCCTGCGCGTCGTCGAGCGCCGCTACGCGAACCTCCAGATCGCGATCTACCCCGCGCGGGTGCAGGGCGAGGAGGCCGTCGCGGACATCATCCGCGGCATCCGAGCGCTGAACGCGGTGGGAGGGTTCGACGTCCTGGTCGTGGCCCGCGGCGGCGGCAGCCTCGAGGACCTCTGGGCCTTCAACGACGAGCGGGTGGCGCGCGCGCTGGCCGCGTCGAAGATCCCGACCATCTCGGCCGTGGGCCACGAAACGGACTTCACCATCGCGGACTTCGTCGCCGATCTCCGCGCGCCGACACCCTCCGCCGCCGCCGAACGGATCGTGCACGCGAAGGACGAGATCTGCACGCAGCTCGAAGCCCTGCGCCGGCGCGCCGATTCCGCCCTCGGCCTGCGGCTCACCCGCCTCCGCGCGCGCGTGGGGGCGGTCACCCAGCACCGCGTGTTCGAGGCGGAGCGCGGGCGCGTGCGCACCCATGGCCAGCGCGTGGACGATCTCGCGCGCCGGGCGGAGGGCGCGCTGCGCCGGCGCGCGGACGCCGCGCGTCAGTCGCTGCGACGCGGGCAGGCGCAGCTCGACGCTTTCCGCTGGGAGCGTCAGATCGCCGCGCGCCGCGAGCGCGTCGCCAACATCGAGCGGAGGCTGGAATCGTCGGTGCGCGGCCGCGTTGCCGCACGCCGCTCGACCCTCGGCCGCGCCGCGGGCAAGCTGGACAGCCTGTCGCCTCTCGCCGTCCTGTCCCGCGGGTACGCGCTCGTGTTCGACGATCAGGGGAGGCTGCTCCATCGCGCCGGGGACGTGGACCTTGGCGCCGACCTCCGCGTGCGGCTGGGCGAAGGCGCGCTCACCGCGCGCGTCACCGGCAAGGAGACCAAGTGACCGACGCCGTGGCGCCGCCCACCTTCGAGGCGGCGCTCGTGAAGCTGGAGCAGATCGTCCAGCGCCTCGAGAAGGGCGAGCTGCCCCTCGAGGAATCGCTCGCCCTCTACGAGGAGGGCGTGCGGCTCTCGCGCCTGTGCCACGCCAAGCTCGAGGAAGCGGAAGGCAAGATCGAGCTCCTGCTGAAGGACCAGCGCGGCGAGCTCGTCCTCGACAAGGATGGCCGGCCCAAGGCCACCGCGTTCCAGAAGGCGCCGGGTGACGACCCCTCCTCGCGCTGAAGCGACAGCGGCCGCCTTGGATCTCGAGGCCTGGATCGCCACGCGCCGCTCCGCCGTCGAAGCCGCGCTCGAGGCGGCTCTGCCCGCCGAGACCGCGTGGCCCTCGACCATCCATCGCGCCGCGCGATACAGCCTGTTCGCGGGCGGCAAGCGCATCCGTCCCCTGCTCGTCCTCGCGGCCGCGGAAGCGGCCGGCGGTCACCCCGAGGACGCGATGCCCCTCGCCTGCGCGGTGGAGATGATCCACACCTACAGCCTCGTCCACGACGACCTCCCGGCCATGGACGACGACGACCTCCGGCGCGGCAAGCCGACCTCGCACAAGGTCTTCGGCGAGGCGATCGCGATCCTCGCCGGCGACGCGCTGCTGACCCGCGCGTTTCACGTGATGGCGGAAGTGCCGCCCACGGCGAGTGCGGCCGCGCTGCGCCGGCGGCTCGCCGCGCTCGCGGTCCTCGGCCGGGCCGCGGGGACGACGGGCCTCATCGGCGGGCAGGTGGAGGATCTCGAGTCGGAGGGCCGCGCGATCGGCGCCGCGGCGCTCGAGCGGCTGCACCGCGCGAAGACGGGAGCGCTCCTCGCCGCCTGTGTCCGCGGGGGTGCGCTCCTCGCCGGCGCGGGGCCGGAAATTCTCGCGCCCCTCGACACGTATGGCGCGGCGATCGGCCTCGCCTTCCAGGTGGTGGACGACGTCCTCGACGGAACCTCCGACGATGCCGCGCTGGGCAAGACCGCGGGCAAGGACGTGGCCTCCGGCAAGGCGACGTACGTGAGCATCCACGGGCTCGAGCGGGCGCGCGGGATCGCCGACGGCCTCCTCGCCGACGCACAGGCCGCGGTGCGCCCCCTCGGGGAGCGCGGCCGCGTGCTCGCCGGCCTCGCCGAGCGCATCGTCCGGCGGCAGGCCTGAAGGTCCGTCTCGACGTCTGGCTGGTGGAGCACGCGCTCGCGCCGACCCGCGAGAAGGCCCAGGCCCTGATCATGGCCGGGCGCGTGCGGGTGGACGGCGCCGGCGCGAGCAAGGCGGGGGCCGCGGTCGCGGTGGACGCCGTAGTCGAGGTGGCCCCCGGTCCAGCCCACGTCGGGCGGGGCGCGCTCAAGCTGGAGGGGGCGCTCGATGCTTTCGGGGTCGATCCCGCGGGGCGGATCGCGGTGGACGTCGGCGCGTCGACGGGCGGGTTCACGGAGACGCTCCTCGCACGCGGCGCCACGCGCGTGTACGCGGTCGACGTCGGCCGTGGCCAGCTCCACGAGAGCCTCGCCCGGGATCCGCGGGTCGTCGTCGTCGATCGCGTGAACGCCCGCGCGCTGTCGTCCGCGCACGTCCCGGAGACGTGCGCGATCGCCACCGCCGACGTCTCCTTCATCTCCGTGCGCAAGATGCTGACGCCGCTGCGCGCGCTCCTCCGGCCCGACGCCGACGCGGTGGTGCTGGTGAAGCCGCAGTTCGAGGTGGGCCGCGGCCAGGTCGGCCGCGGTGGTATCGTCAAGGATCCGGAGCTCCACCTCCTCGCGCTGCGGACGGTCGCCGAGGCGGCGGTTTCGGACTCGGGCTACGCCGTGCGCGGGGCGTGCCCCTCGCCCATCGCCGGCACGGAAGGGAACCGTGAGTTATTCCTGCACCTGCGGCCGGGCGGCTCCGGCATGACCGGAGCGGCCCTGGCCGCGGCGATCGAAAGGGCCGTCCGAGGATGAGCACCATCGGCATCCTCGTCCGCGCCGACCTCGGCAACGCGGGCAACACGGTGCGCGAGCTCGTGGAGTGGCTGCACGGGCGCGGCGTGCGCGCGTGCCTCGACGAGCGGATGGCGCGGATGGTCGAGGGCCTGCCCGCGACCTGCACCGCGTCCACGCCCCGCGAGATCGCGGACATGTCGGACGCGATCGTCGTCCTCGGCGGTGACGGGACGCTGCTCGCGGCCAGCCATCTACTCGACCGCCCCGTCCCCGTGCTGGGCGTGAACTTCGGCCACCTCGGTTTCCTGACCGAGATCGCGCTTTCCGAGCTCTACGAGACCCTCGACGGCGTCCTCGACGGCAGCTACCGCTACGAAGAGCGGCGGATGCTCCGCGCGATCGTGCGGAGCCCGGACCAGGAGGACCAGCTCGGCGACGTCCTCAACGACGTGGTGATCACCAAGGCCGCGCTCTCGCGGATCATCGAGCTCGACGTGAGCGTCGACGGCGTCTTCGTCTCCGCCTTCCGCGCCGACGGCCTGATCATCTCCTCCCCCACCGGGTCCACCGCTTACAACCTCGCCGCGGGCGGCCCGATCCTCCACCCCGCGCTCCCCGCCGTCGTGCTGACCCCGATCTGCCCGCACATGCTCACCAACCGGCCGCTGGTGGTGAGCGACGACGCGAGGATCGAAGTGCACCTGCGCGCCGGCCGCGAGGGCGAGGTGCACATCACGTTCGACGGACAGCGCGGGTTCTCGCTCCGGCGCGACGACGTCGTCGATATCACGCGCAGCCCCCGGACCATCCGCCTCGTCAAGGCGCCGCATCGGGAGTTCTACGAGGTGCTGCGCACCAAGCTCAAGTGGGGCGACTCCCGGAAGTAGGCCGCTCAGGGAAGACGGACGGGATCGGCCGCTTCGCTCGGCGCCACCAGCGCCATGGACTCGAGGTCGATCTCCCCGGGCGACTTGCCGATCGTGACCGTGACGTCCGCCCCGCCCGACTGCGGGTAGTCGTAGGGATGTCGGATGCGGAACGCGCCCGAGACCGGGTACGTCGACCAGCGCGGCTGCTCGCTCCAGAACGTCTTCTCTCCGACGTACAGCACGCCCCGGCCGCGCCCGGAGAGCCGCAGCTCGAGGCG
>JANMPI010000481.1:0-5586 GCA_031369785.1 Acidobacteriota bacterium
GCCTCGGGGCCGGTGGGGACTTCCGCCACTTCGACGCCGGCGAGCGACACGCCCGCCGCCGCGGCTTGCCGGCGGAGCTCATCCGGCGGCCCGAGCAGCGTGACGCGCGCGATGCCGAGCGCGGTGACCGCCGCCGCCGCCTGCATCGTGCGCGGCTCGGTGCCTTCGGGGAGGACGATGTGCCGCGGGGCCGAGCGAGCCGCGCCGCGGATGCGCGCGAGGACATCCATGAAACGCGGACGCTAGCATATTAAGTTGGGGGGGAACGTCGGGGCCCTCCTGATCATCGAGAGTTCATTGACAGCCAACGAACGGCTGTGGTAGCGTGAGCGATCCTCGTAAATGATTGACGCATCTAGAGGAACTGACCAATGAAGATCGTCGAGCGACCAGTCGGTGACGTCGTCGTCCTGGACCTGCACGGCAAGATCCTGATCGGGGAGGGCGACGATGCCCTGCGCGACGCGGTCACCCGTCTCGTCGATGGCGGCAAGACGAAGATCCTGCTGAACCTGGCCGACGTGCCGTACGTCGATTCGGCCGGCCTCGGTGAGATCGTGCGCTGCTACACCACGGTGAGCCGCAAGGGCGGGCGGTTGAAGCTCATCAACCTCACCAAGAAGATCCAGGACCTGCTCTCCATCACCAAGCTGCTCACCGTCTTCGAGACCTACGACCACGAAGACGAGGCCGTCAAGAGCTTCTGATCCGGAACGAGCCGCCGCCGTGCTGACCACGGCGGACGCTCTCCCCCCGCGCGCAAACAGCGTCGTCCATGCGGTGTGGACGTCGCTGCGCCCGCAGCAGTGGACGAAGAACCTCGCCGTCTTCGCCGCCCTCGCGCTGTCCAAGCACCTGTTCGAGCCCGGCCCGCTGGGGCGGTCGCTCCTCGCCTTCGTCCTCTTCTGCGCCCTCTCGGGCACCGTCTACCTGCTGAACGACGTCGCCGACTTCGAGCGCGACCGTCTTCACCCGCTGAAGCGGCTGCGGCCGATCGCGCGCGGCGCGCTTCCCCGGCAGGCGGCGGCGCTGATCGCCATCGGGCTCGCGATCGCGTCCGCGGGCGCGTCGCTCCTTCTCGGGCCGCTCTTCGCGTCCTGCGCGGTCGCGTACCTGATCCTGAACCTGCTCTACTCCTTCTATCTGAAGGACGCGGTGATCATCGACGTCCTCTGCATCAGCCTCGGCTTCGTGCTGCGCGCGGTGGCGGGAGCGGTGGCGATCGGGGTCGTGATCAGCGAGTGGCTGCTCGTCTGCACGCTGCTGCTGGCCTTGTTCCTCGCCCTCGCCAAGCGACGCCACGAGCTGGTGTCGCTGTCCACGACCGCGGTCGGGCATCGGAAGTCGCTGTCCGAGTACAGCCCGTACCTGCTCGACCAGATGATCTCGGTGGTCACCGCGTCGACCCTCACCGCGTACGCGTTCTACACCCTGGCCCCGGAGACGATCGCGAAGTACCGCACGGACCGGCTGGCCTGGACCATCCCCTTCGTGCTGTACGGCATCTTCCGCTATCTTTACCTCGTGCATCAGAAGGAGCAGGGCGGCTCGCCGACCGACATCCTGAGCACGGACCGGCCCCTGCTGATCACGGTCGCGCTCTGGGCGGCGGCCATCGTGCTCATCGTGTACACGGCCTCCGGCGCGCCGATGCCGCTCGCGCATTGACCTTCCGCATCGAGGACGGCGCCGTCGACGTGGAGGCGGTGATGCGCGAGGTCCGCGAGCGCGTCCAAGAGAAGAAGCGCCGCGGCCTGCTCACCGACGCCGAGGTGCGCGAGATCGCCGAGCACGCCCTGCATCCGGTGGTGGACGCGCACGACCTGAAGTCGGCGCTGCTCGGCGAGATCCTGGAGTCGCCGGAGCGCTGGAGCTTCGCCTTCGACCAGGACACCCTCTTCCGCAGCAGCCGCGGGGGATCCGGGCGCGCGCTGGAGACCGTGCGCCGCTTCCTGCGCCCGGTGCAGAAGCTTTTCTGGAACCCGACCCCGCTGGTGGCCGCGCTCTCGCGCCAGTCGGAGCTCAACACGGCCTACGCCCATCTCCTCCACAACCTGACCCTCGAGCTCACGCGGCTGTCGCTCGAGGTGCAGGAGCTGAAGCACCGCGTGCTCTCGCTCGACGAGCGGGCCGATCTGGCGGCCCGGCGCAGCAAGACGCTGGAGGACCTCCTGGTCGTCGAAAACCGGCGCCCGCCTTCGGCGTGACGGCGTGAGCGGCGCGCCCCGGCGCGTCCACCAGCTCCTGGCCGCGCTCTCGTACGGCGACGCCATCGGCAACGAGGCCTTGGCCATCCAGGCCCACTTGCGGGCGGCCGGATTCGAGTCCGATATCTTTGCCGAAGGCGTGCATCCGCGGATGGCGCATCTCGCGCGCCCGCTGTGGGAGTACGGCGACGTCTCCTCGCCGGAGACGGTGTGCCTCTTCCATTTCTCGATCGGCAGCGCCGCCGGCCGCCTGATCTTCCACGCCCCCGACCGGCTGGTCTCGATCTACCACAACATCACGCCCGCGCACTTCTTCCTCGGGTTCCACCCCCATCTCGCCGGCCTCTGCTATCACGGGCGGCGCGAGCTCTCCGCCTTTGCGCCGCGCACCGAGCTCGCCCTCGGGGACAGCGAGTACAACCGCCGCGAGCTGGAGGCGGCGGGCTACGCGCGCACCGGCGTCCTGCCCATCGTCCTCGACCTCGACGCCTACCGGACGCCGCCGTCCCCGGTGACACGCGCGCTGTACGGCGACGGGCGGACCAACCTCCTGTTCGTCGGGCGCATGATCCCGAACAAGAAGATCGACGACCTCATCCGCGTCTTCGCCGCCTACCGCAAGGGCTGGAACCGCGAGAGCCGCCTTATTCTCGCCGGCGATCATCGCGGCCACGAGAGGTACTTCTCGCGCCTCCGCGAGCTGGTGCGCGCGCTCGGGGTGGCGGACGACGTCGTCTTCACCGGCCACGTCGACCACGACGAGCTCATGGCCTGCTACTCGGTCTCGCATCTCTTCCTGTGCCTCTCCGAGCACGAGGGCTTCGGCGTTCCCCTCCTCGAGGCGATGGTCTTCGGGCTGCCCGTGATCGCCTACGACGCGGGGGCGGTGGGGGAGACGCTGCGCGGCGGCGGGATTCTCCTTGCCGACAAGGAGCCGCTGGAGGTGGCCGGCCTCATCGACCGCGTCCTTTCCGACCCGGGCTTGCGCGCCGCCGTCCTCCGCACGCAGGACAAGGCGCTGGCATCGCTGCGGGCGGTGGATTTCGGGGCGCTCCTGCTCGAGCGCCTGGCCCCGGTGCTGCGTTGAGGATCGACCAGTGGGTGCCCGCGCTCCACCGCGGGGACGCCATCGGCGATTCGGCGCGGCTGATGCGCGACGCGTTCCGTCGCTGGGGGCACGAGGCCGACGTGCATGCCCTCGAGCTCGACGCCGACCTCGAAGGGGACGGCGTGCGCTGGACGGGGGCGGGTGGGTCGCCTTCCGACACCGTCATCCTGCACTACGCGCTGCCGTCGCCGCTCACCGGTGCGCTGGGCGCGCACCCGGGCCGGCGTCTGCTCGTCCACCATAACATCACTCCCGGATCGTTCTTCGCGGAGTGGGACCCCGAGATGGCGCGCATATGCGATCTCGGGCGCCGCGAGCTGCCGTCGCTGCGCGACGTCGTGCACCTCGGGCTCGGCGACAGCGAGTACAACCGGCAGGAGCTCGAGGACGCGGGGTTCGCGAAGACCGCCGTGCTCCCCATTTATCTCGACTTCGAGCGGTACCGCGAGCCACCCGATCCCGTCCTCGGCCGCATGCTCGCGGACGGGCGCACCAACATCCTCTTCGTCGGCCGGGTGGCGCCGAACAAGCGTCACGACCAGCTCCTCCGCCTCGCCGCCTGCTGGAAGCGTTACATCTCGCCCGACCTGCGGCTCGTGCTGGTGGGGAAGGGGCCGCGCACGCGCGGGTACGCGGACGCGCTGCAGTCGCTGCAGTACGAGCTCGGCTTCACGGGCGCGGAAGTCCTTTTCACGGGGCACGTCACCCATCGCGAGCTCCTGGCCTGCTACAAGGCCGCACACGTTTTCGTCTCGATGAGCGAGCATGAAGGGTTCGGGGTGCCGCTGGTGGAGGCGATGCTCATGGACGTGCCCATCCTCGCGCGGCGCTGCGCGGCGGTGCCGCACACGCTGGGGGCCGCGGGCGTGCAGTTCGACGACGAGCCGCTCGATGAGCTCGCCGAGATGGCATACCGCCTGGCCACGGATCGTCCGCTGCGCGAGGGCGTCCTCGCCGGTCAGCGGCGCCGGCGGGCCGCCTTTGCTCCCGCCGCGGTGGAGGCCGCGCTGCGACAGTACGTGACCGCGTGAGGGCGGATCGCCCGCGCGTCGCCTTCGTCGTCCAGCGGTATGGCCCCGAGGTCACCGGCGGCTCGGAATCGCTGGCGCGCGCGATCGCGGAACGGCTGCTCGGGGATTACCGGATCACCGTCTTCACGTCCTGCGCGATCGACTACGTGACCTGGCGCAACGTCCTGCCCGCGGGGACCGAGGAAGTGAACGGGGTCGAGGTGCGGCGGTTTCCTTCCGTCGCGGAGCGTGACCTCGACGCGTTCAACGCGCTCTCCGAGCCCCTCTACCGCGGGCCTCGTGCGCCCGCGGACGAGGTGGAGTGGCTGCGCCGCCAGGGCCCGGAGACGCCCGGCCTGGTGGACGCGCTCGCGGAGGAGGCCGACCGCTTCCACGCGACCGTGTTCTTCACCTACCTCTACTACCCGACGTACTGGGGGTTGCGAGTGGCGCCGGCGCGGTCCGTCCTCGTCCCCACCACGCACGACGAGCCGCCGTTGCGGTTCTCCATCTACGACGAGATGTTCGCCCGCCCGCGCGCGTTCGCGTTCCTCACCGGTCCGGAGGAAGCGCTCGTGCGCGCCCGGTTCGACGTCGCGGGCCGGCCGGCGGCGGTGGCGGGCATCGGCATCGAGAGGGGGCCGGCGCCGGACGTCGCCGGCTTCCGGGAGCGGCATTCCGCTCGCGCGCCGTACGCGCTCTACGCCGGGCGCATCGACGCCGGCAAGGGATGCGCGGAGATGATCGCGCACTACGCCGGCTACCGCGCGGCGGGCGGTCTCGCCGACCTGTTGCTGATCGGGTCGCTGACCATGGAGCTGCCCGTCGTCCCCGGCCTGCGCTGTCTCGGCTTTCTCCCCGACGCCGACAAGGACGCGGCGATGGCGGCCGCGCAGGTCATCGTCTGCCCGAGCCCCTTCGAGAGCCTCTCCATCGTGCTCCTCGAGGGATTCGCGGCCGGCGTGCCCGGCCTCGTGAACGCGCGCTCCGCCGTCCTCAAGGACCACTGCCTGCGCGCGAACGGCGGCCTCTTCTACGCGGACGGCGACGAGTTCGCGGCCGCGCTCGACCTGCTGATCACCGACGACGGCCTTCGCCGCGGGATGGGAGAGAGCGGGCAGCGCTACGTCGAGACGCAGTATCGCTGGGACGCCGTCCTCGACCGGTATCGAGCTCTCATCGAGGCGGCGGCCGCGACATAAAGCATCCCGCCCTGATCCGACGGGCAATTGCCGTGCGTACAATCGATCGTGGCTCCTCT
>JANMPI010000498.1:0-4470 GCA_031369785.1 Acidobacteriota bacterium
TTCGAGCCGCTGGCCTGGAAGGTGTGGGGCGATCCGAAGCAGCTTTCCGCCGACCTCGCCCAGGCACGCATCCCGTCCGGCGGCGCCGCCGATCTCATCCTCCGGCTCCTGAAGCTGAAGGAGACGACCGCGGACGAGGACGCGCCCTTCTTCTATTACCCACGCGGCGGGTTCGGCGTCTTCCCGGACCGTCTCGCGGAGGAGATCCGGGCCGGCGGCGGCCGCATCATCACCAGCGCGACCATCCAGCGGCTGGAGCGCGACGGCTCCCGCGTGGCCGCGATCGAGATCGCCCACGGCGGCCAGACGGAGGCGCTGGCCTGCGAAACCGTCGTATCCTCGATCCCCATCCAGTCCCTGGGCGCGCTGCTCTTTCCGGGGGATGCGGCGGTCGCGGCGGACGTGGCGCGCCTGCGCCTCCGGGACCTCGCCCTCGTCTATCTGTTCCTGGGGCGGGACCGCCTGGTGGACGATCACTGGATCTTCTTCCCCGAGCGCCAATATCCGTTCAATCGAATGTTCGAGCAGAAGTCCATGGATTCCGGCCTGGGCCCGAAGGGTCGTACCGCCATTTGCTGCGACCTGACCTGCGACGAGGGCGACCCCGTCTGGACCGCCCCCGACGCCGACCTCGTCCAGCGCTGCTTCAATTCCCTCGTCGAAGCCGGGCTGGCCCCCGCGAACAGCTTCGAGGGCGGGATGGTCCGCCGCTTCAAGAGCTTCTATCCGATGTATTCGGTCGACTACAAGGAGCGGATCTCCGCGGCGTACGGGCGGCTGAAGGCGGCGACCAACCTCGTGCTCACCGGCCGTCTCGGGATGTTCAACTACAACAACTCGGACCATTGCCTCGACATGGGCCGCTTCGTCGCCCAGGACCTCGCCGAGGGCACGCCTCCGGCGCGGATCTGGGCGGGGCTCGAGGAAAGGGTCCGCACGTACCGGATCATCGATTGACCCGGGGCGGCGCGCGCGCGGCGGCGCTCGTCGCCTGCGTGATCGTGCTGCCCCTGGCGGCGGCGCTCATCGGCTCGCATCGCGCGTCCGCCGTGATTCTGAACCTCGGCCCCGGCGACGGCCCGTTCGTCTCCGGGTTCGCGCCCGAGTACGAGATCGACGACAAGATCGGCACCCATTGGACGACGTATCACGCCACGGTGGATCTGCCGGTCGAGGTCGCGGCGGCGGAGGCGAGCCTCGCGTATCGCTTCGCGCGCGTGTTCCCCGAGACGGCCATCGTGGACGTCTCGCTGGGCGAGCGCGCGGTGGACCATTTCGAGTGCCGCGGCGGCGTCTTCCAGGAACGAAGGGTGGCCCTCGGCGCGCTGCCGGCGACGCCGGTCGCCGTCCGCATCGCCGCCGACTCGCACGAGCGCAAGGATCGCGGCCTCAAGCTCGACTGGCTGGGCGTCGAGATGCCGCGCGGCGGATTCGTCCGGCTGCGGGGACACGCGCGATGGATGCCCGCGGTCGTCGTCGCGCTGTCGGTGACGCTCCTGATTGCCGGCGGGTGGCCGGTGGCGCAGGCGGGCGGCCTGGCCGCGCCGCTCGCCGTCCTCCTGTCCTTCGGCCTCTGGATGCAGCCCTGGACCTTGCACCGCGTCCTGCGCGGGATCCCGCTCGCGCTGGCCCTGTTCGGCGCGGCCGGGATCCTGGTCGCGCGCATGCTTCTCCAACGCGGACGTGCCGACGCGCGCAGCGTCCGCATCCTCACCCTGCTCGCCGTGATCGCGTTCCTGCTCCGCGCGGCGGCGGTCAGCCATCCCGACTTCTACTACCCCGACCAGCGCACGCACGCCCGGCTCGTCGAGAAGGTGGAGGAGAAGGGCATGGGCTTCTTCGTCTCGCCCTCGGAGGCGATCGCCGAGCACGGCGTCTGGCGGACGGAAGCCTACGGGCGGACGTACGCGTTTCCCTACACGCCCGCATTCCATCTCCCGTTCGCGGCGCTGGGCCTCCCGTACGACACCCGGCTCGTGGCCATGAAGCTCACCGCCGTGGCGGTCTCCGTCATCCCGATGATCCTGCTGTGGGCGCTCGCGCGAGCACTCGGCGCGTCCACCACGGGCGCCTTCCTCATGGTGGTGATCCCGACCTACCTGTCGCGGCTCAGCTTCGCGTTCCTGCCCGCGCTCTTCGGCCACGCCGTGGACATGGCGTTCGTCCTCTGGATCGCGACCCGCATCGAACGCGTGACGGAGCTCCGCACGTGGCTCGCCGGCACGGCGTGGGTGGCCGCCTGCCAGCTCGCCTACGTGTCCGGCGTGATCAACGTCGGCGTGCTGGTGGCGGTGCTGGCCGCGGTCACCGCCATCGCCGGGCGGCGCAAGGCGGCCCTGGCCATCCTCGCCATGGGCGTGGCGGGATCCGCGGTCGCGGTCGCCCTCTACTACCGCGACTTCCTGCCCATGGTGGCGGACGTCGGCGCGCGCATCGGCGGCGGCGCGGCCCGCACGCCGTCGCGCTACCCGGTCCAGTCCTTCTGGCTCGTCGCCTACGGCCGGACGCGGGACTTCTTCGATGGCGTATATCCGATCCTCGCCGCCCTCGGCATCGCCCTTCTCTGCCGCGACCGCGGAGGCGTCGGAGGCGAGGGGCGATGGCCGGTTCGCGCCCGGCTGATCGCGGCGTGGCTCGTCACGTACGCGCTCCTGCTGCTGGGCCGCGCCCGGGTGCCCGATCTGTTCCTGCACGGCCACGAGACCTTGCTGGTGACGCCGCTCGTGTGCCTGGCCGCGGGGGAGACGCTGGCCGCGCTGGCGAGGAGGGGCGGGGGCCGCCGCGTCGCCGCTGCGATCCTGCTCGCGGGCCTCGCGATCCAGGGTCTGGCCTGGCAGTGGCGCGCGCTGGCCGATCAGCTCCAGAACGCGCGCTAGACCGCTTCTGGTAAACTCCCGAGCCATGGCCGGCAACCCTTTCGCGAAGTTCCTCACCCACTTCGAGAAGGGCCATGTCCTGTTCCGCGAAGGCGAGGACGGCGAGGACATGTACATCATCCAGTCCGGCCGCGTCGCCATCAAGAAGAAGGTGAAGGACGGCGACACGACACTCGCCGTGCTCGAGAAGGGCGATTTCTTCGGCGAGATGGTGATCCTCGAGCGCGCTCCGCGGTCGGCCACCGCGGAGGTGGTCGAGCCGGGCGACCTCATCGTCATCAACGGCGAGACCTTCGGGGAGATGATCAAGGCCAACCCCGAGATTGCGGTGCGCATGATGCGCAAGCAGTCGATCCGCCTGCGCGAGACGAACAAGCAGCTCGAGATGGTGATGGACGGGAAGGGCGCCACGCCCGGTCCCGCCCTCGCCACCGAGGCCCGCGCCGCCGCCCCGACATCGGGCACGGTCACCGCGCAGGCCCGCGGCTACTTCATCTCGCCGAGCACGGGCAACGTCTTCCCGGTGCTGACCGGCGACGCGCTCATCGGCCGCTTCGACTCCGTGACGGGGACGAGCCCGGAGGTCGACCTGACCAAGGAGGACCAGAGCCGCAACATCTCCCGCCGCCACGCGCGCATCGTCCAGAAGGACGGGCGGTTCTTCGTGGCCGAGGAGATCGGCACCATGAACGGGACCTTCCTGAACGGCAAGAAGATGCCCAACGGCGTCCTCACGCCGATCAGCGACGGCGACGAGCTGACGCTGTGCCGCCTCGTCCTCAATTTCAAGATCCCCAAGTAATCCAGCGCCGATGACCTGGCCGCAGGCGCTTGCCCTCGCCCGCCGGCCGTTCTGGAGCGACGCGGACCATCGCCTGCGCCTTTTGTGGAGGATGGTGGGCTTCGGCGTGCTCATCATTCTCCTGGAGCGAGCGGCGTCCGCCGCCGGGCTGCGTCTGGACCCGGGCGAGATCCTCCGCGGGAGCGCACCCGCCTTGCGGCTCTCCCTGATCGCGCTCGCCGTCCTTTTCGCGGCTTGCCTCGCCGCCGTTCGCCTCCTCGACCGGCGCTCGGTGCGCGAGCTCGGCATCGTGCCCGGGCCGCGGTTCGGGGGCGACCTCGCTTTCGGGCTGATGGTGGGGGCGGCCACCATGACGCTCGTCTTCGCCATCGAGTACGCGCTGGGCTGGGCGCGGATCACCGCCGTCGCGTACACACGCGCCGGCGAGGCATTCGGCCCCGCCCTCCTGCGCATGATCGGCGTCTTCGCCTGCGTCGCGCTCTACGAGGAGACGGCCAGCCGCGGCTACCTGCTGCGCACGATGGCCCAGGGCTTCGCGGGACGGCGCGTCCCGGCGCCCTGGGCGCTCGCCATCGCGACCCTCGTCTCGTCGGCGTTTTTCGCCCTCGGCCACGTGAACAACCCGGGGGCGAGCGTCGTGAGCACGGCCAACATCCTCTGCGCCGGCGTGGTGCTGGCGCTGCCGTACGTGATCACCGGGCGCCTGGCCGCGTCCATCGGCTTCCACGCCACCTGGAACTTCTTCCAGTCGACCGTCTACGGCTTCGCCACCAGCGGCGTCCCGCCCGTGGC
>JANMPI010000555.1:0-3271 GCA_031369785.1 Acidobacteriota bacterium
GAGCCAGGCCCTGGAAGCGCTGGGCCGCCATCAGCCGGCGCCGGAGAGCGAGCCCGGCGTCGATCCGCCGCTGCCCGCGACCGAGGTCCTGTCCCTCTCGTTCCGCCAGATCGACGACTACCAGACCTGCCCGCTCAAGTACAAGTACGTGCACCGCCTGCGCGTGCCGCTCCTCGTCCATCACCGCATCGTCTACGGCCACGCGATCCACAAGGCGGTGCAGGAGCACTTCCGCGCGCGCGCGGAGGGCCGCGTCTTCACGGACGACGATCTGGTCGCCGCCTTCCGCGCCGCCTGGGTCTCCGAAGGCTTTCTCTCCCGTGATCACGAGGAGCGCCGCCTCGCCGCGGGGGAGGACGCGCTTCGCCGCTTCTTCCGGCAGGAGCAGGCTGTCCCCCTCACGCCCACCGGCATCGAGGAGGACTTCACCTTCTTCGTCGATCGCACGCGCGTGCAGGGACGGTACGACCTCGTGGTCGAGGACCAGGGCGCGATCACGATCCTCGACTTCAAGACCGGCGTCGTCGGAAGCACGGCCGACGCGGACAAACGCGCGAAGGACAGCCTGCAGCTCGACGTCTACGCGCTCGCCCACCTGCGCGGCAAGGGACGGCTCCCGGATCGCGTGGAGCTGCGGTTCCTCGAGTCCGGTATCGCGGGCGGGAAGCGGCCGACGGCGGAGCAGGCGGTGGCCACCGAGCAGGTGATCCGCGAGACCAGCGCGCGCATCCGGCAGCGGGAGTTCGATCCCCGCCCGTCGTATCTCGCCTGCGGCCAGTGCGCGTTCCGCGACATCTGCCCACACACGGCGCGCGGCCCCGAGGCAGAGGACCGGTGATCAGGAGGGCGCCGGCGCGCAGCGCTGGCGCCCGGTGGGGGGTCTGGGGGGGAGCGAACCACCATGGCTGATTGGTGACGTTCCCCCCCAGCTCAAACAAGCAAGGAGATCGTGTGCAGAAACGAATCGGGTTCGCGGGCCTCGGGCTCATGGGCAGCCGCATGGCGCGGCAGTTCCTGGACAAGGGGTGGCCGCTCACGGTGTGGAATCGGTCGCCGGAGCGCTGCGCACCGTTTCGCGACGCCGGCGCGTCGGTGGCGGCCACGCCCCGAGAGCTGGCCGAGGGGTGCGACGTCGTGGTGGCGTGTGTCGCCGATCCCAACGCCGTAGGCCGCATCGTGTTCGCCGACGACGGCATCCGCCCGGCCGCGCGCCCCGGCTTCCGCTATCTCGAAGCTTCGACGATCTCGCCCGGGCTCGCCCGCCGCGTGGCGGAAGCGCTGCGCGCGGGCGGCGCGGACATGCTGGAGGCGCCGATGACGGGCTCGAAGATGGGCGCCGAGAAGGGGACGCTCCTCTTCATGACCGGCGGCTCGGCCGCGGTCCACGAGGAGCTGATGCCGGTGATGATGGCCATGGGCTCGCGCGCGATCCACTGCGGCGAGATCGGCGACGCGTCGGTGGTGAAGCTCATCGGCAACAGCGTCATCTCGTTCATGCTCGCGGGCCTGTGCGAGGGGCTCGCGGTCGCGAAGCGGGCGGAGATCGCGCCGCAGACGATCATCGACGTCATCCAGGCTTCGGGCTACGCGTCGCCGTACTACGCGTTCAAGGGCGGGGCGATCACGCGCGGCGACTGGGACACGCACTTCTCCATCGACCTCATGGTGAAGGACCAGGGCCTGATGCTCGACGAGGCGGCGGCGCGGCGGGTGCCCATGCCGGGGCTGGCCGCGATCCGCGAGGTGTTCCAGTCCGCGCGGGCCCAGGGCTGGGGCGGGGAAGACATCGCGGCGGTCTACAAGGCCGTGGACCGCGCCGCGGGCGGCTAGCGCACGGCCTCGGACCCGTGGCGGACGCGGGCCATGCAACCCTCGGCCATCATGTTGACGCTGGTGGGCTTTGCCGTCCTCGCGGTGGCGATCGTGGCGGCGGCGGCGCTGCTCAGCCGGCGTGGCCCCGAGCGCGCGACGGTCGAGGCCTTCGAAGGCGTCGCGGTCACCCTCCAGCACTCGCTGCAGCAGGTGCAGGGCGAGATCGTCCGCCTGGCCCGCCAGCAGGACGATCTCCGGAACGACGTGACGCGCGGCCGCGAGGCCTCCGTCCTCCAGCTTGCCGACACCGCGCGCGAGATCCACGCCCAGCTCGGCAACGCGCACCGCGCGCTCGCGGAGGTGAAGGCGCTCGAGCAGGGCCGCGCGCAGAAGCTCGACCAGGCCGCGGATAGCCTGCGGCGCCTCGAGGCCGTGGTCGCCGGCTCCTCCACGCGCGGCGCGGCGGGGGAGAACATCCTGGCCCGCGCGCTCACCCAGCTGCCGCCCGACCTCCTCGAGCTGAACGTCGCCTTCGGCAACAAGATCGTCGAGTACGCGCTGCGCCTTCCCGGTGGAAAGTACCTTCCCATCGACAGCAAGTGGACGAGCGTCGCCAGCCTCGAGCGCCTCGACGCCCCGGGTGAAGTCCAGCCCGCGGAGCGCAAGCGCCTCGTCGACCAGGTCGTGCGCGACGTGCGCGGCCGGATCAAGGAGATGACGAAGTACCTCGATCCCGAGCGCACGCTGAGCCTGGGGCTGCTCGCGGTGCCGGACGCGGTCTACACCGCCGCCCCCGAGGCGCACGCCGACGGCTATCGTGAAGGCGTCCTCGTCGTCCCCTACTCGCTGGCCCTCCCCTACGTCCTTGCCCTCTATCGCCTGACCCTGCGCTTCGGCTGCGCGGTCGACACCGACCAGCTCGCCGACCGGCTGCGCGCGCTCAACGAGTGCGTGCGCAAGCTCGACGAAGAAGTCGAGGGGCGCCTGTCCCGCGGCATCGTGCAGCTCGAGAACTCCCGGGAGGCGCTGCGTGATCACCTCGGCGAGGCGCGGCGGTCCACCGACCGCCTGCTGGAAGCCACCGAGCCCGAGATCGCCACCGCGCTGCCGCAAGTGCTGCCCCAGGCGGTCGGCCAGCGCGACTGATCCGGGCGCGCTCTCCTCTCCGGGCGCGACTCACGGATAATCGAGCGGCATGGAGACGCGGGCGATCATCGTCGCGGCCGGGCGCGGCGAGCGCATGGGCGCGGGAGTGCCCAAGGCGTTCGTCGAGGTCGGCGGCCTCGCGATGGTCGTGCGGAGCGCGCGCGCGTTCGACGGGGCGGGCTCGGTGAGCGGCATCGCGGTGGTCGTCCCTGCGGACCGCGTGTCGCTCACGCGCGACCTGCTCCGCGGGCTCACCAAGGACGTGACGGTGGTCGCGGGCGGAGAGCGGCGCCAGGACTCGGTGCGCTGCGGC
>JANMPI010000557.1:0-9878 GCA_031369785.1 Acidobacteriota bacterium
CCTGATCGCGCGGCAGCCGAACCCGTGGGCCCATATCCCCATCGTCCCCGACCCGGGAATGGCGCGCCCGCAGGAGCTCGACCTCGTGGAGCGCATCTTCTACATGCGCACATCGTCGCCGTTCCGCCAGGCCAGCATCAATGCGCTGGCCGAGCTGTCGCGCGGGATGACGGAGGTGCGCGCGGAGCCGGGGACGACGCTCTGGACCGCGGGCGATCCCGCGGGGTGGGTTTCGCTGCTGGTGAGCGGTGAAGTCACCTGCACGACGCCGGGCGGGGAGCCGCAGCAGCTGGGCCCGGGGACTCCGCTCGGATCGCTGGAGGCGTCGGCGGAGCGCCCCCGCTGGTACACCGCCGTCGCGCGCACCCAGGTCACCGCGCTCAACGGGCCGATCTCCGGGCTCATCGACGTCTTCGAGGACAACTTCGGGATGGCCATGGACTACACGGCGCTGATGGCCCGCTGGCTCATGGGCACGTTCGAAAGCCTCGCCTACGGGGACGTCGCGTTGGCGCGCCTCTACGGCTGCGAAGCGGACGAAGTGGGGCCGCGTGCGGGCTAGCGCGCTCGTCCTCGCCGCGGCCTGCGTGTCCTCGGCCTTCGCGGGCGATGGCGCCGCGCCGGAGACGCGCGTCGAGCAGTGGACGCGGCTTCGCCGCGAGAAGGCCGCGCGCAGCACGCCGAGACCCCCGGGTCTGGTCGAGCGAGCGCTCCTTTCGATGGAGCAGGCGAAGCGGCCGAGCTTTCTCCGCTTGGGGGCGATCGGGCTCCATCCGCGCCTTGTGAACATCGCGTCCGGCTCGGAGACGGCGGGGGGCCTGCGGTTCTGGGCGCCGGACATCGGCGCATCGCCGGTCGACGTTCACGCGTCCGCCTTCCGTTCCATCCGCGGCTACGAGTACTACGACCTGCAGGTCGGCCGCGTGTCGTGCGAGGGATCACTGCTTCCCGCGCGATCGACGAAGGGCGACGACGTCTACGAGCTCGGCGACGTGAGCCGCGTCGAAGCCGGCCACGTCTTCCTCTACGGATCGGCGCGCTACCGTCACTACCCGGAGACCGCGTTCTACGGGCTCGGCGCGGCGGCGCGCGCGGAGGGGCGCGCGAGCTTCCTCCGCCAGGATGCGCTCTACGAGGCCGTCGCCGGGTACCGGGGGCCGCGCGGCGCGCTGACCGTGCGCGCGGGCTTCCTGCAGGCGTTCGTCGGTCCCGGCGCCGAGGACGAGGTTCCGGTCATCCGTCAGCTCTACGACGACCGGTCGGCGCCCGGCCTCGATCGGCAGCCCGACTTCTCGCACGTCGCCGCGACCGTCCTCCTCGACGGCCGGGATCGGCCGGCGAATCCCCATCGCGGCGGGATGATCGCCGCCGGCCTCTCGCGCTTCGCCGAGCGCGGCGGTCGCGAGTTCACGTTCGATCGCGTCTCGGGGGACGCGCGCGGGTTCGCGTCGCTCGGATCGCCGCAGCGGGTGATCGCCCTGCGCGCGCTGGTGTCCGCCGATCGGCCCGCGTCGGGCGGCCGCGTCCCCTTCTACCTGCAGGAGGCGCTAGGGGGCAGCCGCACTCTGCGCGGCTTCGGCAGCCATCGGTTCCGCGGCGAGAAGCTCCTGCTCCTGCAGGCCGAGTACCGCTGGGAGGCATGGCCCGCGCTCGAGCTCGCGCTCTTCGCCGACGCCGGCCGGGCCTACGGTGCCGGCGAGGGCTTTGTCATCCGCGCCCTCGAGTCCGACGTCGGCTTCGGGCTCCGCCTGAAGACGCACGACGCGGTCCTCGCGCGGATCGACATCGCGTGGAGCCGCGAAGACACACGGTGCCTAGTGCTCCTCGGACCCTCCTTCTGAATCCCGGCCCCTCGATCCTCGCCGCCGTCCTCGCCGCGGCCGCCGCCGCGCCGCCTGCGGCCAAGCACTTCCTCGCCGACGACCCGGTGCGCGTCGATCCCGACCGCCTGCCCATCGCGAAGCCCGCCCCCGTCGAGCTGTCGAACGTGTACGACGTCCTCGAGAACACGTTCCGCCACCGCCCGGGCGGCGCGGACGCGCCTCGGGCGGTGAACGTCAACACGCTGGGCGAGGTGCCCGACTCGAGCTGGTTCACCAATCGCATCGGCGTGCGCGGGATGACCACGGCGGAGATCGCGCGCGGGGCCAGGGCCGCGGGCCCGCCCGACGTCTCCGGCGCGCTCACCGTCATCGCGGCCAAGTCCGGGGGGATCACGCCGGGGTTCACCCTGCGCGACCCGCGCGGGCACGTCTACTTCGTGAAGTTCGATCCCGCAGCGCAGCCGAACCTGTCGACCGCCGCCGACGTCATCGGGTCGCGCTTCTTCCACGCGTTCGGCTATCACGTGCCGCAGAACGACGTCGCGTACGTGCGGAGGGACCAGCTCCGCATCGACCCGAAGGCGACGGTGAAGGTCGCGGGGCACCGACGCCCGATGACCGACGCCGACCTCGATCGCAACCTCGCCTCGGCCGCGCGCCTTCCCGACGGCCGCATCCGCATCGTGGCCAGCCTGCGCCTGGAGGGCGAGCCGCTCGGTCCCTTCCGGTACCACGGCACGCGTGCGGACGACGCCAACGACGTCTTCCCCCACCAGGATCGCCGGGAGCTGCGCGGCTTGCGCGTTTTCTCCGCGTGGCTCAATCACGACGACTCGCGGGCCATCAACACCCAGGACATGTTCGTGGCCGGCGAGAGCGGCGGCTCCGTCCGCCATCACCTCATCGACTTCTCGTCGAGCCTGGGCAGCGGATCCGATGCGCGGCGCGAGATCGCGCCCCAGAACCCGCGGGCGGGGAACGAGTACGTCCTCGAGCTGGGGCCGATGCTGCGCTCGCTGTTCACCCTCGGGCTCTGGGATCGCCCGTGGCGGACCGTGCGCTATCCGGAGCACCCGGGGGTGGGGAACTTCGAGGCCGAGTTCTTCACGCCCGACGCGTGGCGCCCCGAGTATCCCAATCCCGCCTTCGAGCGCATGCAGGAGGACGATGCCTTCTGGGCCGCGGCCATCGTCCACGAGTTCACGGACGACCTCGTGCGCGCCGCGGTGGCCACCGGGGAGCTCGGCGATCCCGAATCGGAGCGCTATCTCGCCGACACGCTCATCCGCCGGAGGGACAAGGTCGTCGCGCATTACTTCGCGCGCGCGAATCCGCTCTCCGGGTTCGTCGCCGATGGCGCCGGCCTGCGGTTCCGGAACCTCGGCGAGGAAGCCGGGCTCGCCCGTGCGGACGGCTACGGCGTCGAGTGGTCGGAGTTCGACAACGCTACCGGCGCTCACGTGGCGAGCGGGACCGTGGACGCCGCGGGCCTTCCGATCGAAATCCCCGACCGCGCGGGGCCGTACCTCGCGGCGCGCATCCGCACTCGTACCGCGAGGCGGCCGGAGTGGGCCAGGCCGGTCATTGTCTACCTGAGACGCAGCGCCTCCTGGGAAGTCGTCGGCATCGAGCGCGCGCCGTGAGACGGTATGCTCCCGGTGGGCAATGACCACCGCCGCTCCCATGCCGCCGGGACGTCCCTCGATCGCCGATCGCATGCTGCGCCCGTTCACCGACGTGCGCCCCGGCGAGGGCGCGGCGGCTGCTCTGCTGCTGCTGAGCCTCTTCCTGCTCCTCGTCGGCTACTACGTGCTGAAGACGGTGCGCGAGCCGCTCATCCTGGAAGGCGGGGGGGCGGAGATCGCGTCCTACTCCGCCGCCGGGCAGGCGGTGGTGCTCGTCGGCTTCATTCCGCTCTTCGGATGGCTGGCCTCGCGCGTTCCCCGGCTGAAGCTCGTCCTCGGCACCATCGGATTCTTCGTCGTCTGCATCGAGCTCTTCTACCTCGCGGTGGCCGCCCACGTCCCGTACGTCGGGGTCGCGTTCTACATCTGGCTCGGCATCTACAACAACGCCACCGTCGCGCTGTTCTGGTCCTTCGCGAACGACGTCTACACGCGCGAGGCCGGCGAGCGGCTGTTCCCGATGATCGCCATCGGGGCCACGGCGGGCAGCCCGCTCGGCGCGCTCATCGCGGGGAAGCTCTTCGAAGCGGGGGTGAAGGGCCACCAGATGTTCCACATCACGGCGGCCCTGCTCGTCGCCCATCTCATTCTCTACGTGCTCGTCGATCGCCGTCAGCAGGGGACGGGCGTCACACGCGCGCCCGCTGCTCCGCCGCTCCCCGGACCGGGCGGTTTCGCGCTCACCTTCCGCAGCCCGTACATCCGCCTGATCGCGCTCCTGCTCGTCGTCTTGAACCTCGTGAACAGCAACGGCGAGTACCTCGTCCGCCACTACGTGTCCGAAGCGGCGGCGGGAGCGCCGGACAAGGCCGCCTTCATCGGCAGCTTCTACGGCCAGTACCAGTTCTGGGTGGCGGTGGGCGCGATGCTGCTCCAGGTCTTCTTCGTCTCGCGCATCGTCAAGCACCTCGGCATCGCGGGCGTGGTCCTCATCCCCGCCTTCCTCTCGCTCGGGAACTACGGCGTCGTCGCCGCGGGCGCCGCGTTCTCCATGTTCCGCTGGACCAAGACGGCCGAGAACGCGTCCGACTACTCGATCATGAACACGGCCAAGCAGATGCTGTGGCTACCGACCACCCGCGCCGAGAAGTACAAGGCCAAACAGGCCGTGGACACGTTCTTCGTGCGGCTCGGCGACGTCGTGTCCGCGGCGGCGGTGTTCGCGGCGGTCACGTGGCTCGGCCTGGGCGTGCGCGGGTTCGGGGTGCTGAACACGGTGCTGGTCGGCGTCTGGATCGCGATCGCTTTCCAGCTCCTGCGCGAGCATCGCCGCCTCGCGGCGGGAAGCGAAGCGCACCCGGCGCATTGACGCGCTGGCTCTCCGCCGCCGCGCGGGCCGCCCTCGCCGTCCTCGTCTTCCTGCTCGTCCTCGCCTTCTGCCGCTGGCCTCCCATCCACGCGCAAGTCCCCTTCGACGTCCGCGCGATGCCCATCGCCGGTCTGGCGGCGATCATCGCCTGCGTGGCGGCGGTGACGGCGCGGGAGCGGAGGCCGCGGGCCGTCCGTCCATGGGCGACCGCGGTCGTCCTCGGCGCGGTCATGCTGCTCGGGGTCGTTCTCGCCCGCGGCGCCGTGGGGCTTCCCGGGCAGGCCGACGATCCCAACGGCCCGCTGGCCACGCTGCCCGCGGGCCCGATCGATCTCATCGGCCGCGACCTCGGCGTCGATCCCGTGCGCAAGTGGACGGTGCGCTGGGACGGGACGCTGCGCGTCCCGCAGTCGGGTGTCTACCGCCTGTGGGCGACGGGGCGCGGCGCCGTGGAGGTCGACGTCGACGGGCGGCGCGCGCTTTCCGGGGACGGCGACCCGCTCGTCGCGGGGGGGGACGCGGGGCTGACGCGCGGCGAGCATCGGATCTCGGTCGTGCTGCGCCGCATCGGCCCCGGCCCGCGCCTCCGCCTCGGATGGACGCGGCCGGATAGCGTGGCCGAGACGATCCCGCCGCGCTTCCTGGGGCCCGCGCTCTCGCCGTGGTGGTGGCGCGCCATCGACGCTCTCGCGCTCGCGCTCGCCCTTGCCGCCGGGGCGCTGGCCTGGATCGCGCCCTGGGATCGGCCACGGCCCCTGCCGGTCGCAAGCGGCGTCACGCGCGCGGAGGTGGCATGGTCCCTCGCCGGTCATCTGCTGGCGGTGGGGGTGATGAGCTGGCCGCTCGTCGCCGACCTCGCGGGCCGCGGCGTGATGGACCGGCCCGACGGCCGTCTGAACGCGTGGATCCTCGCCTGGGACGTGCACGCGCTCCTTCACGATCCGGCGCGGCTCTTCCAGGCGCCGATCTTCCATCCGCTGCCCGACGCGCTCGCGTTCTCCGAGAACCTCCTCTTGCCCGCGATTCTCGCCGCGCCGGCGGTCCTCCTCGGCGGCCCGGTGCTCGGCTACAACCTCGTGCTGATCGCGAGCCTCGTGCTCTCGGGGCTCGGCGCGCAGCTCCTCGTCCGGCGGGCGAGCGGGGACCGCTGGGCGGCCTTTGTCGGGGGCGTCTTCTTCGCCGCCGGCGCGCACCGCTGGATCCGCCTCGCGCATCTCCACGCCCAGGTCACGATGTTCCTGCCCCTGGCACTTCTGGCCCTCGATCGCTTCCACGAGCGGCGGACGTGGCGGCGCGCGCTCCTCGTCGGCGCGCTCCTCGGGCTGCAGGGCCTGTGTTCGGTGTACCTGGGCGCCATCACCGCCTTCACGCTCGTGGTCGCGGTCGTCATCGCGGCGTACCGGCCCCGCGATCTGCTGAAGCTCGCCGCCGCGTTCGCGCTGGCGGCGGTCCTGCTGGCCCCGGTGGCCCGCCCCTACCTGCGGATGCGCGCCCAGCAAGGCGTGGAGTTCGGCCTGGCCGATGTCGCCCTCTACGCCACGACGCTTCCGTCGTACGCCGCCTCCGGGACGCGGCTCTACGGGCCGATCACCCAGCGTCATCTCGATCCCGAGCGGGTGCGCGATGCGCTCTTCCCGGGCGTGACGCTCCTCGTGCTCGGGATCGCCGGATTCGCGCGCGCGCCCCGGCGTTTCCAGGCGGTGGCGCTCGTCGCGTCGGCGGCCGCGATCGTCTTCTCGCTGGGGCCGGAGACCGCGTTCTATCGCGTGCTCCACGAGCAGGTGGTCCTCGTCCGTGGCGTGCGCGCGCTCTCGCGCTTCTCGCTCGTTCCCGTGCTGGCCCTCTGCGTGCTGTCCGGCCTCGCCCTCGCGCGCCGCGGCCGGCTGTCGCTGCTGGCGCTGGCCGCGTTCGCGATCGAATCGGCCCTGGTGCCGATCCGCTTCGCGCCCGCGCCTCCGCCGTCCGAGACGGCGCGGTTCCTGCGCGGCCGCGAGGGCGCCATCGCGTACCTGCCGCTGGGGGAGCGCGACACCGAGGTGATGCTCGCGGGCGCCGTCCACTTCCGGCCGATGCTGAACGGCGACTCCGGGTTCATGCCGCGGTCGTACTCGCGGGCCATGGAGCTGCTGCAGCCTCCGCTCGACGCCGAGGCCTTGCGCTATCTACGCGCGGTGGGCGTGCGGGACGTGGTGAGCGTCCGCGACGAGGCCCTGCCGGTTCTCGCGACCTTCGGCGCCGAGCGGGTGTACGGCGTCACCGATGGCGCCCGCGCGCAGGCCCCGTCGGTGGCCGCGCTCCTGGGACCGACGACCTGGACCCGCGACGGTGTCATCGTCGACCTCGGGGCCGCGCACACGATTCGTCGCGTGACCTTCGAGATCGGCGACGCGGAGTGGGTGGCGACGCCGTGGGTCGACGTCTCCGCGGACGGTGTCGCGTGGGAGCGCGTGACCGCGGAGGCGAGCCTCGCCGACGCCGTGGTCTCCCTCGGGCTCGACCAGGCGCATGGACGCGGCGAGGTGCGGTTCGCGCCGCGCGCCGCGCGCTGGATCCGGATCGATCCGCGGGTTCCCGCGCGGCCGCCGCTGGTGTGGGTCGAGTGAGGAGCTACTCGACGGGCGAGGGCGTTGCGATCGGCGACGGGGGCAGATAGGAAGGACCGGGGGTCGGCGCGCGAGGCGAGGGTGAGGGCGCTCGCATCGGCTGTCCGCCGCGTCGCAAGTCGTCATTCGTGAAGGAGCCGCCCTGCGCCGGGACCGGCGCGGTGCCCGCGGACGCGCCGCCCATGTCGATACCGCCCGACGCCGTCCCTTCGACCGCCGCGGGCTGGAGCCGCGCGAGACCTTCCGACGCGGCGACGTTCCCGGGCTCGAGGGACGCGACGGCCTCGTACTCGCGCGCCGCTTCCCGGGCCCGCCCCGCGGCGGCCAGCGCCCTCGCGTAGTCGAGGCGAAACGCCACGGCGCCGGTGTCGAGCCGGGCCGCGCGCTCGAACTGCACGAGCGCACGGTCCTTCGACCCCAGGCCGAGGAGGGCGCGGCCGTACGCATTCGCGATCCGCGGGTCCTCGGGCACGAGCCGCGCGGCGTCGGAGAGAAGGAGCGCCGCTCCCCGGAAGTCACCCCGGGCGAGGAGCTTCTGGCCGCGCTCCACCGCCCCGCGCACCTGCGCGTACCGCTCCACGCTCGTGGGATCGAAGCTCGGAGCCGCGGCGGGAGTGGGCGGGGTCGCATCTACCGGCGGCGGCGCGGACGGGACGACCGGGCCGGTGGCCACGCTCGCGCCGGTGCCGAACACCCGGTGCACGACGAAGCCCGCGGCCACCGCGGCCACGATCACCGCCGTCACCAGCCAGCGGTACTTGCGGGGGGGCGGGGGCGGAGCGTGCCGTGCGCTGGGGATCGCCTCCGGAATGCCTCGCAGCGGCTCCGCGCAGCGGGCGCACTCGGCGCGCCGCGCCTTGTTTCGCTTGCCGCAGGCGCCGCAGATGCGGAAGTGCCCGGGCCGTCTCCGCTCGCCTCTGCCGGGCACGCTCGATTGTGGTCCCGCGCACCGCACCCGCGCAACCGCGAGCCCGCATCTTGACCCCCATGGACGGTACGCCGTATGCTCCGCGTGCGCAGCCGGTGATTTCGCTCCAGGCTGCCGCGCCGGGGAGGCGATGGCCGACAAGGCGAAAGGCAGTGGAGCGGAGCGCCGGCGGCACCCGAGGGTGCCGGTGCACGGCGAGGTCATGGGGAGCATCCACACCGTGGCCTCCGCCCCCTTCGTCGATCTTTCCGAGACGGGCGCGCTGCTCGAGGTCACGTGCGCGCTGAAGCCGGGCTCCTTCTACCGGCTGAAGATCAACGTCCCGGAGACCGGCGAGATGGTCTTGAAGACACGCGTCGTGCGCAGCTTCGTGCAGGGGTTCAAGTCCGGGCCGAAAGGGGAGACGGTCCTCCTCTATCGCACCGCGCTCGAATTCGTCGAGCTGTTGGAGAGCGAGCGGACCGCGTTGCGACGGCACCTGGGCTCGGGGCAGCGGACGGCCCCCGGCGCCCTTCGAGAGGGCAAGGACTAAATGGAGGACGAGACGACCCGCCGTGAGCGACGGGCCGCGCTGCGCGTGCCGGCCGGGCGGCTGCAGGCGCAGCTGGAAGTGCCGCGCCCGTCGGACGTCATGTACCTGTCGACGAGCGGGATGATGGTCCGCCTCGACTTCCTGCCCGCGATGGGCGCGGAGCACAAGTTCACCCTGCGCTTCCCCGACCGCAACATGGAAGTGCACGCGGTCGTGCGCAACGGCGAGCACCTCGAAGGCTCCGCGGGGGAGTTCCGCGTCGGGGTGGAGTTCGTGGGCCTGACCCCCGAGGACCTCCTCTTCCTGCACTCCTTCGTGGCGGAGCGCCTGGAGGAGTGACGCCGGCCGCTTTCTAGGGCCGGCGCTCCCAGCGGACGAGGTCGACCGCCGCCGCCGCGTCCTTGCCGTGATAGTCGGGGACGTCCCGCCGTGGCGTCGCCGAGAAGACGAGGGCGACGTCGTTCAACCCGCGCCGCTGCGCCGCCGCCGGAACGTCGAAGCCGAGGTCGCTCCATTCCGCGGGAAGGTCGGCCTCGCCGAGGGGCGCGCCGTTCAGCTCGACGCGCACGCGAACGGGAAGGTCGGCCACTCCGCGGCGGGCCCGGATGGTGAGACGCGCATCGGACGCCGTGCGCACGGGCACCCGCAGCCACGACCGGAAGCCCTTCGAGAGCCGCCAGTCGACGGCACCGTCGCGCTCCGGGTCGTACCACCCGTGGCCGACCACGAGCGGCAGGTCCTCGGGCTCGTGACCGAGGTCGATCACGCCGCGCAGCGATCGCGATCCCTCGTCGATCCACACGCCGGAAAGGTTGTCGTGCGCGATCACCCACAGTGCTTCGGGCATCCGCCCGTGCCAGCGCACGAGGCGGCGGTGCGCGGTGGCGATCTGTGCCGCGGCCAGCCGGTCGAGATCCACCGCCTGGGACTTTCCCGCGACGAGGCCCGAGTTGTAGATCGACTCGAACTGCAGGTTCCACAGCGCGAGCACCGCGAGC
>JANMPI010000575.1:0-7346 GCA_031369785.1 Acidobacteriota bacterium
CGCAGCGCTAGACGCCCTCGGCGCGGGCCTCGAGGCCCGTCGTGCCGCTCGCGGTGTCCCGGCGGCCTGCGCCATCCGCCCCCGCTAGATGCCTTCCATCACCGCGCTCCTCGGCCCGACCAACACCGGGAAGACGTACCACGCGATGGAGCGCATGCTCGCCCATCGCACGGGGATGATCGGCTTTCCCCTGCGGCTGCTGGCCCGGGAGAACTACGACCGGCTGGTGGCGGCGCGCGGCCCGGATGGTGTCGCCCTGGTGACCGGCGAGGAGCGGATCGTCCCCCGGGCGCCCGCCTACTTCCTCTGCACCGTCGAGGCCATGCCCCTCGACCGCCGCGTCGACTTCCTGGCCATCGACGAGATCCAGCTCTGCGCCGACCGGGAGCGCGGCCACGTGTTCACCGATCGGCTGCTCCACGCCCGCGGCCTCGAGGAGACGATGTTCCTGGGGGCGGAGACGGTGAAGCCGCTGCTCCGCCAACTCGTCCCCGACGCTGCGGTCATCGGACGGCCGCGCCTCTCCACCCTCACTTACGCGCCGCCGCGGAAGATTGCGCGCCTGCCGCGCCGCACGGCGATCGTGGTGTTCTCCGTGGCCGATCTCTACGAGGTGGCGGATCGCGTCCGGCGCGAGACCGGCGGGGCGGCCCTCGTCTTCGGCGCGCTGTCGCCGCGCACCCGCAATGCCCAGGTCGCGCTGTACCAGGCCGGCGAGGTCGATTACCTCGTGGCCACCGACGCCATCGGCATGGGTCTGAACCTCGACATCGACCACGTGGCCTTCACCGGGCTCGTGAAGTTCGACGGGACGGCGCCGCGGGCGCTGCGGCCGGCGGAAGTGGCGCAGATCGCCGGGCGCGCGGGCCGCCACCTGCGTAACGGCACCTTCGGCCCCACCGGGGACCTCGGGCCGTTCGATGCCGACCTCGTGACCGCCGTGGAGGAGCATCGCTTCGCGCCGCTCGAGGCGCTGTCCTGGCGCAACTCGGACCTGTCGTTCGCCTCGCCGCGCGCGCTTCTCGAAAGCCTGGAGCGCCGGCCTCCCGTCCCGCAGCTGCGCCGCGCCCGCGACGCCGACGATCACCGCGCGCTGGCGGCGCTGGCCGGCGATTCCGGGATCGCCGCCCTCGCCGCGTCTCCGGAAGCGGTGCGGCTGCTCTGGGACGTCTGCCAGGTGCCCGACTTCCGGAACGTGCTCACCGACGCGCACACGCGCCTCCTGGCCCAGATCTATCGCCACCTGCAACGCCCGGCGGGGAGCCTGCCCGAGGATTGGGTCGCGTCCCAGGTGGCCGCACTCGACCGCGCCTCTGGCGACACCGACGCGCTGCTCGCCCGCATCGCGCACATCCGCACCTGGACCTACGTCTCGCACCGCCCGGCGTGGCTCGCCGATGCCGGTCACTGGCAGCAGCGCACGCGCGCGGTCGAGGACCGGCTGTCCGACGCGCTCCACGAGCAGCTCACCGAGCAGTTCGTCGACCGGCGGGCGGCGGTGGTGGCGCGCTTCGGCCCCGACGAGTTGGTGATCGAGGTGACGTCGGGCGGCGACGTCCTGGTCCAGGGCCTGGCCGCGGGGCGGATGGAAGGGTTCGCCTACCAGGAAGACCCCACGCTGCGCGAGACGGCGAGCCGCTTCCGCGGGGTGGCGAATCGCGCGCTCCGCGGCCACATCGGCGACCGGGTGCGCGCATTTTCCGAAGAGCCGGACGACGCCTTCAGTGCCGGACCCGACGGCCGCATCCGCTGGCGTGGCGCGGCGGTGGCGCGTCTCGTCGCCACCGACGATTCGCTGGCGCCGCGTGTCGAGCCGCTCCCGTCCGACCTTCTCGACGCCCCGCTCAAGGAACGCGTCCGCCGGCGTCTCGCGTCGTGGGTGGACGCGGAGCGGGAACGGCACTTCGGCCCGCTGCTCGCCGCGTCCGCGTCGGTCACGTCCGGCGCGCTCCGCGGCGTCGTGTTCGCGCTCCAGCAGGGTTTCGGCTCCGTCCCGCGGCGCGAGATCAGCCGCGCGGTGGCGAGCCTCACCGACGCCGAGCGCCGCGACCTCGCGCGCCTCGGGATCTCACTCGGCCGCTTCCACGTCTATTTCAACGATCTGCTCGCGCCCGATGCGCTCCGTTGGCGGGCGATCCTCTACGCGCTGCGCCATCCCGGGCCGATGCCGGGAGCGCTCGGCGCGCCGTCGCTGGCCGTCGAGCCCGGGATCACGTCCGCGGCGTGGGCGGCCTGCGGGTACTCCGTGGCGGGACCGCGCGCGCTCCGGATCGACCGGCTCGAGCGCTTTGCCGCCGTAGCCCGCCGCGCCGCGCGCGAAGGTCCCTTCGCAATCACGCGCGAGATGCTGTCCGCCGCGTCCGCCGGGCCGGAAGAGGCGCCCGGCATCCTCGCCGCCATCGGCTTTCCGGCCGACGGCGCCGGCCGGCATCGCGCGGCGGTGGCGCGAGGCCGAGCGTCCGTCCGGACCTAGGGCGACCGCTCGATCACGGCGTACCGCCATCCCTCGCGGACGAGTTGCTCGATCGCGGCGGGCTCCATCCCACCGACGTCGACGATGGCTTCCCGTCCCGCCGGTGGCCGTCGCCGCACGGACACGAGCCAGCGCGGACGATAGCCGGCGGTTTCGTAGCGCGCGCGGTCCAGCCCCCAGCGCAGGTCGAGCCCTTCGTCGATCCAGGTGGCGATGAGGTCGGGTCGCCGCGCGAGGACGTATTCCGCATCGTGCTTGCCGTGGCCGACGCGGAACGCCGCCGCTTCCTGATGGCCGATGTGCTCGTCGGTGAGGCCGAGCATGTCGATCGTGGCCAGCCGCGAGTAGTACGGGACCTTGCCCGCGGCGTCTGTGGCCAGGGTGCGGCCGCGATGCTCGGGCCGTCCGAGCAGACGGCCGAGCTCGACCCAGCGGTCGTACTTCGGGCCCCCGTAACGGAACCGCCGGTCGATGGCGAGCGGCGCCAGCTGGAATGCGAGGGCCGCGGAGAATGCGGCGGCGGCCAGGCCACGCCGCCCTTCCGCGTCCCACCGTGCGATCACCGCCGCACCGAGGGGCACGAGCACGAGCAGGAAGCGCTCGGCGAATACGTCTCCGCCCACGTAGATCCAGTAGCCGACCCACGCCGCCGCGAACCAGGGCTCGAACCACAGCTGCCGGCGGCGCGCGCACTGGATGGCGGCCACTGCCAGCACCACGATGAAGGGAAGCAATCCCGCGCGCAGGGAGAGATCGAGAAGCTGGGCGCCCGCATCCACGACGCGCTCCATCGGCGGCCCGGAGACCTTGGCGTAATACGTGTTGGGCAGGGGATGGCCGTAATACGCCAGACGGAATGCGATGAGGGCGGCCATGGTCACGACCAGCGCCAGGCCGGCGGCGCGCAAACGGCGATCGCCACGCGTGGCGAGGAACGCGACCGCGATCCCCGCGCCGACGAAGCCATCCGCACGGGCCAGGACGAGAAGCACGATCACCGCCACGAGCGCGCGGGCCCGGGGTGCGGGATCGTCCCGCGTGACCTCGCGCCAGAGGGCGACCTGCAGCAGGAGGATGAGCGGCGTCTCCATCCCCGACGCGGTCCACAGCCACAGCGCCGGCCACGCCGCGAAGAGGGCCAGCGCCAGGAGCGCGCCGCGTGACCCGTCACGCTGTCGCAACCGCCGGTGGAAAAGGACGAGCGCGGCCACCGCGCAGCCGGCATTGAGGACGATGGCGGCGGGCAGGATCGCCGCGTCGCGCGCGACGGCGACGATGGGCGCGAGGAGGAGCACGTACAGGAGGTTCGAATACCCCTCGACGCGCTCGCCGGGGTTGAAGACGAGGCCGTCGCCGGACGCGAGGTTGCGGGCGTAGCGATAGGAGATGTACGCGTCGTCGGCGCCCGCGGCGTGCCCGGACAGGTCCTCGTGCGAGTACCCGCGCAAAGCGTGGAGCGCCGTGCCGGCGAGGATCACGACGATCGCCGCCCCGAGCGCCGTCCGCTGCAACACGACGGACAGATAGCACGGGACGGGCGTCCGGGCTAAGCGTCAGTTCGAGCGGCGCGCCTCTTCGAGCTTCCGCGCCGCCTTGTCGGCGTCGTGTCGCGCATCTTCGACGTCATCGGCGGCGTCGTCGCGGTCGTCGCCAGAGGCCGCGCTCAAGCGCTGCTCCGCCGCCCGGAGGCGCGCCTGCTTCTCGCGAAGCTTCATCTCCCGCTTCGCGACTTCCTTCGAGCGCTCGTCGGCGTCGGCCGACGGCCGAGCCGCCTGGTCCGGCTCGGGTGCGGACCTGCCGGCGTCGCGCGTCTCGAGGAGATCGTCGTTCGTGAACGCCTGCTGGCGGGCGACGGCCACACGCGCCCGCGGCGCCCGCGGAGCGATGCCGACCATGCTGGAGCCGGGATCGCCGGGCACGGCGTACGGGTTCGGACGCGCGACCGGGAACGATCCCGACGACAACGCGGGTGCCGCCTCCGGCGCCACGACGGGGGCGCTTCCGCCCGGCACCCATCCCGAGACGGCGGGCGGCGGCGCGGGAGGGTTGTCGGCGCGGACGTCATCGGTCAACACGGGCACTTCCCGGGTGGCGCGCACCAGCGAATGGATCATGAATCCGGCGGCAAGAGCGAGGACGACGCCCGCGGCGAGGACGTAACGCAAGGCGCTCGACCGCGGCCGCGTGGCCGCGGCCTTGACCGGCCGCCGACCCTCGCTCGCCGGGTCCAGGGGCGCGCTGCAGCGCACGCAGTACCGGTGCGCGCCCTGGTTCGGCGAAGCACAGTACGAGCAGATCCGACTGGCTCCGGTCCTGACCGAGTCGCCCATGCGCCCTCCACCGGGACTGCGGCCGTCCCGCCACCGGTTACTGCAAGAAAAGGGCCAATTCGACCCGATTCCCACCGGGGCTCGGGCGGTAAACGGAAACACCTTGACAGGCCCCGAGGGGCAGGACAATGATTGGCGAAATAAAAGCGAATGCCTTCCGCCCTGAAAGTTGCCCTCGAAGACCTCCTGAAAGCGCAGCGGCTCTCCGCCGACGGCCCTCCTCTACGGGGTGAAGACCGCCGCGGAACGCCGCTCGCCACCGGGATTCCCGGCGTCGATGCGCTGATCTACGGCGGGTTGCCGCGGGGCCAGATCTCCGAGATCCACGGTCCCGCATCGTCGGGGCGGACGGGGATCGCGCTCGCGGTGGCCGCGCGGGCGACGCGTGCGGGCGCGCTCGCGGCCTGGATCGATCCGCAGGATCGGCTCGACCCGCGCTCCGCCAGCGACGCCGGGATGGACCTCGGCCGGCTGCTCTGGCTGCGCGGCTTCGACGGGACGACGCCACGGTCCGGCGACGGCGGCCCCCGGCCGCTGCTGGCGGCGCTTTCCGCGGTCGGCATCGTCCTCGGCTCGGGGCTGTTCGAGATCGTCGTCGTCGACCTCGGCGGCATCGGGCGGCCGACGCTGCAGCGTCTCCCCGGCGCGACCTGGATCCGGCTGCAGCGGATGATCGAGCCGCAGCCCGGCGCGCTGCTCGTGGTTGCGGACGCGCACGTCGCTCACGGGCCGGCCGGCGTCTCGCTCGCGCTCCGCGGCCGGCGCGCGTCCTGGTCGGGCGCTCCCGGCCCGGGCCGGCTGCTTCGCGGCCTGACCGCCGAGGTGCGGGCGGGGCGGCAGGCGCTGCGCGGCGCCGACGTCATGCTGCGAGCGGGCGCCTGAAGGATCGGCGGAGCGGATGTACGGGGCGCTGCATTCGCCGTCCCCGATCGACGATGGCGTCCTCCTCGCCCTCGCCCACGCGTTCACGCCGCGCGTGGAGTCGATGGGCGCGATGGACGTCCTGCTCGACCTCCACGGCCTCGGCCGCGTGTGGGCCGCCCCCGAGGTCCTCGGCCGAGCGCTGATCCTCGCCGGCGCCGACCGCGGGGCGACCCTCCACGCCGCCATCGCGAGCACCCGCATCGCCGCGCTCGTGGCCGCCCGCGCCCGCGCCGGCCTCACCGTCATCACGCCCGGGCAGGAAGCGGAAACGCTGGCCCCGCTGATGCTCGACGTGCTGGACCTCGCCGACGATCGCCGCGACGTCTTCCGCCGCTGGGGGCTCCGCACGCTCGGCGATCTCGCAGCGCTTCCCGCGCGCGGGCTCGCGGAAAGGCTCGGCCCCGACGGACCGCGGCTGCGGCGCCTGGCCTGCGGGCAGGACGACACGCCGCTCGTCCCCACGCGCGCGCCGGACACGTTTGCCTCCACGCTCGACCTCGAGTGGCCGATCGACGGCCTCGAGCCGCTGTCGTTCGTGCTCGCGCGCGTCCTCGATCCGCTCATGGCGGCCCTCGTTCGCCGCGGCCGCCGCGCCGCCGCGCTCACCCTCGATCTCGGCCTCGTGGACGGGGCGCGGCACCGGCGCACGTTGAAGCCGGCGGCGCCGTCGTCGGAGGCGCGGACGTGGCGGACGCTGCTGCTCCTCGATCTCGAAGCGCATCCGCCGGGAGAAGCGGGCGCGTGGGACAGCGGCCGGGGCCAGGCCATCCTGTCCGTCACGGTGAGCGCTACGCCGACGGCGGCGCGCGCCGTCCAGTTCTCGCTGCTCGATCCCGCCCAGCCGTCGCCGGAGCGTCTCGCCGAGCTGATGGCGCGCCTCCACGAATGGACGGCGAGCGGACGCGGCGGATCGGCGGCGCTCCTCGACACGCACCGGCCCGGCGCGTTCGCGATGGAGGCGTTCGCGCCCGCGGCTCCTCGGGGGACGGTCCCGGCCGCCGCCCGCCGCGATCCCCGGCTCGCGCTCCGCGCCTGCCGCCCGCCGCTGCCGGCGCAGGTCGTGGTGCGTGACGGCGCGCCCGTCTTCGTGTCCGCCGGCGCCGGGGTGCGGGGCCCGGTCGTCGATCGCGCGGGCCCCTGGCGCGCCTCCGGCGACTGGTGGGACGCGCCCTGGAGCCGCGAGGAATGGGATGTCGCCATCGACGGCGGAGGGTTGTTCCGCATCTTCAACGACCGCCTGCGGGGAACGTGGTTCGTGGACGGGGAGCTCGACTAAGGGACGAGTGACGCCGGCCATACGCGCGAACGGGCGGCGGTGCTACTCTTCCCGCGCTCTAGAAAGCCATGAGCCTGAAGGTGATGTGCGCCGGCTGCTCCGCGGAGGAACGGGAGCGCGCCGAGTCGGATGTCCGGCGAGCGCTGGGGCCGCGCGCGACCGGCGCCGAGACGTGGATCGTCTCCGTGGTCAGCCTGCAGGGCCGATGGTCGGTGACGCTGGACGGCCCAGGGATCCGCGCCCTCAACTGCACGGCCGCGAACGGGCAGCTGGCGGAGGCAATCCAGCAGGCGCTTCAGTCGCGCATTGCGCCGCCGCACGCTGCGGCGCCCGCGCCCCTGCG
>JANMPI010000592.1:0-17638 GCA_031369785.1 Acidobacteriota bacterium
CGCGGGCTGGTCATTCGCCAGCGCACCGAGGAGGACAAGCGGTTCGTTCGCGTCGCCCTCACCGGGAAGGGCCGCGCGCTCATCCGCGACATCTTCCCCGCTCACGCGGCGACGGTGGGCCGGCTGTTCGGCGTCCTCACCACGAAGGAGCAGGAAGAGCTCCGGCGGCTCTGTCGCAAGCTGGGAACCGGGGTCGGGCCGGCTTGATTCTTTCGTCGCATTCATTTCGAATTCAAAGGGCCAAGTGGAGGGGGAAGTCATGAAGAGGACCATCGAGCGGGTGTTCACGGGGGCGCGCGAGCACTGGGTGGGGGACGGTTTCCACGTCAGCAACTACTTTCCGAGTGCGACGGAGTCCCAGAAGCGGATGAGCCCGTTCTTCCTGCTCGACTACCAGAAGCCCGAGGCCTACACGCCGACGACGCGGCGGCGCGGGGTCGGCACTCACCCCCATCGCGGCTTCGAGACGGTGACCATCGCCTACCAGGGCGCGATCGCCCACCGCGACAGCGCCGGCAACGGCGGGGTCATCGGGCCCGGCGAGGTGCAGTGGATGACGGCGGGCAGCGGCGTCCTCCACAACGAGTACCACGACGAGGATTTCGCCCGGAACGGCGGGACGCTGCACATGATCCAGATCTGGGTGAACCTGCCGCGGATCCACAAGCGGGCGGCGCCCAAGTACCAGGCCCTGACCAACGACTCGATCCGCACGGTGACGCTCGAAGGCGAAAAGGGCGTGGTGCGCGTGATCAGCGGCGGGTTCGAGGAAGCGGCCGGGCCGGCAAGCACGTTCTCGCCCGCGCACATGCTCGACGTCCGGCTTTCCGGCGGGGGGAGCGTGCGGCTCCCGACGCCGCAGGATTACAACACCGCGCTGCTCGTACTCGCGGGCAAGGTGACCGCCAACGGGTCGAAGGCCGTCGGGGCCGGCGAGTTCATCCTCTTCCGAAACGACGGCGACGAGGTGCTCGTGGACGCGCTCGAGGAGTCGATCGTGATGTTCCTGAGCGGCGCGCCCATCGACGAGCCGCTGGTGCACTACGGGCCGTTCGTGATGAACACGATCGACGAGATCAACGAGGCGATCGACGACTTCAACGGCGGCAAGTTCGGCAACCTGCCGAGCTGACGCCGGTTACAACCCGCGGAGCAGGTTCGCGACCAGCAGGAGGATGAGGCTGCCCGCGACGAGCCAGAAGTCCTCCACGCCGACCTGCACGTGGATGGCGCGAACGTGGATGAGGATGCCGGCCAACCCCACGATCAGGGAGATCAGCCAGACCGCCATGGTAGGAGCACTCAATCTTGTTGCCATACCGGGATCTTAGCTGGAAATCGCGTCGCGACCAGGCCGGACGGTATCCCCCGCGGCGCAGGTGATAGCGCACGGGTCTCCCCAACCAGCGTACGCGAGGCGTCAGACCGCGATCGGGGTGTCGATCTTGTGGTCCTTGGTCTCGCGGATGAAGAGCCCGCCGATGATCACCGTCATCACGCAGACCGCGATGGGGTAGATGAGCCCGGTGTAGATCGCCCCCGCGCCGAAAGTGTCGCGTGCCCAGGCGGACGTGGTGAGCGCGGTCGCGATCAGGGGCAGGAACCCGCCGAACCAGCCGTTACCGAGGTGATAGGGCAACGACATCGAGGTGTAGCGGATGGAGGTCGGGAACAGCTCGACCAGGTACGCCGCGATCGGGCCGTAGACCATCGTCACGTAGAGCATCTGCACGAAGAGGATCGCCACCGCGGTGGCGGCCGCGCCCATCGAGAGCGACGTCACCGCCGGCGCCATCCCGGGATTGATGGCGGCCTTCAGCGCCATGAAGAGCGGGACGTAGGTGAGCGCGCCGAGCGCGCAACCCGCGAGCATGATGCGCTTGCGGCCGACACGATCCGACAGCCGCCCGAACACGATGAAGAACGGCGTGCCGAGCGCGAGGGCGATCGACACCAGGATGTAGGCGAGCTTCCAGTCGAGGTTCAGCGGCTTCTGCAGGAAGGTGAGGGCGTAGAACTGGCCGGTGTACCAGACGACGCCCTGCCCGGCCGTCGCGCCGAAAAGGGCGAGCATCACGTACCGGAGGTTCTTGCGATTGCCGAAGCTTTCCTTGAGCGGGTTCTTCGAGACGTGCCCCGCCGCCTTCAGGCGCGTGAAGAGCGGCGACTCCTGCATCTTCATCCGGATGTAGAGCGACACGCCGAGAAGCACGAACGACGCCAGGAAGGGCAGGCGCCATCCCCAGGACCGGAAGGCGTCCGCGCCCAGCCAGATGCGGCAGGTGCCGATCACGCCCAGGGACAGGAAGAACCCGAGGGTGGCGGTCGTCTGGATGAAGCTCGTGTAGTAGCCGCGCCGGTCGTCTCTCACGTGCTCGGCGACGTAGGTCGCGGCCCCGCCGTATTCACCCCCGAGCGCCAGTCCCTGGGCCAGCCGAAGGGTGACGAGAAGAATCGGGGCCACGATACCGACGCTCGCGTACGTCGGCAGGAACCCGATGAGCGCGGTCGAGAGGCCCATCGTCACGATGGTGACGAGGAAGGTGTACTTGCGGCCGATGAGATCGCCGATGCGGCCGAAGACGATGGCCCCGAGCGGCCGGACGCCGAAGCCGGCGCCAAAGGTGGCGAGGCTCGCGAGCAGCGCCGCCCGCTCGTTGCCGGGCGGGAAGAAGAGCGTGCCGAAGAAGACGGCGAGCGAGCCGTAGAGATAGAAGTCGTACCACTCGAAGAGCGTGCCGAGGCTGGAGGCGAGGATCACTCGACGCAGCGACCGGTGGTCGAGCGTCTCCGCGGTCGCAGCAGACATTGTCACCTCAAGGAGCGGTGCCGAAGAGACCGCCGACGGCGGCGGTGACGGCCATGGCGAGGCCGCCCCAGAACGCGACGCGGACGATGCCCGCCCGCATGGGCGCGCCGCCGGTGCGCGCGGCGACGGCGCCGAGGAGGGCGAGGAAGGCCAGCGAGCCGATGGCGACGAAAGCCCCCAGATGCGTCTCGGGCGCAAAGGCCAGAAGCGCCAGCGGCAGCGCGGCGCCGACCGCGAAGGATGCCGCGGACGCCACCGCCGCCTGCACCGGGCGCGCCACCAGGGTCTCGGAGATGCCGAGCTCGTCGCGGGCGTGGGCGCCCAGCGCGTCCTTCGCCATCAGCTGCTCGGCAACCTGGCGTGCCAGTCCCGCGTCCAGACCGCGGTCGACGTAGATCGCGGCCAGCTCGCGATGCTCGGCCGCGCTGTCGGCGGCGAGCTCCTCGCGCTCCTTCTGCAGCTCGGCGGCCTCGGCGTCGGATTGCGAGCTCACCGAGACGTACTCCCCCGCCGCCATCGACATCGCGCCGGCCATGAGGCCGGCGGTCCCGGCGAGCCAGATGCTGGCCCGCGTCGCATCGGCGGCGGCCACGCCCACGACCAGGCTCGCGGTAGACAGGATGCCGTCGTTGGCGCCCAGCACCGCGGCGCGCAGCCACCCGATCCGCTGCGTGCGATGCCCTTCGCGATGCGGCATCCACATCATCATTCCCGCCTCGTTCCGGCCCGACGCGCCCTCATGCGTGCACGCCGGGCGCTTCGTGGCCCGTCCGCTCCACGTACTCGACGTACGAGCCCGGATAGAGGTGCGGCTCGGGATCGGTGCCGGTCTCGCCGCCGAGCTCGAGCACACGGTTGGCAAGCCCGCGGAGAAAGGCGCGGTCGTGGGAGACGAAGAGCATCGTCCCCTCGAAGTCCCGGAGGGCCTCCACCAGCATCTCCTTGGTGGCCAGGTCGAGATGGTTCGTCGGCTCGTCGAGGACGAGGAAGTTCGGCGGCTCGAGGAGCATCCGCGCCATCACGAGACGTGACTTCTCTCCGCCGGACAGCGCCCGCACCTTTTTCTCGACGTCGTCGCCCGAGAACTGGAATGCTCCGAGCAGGCCGCGCAGCGCGCCCACCGTCTCGCGGGGAAAGTCCCGCTGCATCTGCTCCCAGACCGTGAGGTCGGGATCGAGCACGTCGAGCGACTGCTGCGCGAAGTAGCCGAGCTTGAGGCTCGCGCCGAGGCGAAGGGATCCCGCGTCGGGGGGGAGCACGCCCGCGACCATGCGCAGGAGCGTCGTCTTCCCGGCGCCGTTTTTCCCCATCACGCACCAGCGCTCGCCGCGGCGGATGCGGAAGGAGAGCCCGTCGTGCACGACGCGGCGCCCGTACGCCTTGGTCACGCCCTCGAGGGTCGCCACCTCGTCGCCGGACCGCGGCGGCCGGCGGAAGTCGAAGCGCACCACCTGGCGCTTCTTCGGCAGCTCGATCTTCTCGATCTTGTCGAGGGCCTTGATGCGGCTCTGCACCTGCGCCGCCTTGGCCGCGTGCGCGGAGAAGCGGTCGATGAAGCGCTGCTCCTTGGCCAGCATCGCCTGCTGGCGCGCGTAGGCGGCCTCGTTGTTGGTCTCGCGGATCGCGCGCTCCCGCTCGTAGAAGTCGTAGTTGCCGGAGTAGGACGTGATCTCGCCGCCGTCGATCTCCGCGATGCGCGTGACCACGCGGTTCATGAACTCGCGGTCGTGCGACGTCATGAGGAGCGCGCCGGTCCGGTCGCGGAGGAAGGACTCGAGCCACACGATCGACTCGATGTCGAGGTGGTTCGTCGGCTCGTCCATCAGCAGCACCTCGGGCTTGCCGAGGAGCACGCGGGCCATGGCCACGCGCATCTTCCACCCGCCGGAGAGCGCTCCGACGTCGCCATCGATACGGTCGTCCTCGAACCCGAGACCGTGCAGGACCTCGCGTGCCTGCGACTCGAGGGCGTAGCCGCCGAGATGGTCGTACTCCTCCTGCACCTCGCCGAACCGGGTCAGGATCGAGTCCATCTCGTCCGCGCGCTCGGGATCGCCCATCGCGTGCTGCAGCGCTTCGAGCTCGTGATGGAGGTCGCCGACGCGCCCGCTCCCTGCGATCGCCTCGTCGAGGACGGAGCGGCCCGACATTTCCTCCACGTCCTGGCGGAAGTAGCCGATGGTGAGCTTGCGCGGCACCGAGACGTCGCCCTCGTCCGGCGCCTCTTCACCGACGATCAGGCGGAACAGCGTCGTCTTGCCCGCGCCGTTGGGCCCCACGAGGCCGACCTTCTCCCCCGGGTTCAGCTGGAACGACGCGTCGATGAAGAGGACCTGGCGCCCGTACTGCTTGCCGAGATGGGAGAAAGAAATCACACCGTGAGCGTATCGCCTTCCGGCGCCCCGACGCGACGGCGCAGCGCGAGGACGGCAATGCCGATCGTGATGGCCTGGGGGATCGTGTACAGGACGGCGCGCAGGCGGGGGTCCATCGGCCAGTCGAGCGGCCAGTGGAGGTTCAACGCGACCGCCGTCACCACGACCAGCGCCAGCGTCTTCCCCGTCGGCGCGTACGTCGCGGCCAGCAGGGTCAGCAGCCAGAGCGCGGGGACGACGCCGTAGGTCTGGGGCAGGAACGGGCTGCGCAGCGTCGCGAGGATGAGGATGGCGAGCCAGGCCAGCGGCTTCTCCGCGTCCGCCTGCGTCCGCTGCCCCACGCGCACCGTGACGAACAGGATGACCGCGGTGTAGAGCCAGCCCAGCACCTTGGCCGCCCCGAAGCCCATGCCCGGAACGCCGAACAACCCGGCCTTGAAGGCGAGGCCGGGGATGGAGAGGTTGATGGCGATTGCCCCTGGATTGCGAAAGGCGGGGAACGCCTCGCCGCTCAGCACCCCGGGAAGAAAGTGCAGGAAGCTCGCGAAGGGCGCGGTCCCGATGTCGGCCACGCTGGCGGCGAGAAGCACCACGCCCATGGCGGCCGTCCAGGCCGCGGCGCGCCACTGCCGGCGCGCCAGCAGGTACACGCCGAGCATCCCCGGGTACAGCTTGGCCAGGATCGAGTAGGCGAGGAGCACGGCGCCCGCCGCCCAACGGCGCCTCTCGAACCACGCCATCGCCGTCATCGCGATCGCGATGACGGCGGGCTGGATGTTTCCCTTCTGCAGGGTGTTGAGCATGGACATTCCGACGAGCGCCATCGGCAGGAGGAGGATCGCGCGGGGGGCGAAGGCGGGCCCCATCCGGCGCGCAACGGCCAGCATCGCGAGGAGGATCACGGCGACGTTGAGGCCGAACCAGAGGGCGCGCGTGCGCGAGAAGTCGGTGGTCAGGAGGCGGAGCGCGCGCGGGACGAGCAGGAACGGCGGGGGGTACTCGTACACGTCGATGCCGAAGGGCCCGAGCATCCGCGCCTTGCGCATCCCCACGCCGGTGTCGCCGGCGGCGGTATACAGCGCTTCGTCGTACGCGTCTCCTCCCCGGCCCACCGCTTCCCCGGCCACGAAGTACGCGCTCAGGCACGAGTGGCGGCGCTCCCACGCGCTCCCGGGCACTGTCGAGTACGCGGCCTGCTCGGGCGCGACCATGAACACGGTCAGCACGGCGAGCTGGACGAGAGTGACCACCGTCGCCGTCGCGGACAGGATCAGGAGTCGCCGCGGTTCGGCATCCGGGACCAGGGGTACGGGAGGACGGATCCACGCTCCCCACGCCGCGAGGGCGGCGACGAGGATTCCCGCGACGAACGCCATGCCCAACGATCCCAGCAATCCCATCGCGATCGCGAAGGCAGAGATTCCCGCGGCCAGACCGAGGGCGACGGCTATGAACACGCGCATGTGCGCGCGATCCTAGCCCAAAAAGGGGCTAGGACGGAGGCGCATAGGAGAGCGTCACATTGTGGAACCCGAGGGACGCGACGCCGGAGCAGCCGAGCGTCACCGTCTGGTCGGGCCGCTTCCAGACCATCTCCTCGCCGCGCAGCGAGGTGCCGGTCGCGTTGCGCGCCGCGGGCGCGCCGTACTTCTCGGTCAGCTTCTGCTCGAGGTCCGCGCAGGTCGAATTGCCGGGCTTGATCGCAGAGAGATGGATGCGGGCAAGCCCGCTCGCCTCGTCGAAGCCGAAGAGGGTGCGGAACGCCGCCCCGTCCGTCTCGTAGGACGGGATGGCGAGGTCCGTCGATCCCGGAGTGTCGGGACCATAGGCCACCGGCGTGCCGAGGCGCTGCGCTTCGCCGGGCAACGCCGCCAGGACCTCGTCCTTCGTCATGCCCCACCGCACCGTCCGCCACACCGGCGGCGGCAGCGTGGTGGTGGTGGTGGTGGTGGTCGTCGTCGTGGTGGGCTCGGCGGGGGGCACGGTCTGCTGCGGCGTCCCTTGCGACGCGGCCTGCTCCTTCGTTCCGCATCCGAGGGCCAGTGCGGCCACGGCGAGGCATAGCCTGAATCCGCTCGTCATCGTCATGGCGCATATTGTGCCTCGTGAAGGTGCGCCTCGTCCGTCCCTGGACTTTGCGCGGCTGACGGACCGGCCGCATACTGTTTCGCCATCGAACAACCCGCTCGCGAACGCCGTGACCGAGGGACGACACAGATGAAGATGAACGCATCGACCGCGCTTTTTCTCGCGGCCGCCTTGCTCGGCGGGCGATCGTCGTCCGCCGCCGCGGTTTCGCCACCCTGGACGGACGTCCGAGAATCCACGCTCGCCGCCGGAGAGGGTGAGCGCGTCCTTTTCCCCGAGCGCTATCGGACCCTCTCGCTGGACGCCGACGTCCTGATGCAGGCCCTGTCCCAGGCTCCCCTCGAGTTCACCGCTGACGCCGGCTATACGGCGAGCTCGGTCACTCTCGCCCTGCCGATGCCCGACGGGGCGTCCGCGCGGTTTCGCATCGAAGAGTCACCAATCATGGAAGCCGGCCTCGCGGCGCAGTTCCCGGACATCAAGACCTACCGTGGGCAGGGCCTCGACGACCCGACGGCGACCACGCGGTTCGGCTGGACGTCCGCCGGCTTCCACGCAATCGTGCTCTCCGCCCGCGGAACCGTCTACATCGACCCCTACCGGCGTGGCGACCTGGTTCATTACATGAGCTACGCGAAGAGCGACTACCACGTGGCGAAGGAGTTCCGCTGCGTTGTCGAGGACGGCGTGGACGTCTCGGCGATCCTCGACGCCCCGCACTCCCTCGCCCCCTCCGGCGACACGCTGCGCATCTATCGCCTGGCGTTGGCCGCGAACGTCGAGTACAGCGATTTCCACAGCGCCGCCAATCCACCGCTGAAAGCGGACGTGCTCAACAACGGCATCATTCCGTCCATGAACCGCGTGAACGGGATCTACGAGCGCGACGTCGCGGTGCGTATGGTCCTGGTCGCCAATGAGCTCAACGTCATCTTCGTCACCGAGCCCGACGGGTACGACAACACCTCGGCGATGATCAACGTCAACCAGGCGATCGTCGACGCCAACATCGGGACCGCCAACTACGACATCGGCCACGTGTTCAGCACCGGCGGCGGCGGCGTGGCTCAGCTCCGGGTGCCCTGCAACAACGCGAGCAAGGCCCGCGGCGTGACCGGCCGCGGCAGCCCCATCGGCGACCCCTTCGACGTGGACTACGTGGCCCACGAGATGGGCCACCAGTTTGGCGGCAACCACAGCTTCAACGGTAACGCCGGGTCGTGCGCGGGCGGGAACCGAAACGGGTCGACCGCCTACGAGGTGGGCAGCGCGTCCACGATCATGGGCTATGCCGGCATATGCGGCGCCCAGAACCTCCAGCCCAACAGCGACGACTACTTCCACAACATCAACTTCGTCGAGATCCAGGCCTTCATCAACAACCAGTCGACGGGAGGCTCGTGCCCGGCGCGCACCCCCACCGGCAACCAGGCCCCGGTGATCGACGCCGGACCCGCCTTCAACATTCCGGCCCGCACGCCCTTCGCCCTCACCGCCACCGCCAGCGATCCCAACGGCGATCCGCTGACCTTCAACTGGGAAGAGTTCGACCTCGGTCCCGCGGGCGACGGCCGGACGGACAACGGGGCCTCCCCCATCCTCCGGTCCTTCAACAGCACCACGTCGCCGACGCGCATCTTCCCCAAGCTTTCCGACATCCTCGGCAACCTCACCACCTACGGCGAGATCCTCCCCACGACCAATCGGACCATGACCTTCCGCGTCACCGCGCGTGACAATCGCGCCGGCGGCGGCGGAGTGGATTGGGACTCGACGACGGTCACCGTGCAGGCCGCGGCGGGCCCATTCCTCGTGACCGCGCCCAACACCCCGGTATCCTGGCTCGGCGCCACCGCCCAGACCGTCCTCTGGAATGTGGCAGGCACGGCGGCGGCACCGATCAACACCGCGAACGTCGACATCCTCCTGTCCCTCGACGGCGGGCTCACCTTCCCTTTCGTCCTCGCCGCCAACACGCCGAACGACGGCACGCAGCAGGTGACCGCGCTCAACGTCACGACCAGCACGGCGCGGGTGAAGGTGGCGGCCGTCGGAAGCATCTTCTTCGACATCTCCGATACCAACTTCACGATCGTGGCCAATTCGGCGGTGTCCGCGGCGCCGGCATCCCTTGGCGTGGATACGGCAGGCAACGGCGTCCTCCAGCCAAACGAGACCGTGGTGATGGAGCCGGCGTGGCGCAACTCCGGCGTCGGCGTCCTGGCGGGTGCGTCGGGCGCGCTGTCGTCCTTCACGGGTCCCGGCGCCAACTACTCGATCGCCGACGGCACGGCCTCTTACGGAACGATCGCCGTGGGGGCGGTGGCAAGCTGCACCACAACCGCGAATTGCTACTCGCTCGGCATCGCCGCGGCCAGCCGTCCGGTCGCGCACTGGGACGCAACCGTGCTCGAGACGTTCTCCCCGAGCGCCAACATCAAGACCTGGACCCTCCACGTGGGGGACAGCTTCACGGACGTGCCGACGTCGAACGGCTTCTACCGCTTCGTCGAGACCATCCTCCACAAGAACGTGACCGGCGGCTGCACCGCGACGACGTACTGCCCGTCGCTCTCCACGACGCGCGAGCAGATGGCCGTCTTCGTGCTGGTGTCGAAGGAGCCCGCGGGATTCACCCCGCCCGCCTGCGGCGCCACGCCGATGTTCACCGACGTGCCCGCGTCGAGCCCCTTCTGCCGCTGGGTCGAGGAGCTGGCGCGGCGCGGTGTCGTCAGCGGCTGCGCGGCCGGCCAGTACTGCCCGTCGTCACCCGCCACCCGCGAGCAGATGTCGGTCTTCGTGCTGCGCACGCTCGATCCCGCGCTGAACCCGCCGGCCTGCGGCACGCCGCTGTTCGCGGACGTCCCGGCGACGAGCGCGTTCTGCAAGTGGATCGAGGAGCTCGCGCGGAGAAACGTGGTCACGGGATGCGGCGGTGGGAACTATTGCCCGACGGCGGCGGTGACCCGCGAGCAGATGAGCGTCTTCCTGACCGTGACGTTCGGCCTCGTGCTGTACGGCCTCTAGCGCACGGTCAGGAACACTCGGGTCCTAGCCGCGGGAGTTACTCCCCGCGGTCGACGATCGGCTCGGGCGAGTCCCAGGAGATGAGGCCCTCCTGGACTTCACGCATCGCGACCCACAGGAACTTGTGCGTCCCCGTCTCGACGCGGGGGCGCGCGCCGTTCTTCAGCTGCTGCGCCCTCTGGTGCGCGACCACGACGTTCCGGAACTTGTTGTACTTCACGGCCTCGGGCGGAAGGAGGGCGCCCGGTGCAGGAGTCTCCTTCATCGGCACACCCTTCCCGCCGTGGCCAGCCGCGCCGACGCCATGCGAGCCGGGCGAACGGGTACGGGCGTGAGCGCCGCCCGCAAAGACCAGGTCTGCCATTCCGTACCCGGGCGGCCGAGGGCGAAGCCGCGGAGGGTAGCGGAATCGAGGCCAAGCCAGTCGAGCATCGCGGACGTCGCCCTGCGCAGTAGAGCGGTCATGTGATTGCCTCATTGCCGCCAAGCGCAGGATGGGCCCTCGGTCCCTGACCGATACGCAGATCTCTGGGGGTAGGAACGCCGTCCCGGGATCTGGGAGCCCGCGCGAGTTGGAACCAAAGGATACCACGGCGGCACCGATCGTGCTTCAGTAGGTGTATACCGGCGCTTCGGGTGCTCGAAATCCTCGGGTCGCGACCGGTAAAAGGAGTCACCACATGGATCTATTCGGCAAGAACAAGGACAAGGCGCCGCCCACCGCCGGCGCGCCCACGGACGAGCAGAACCTGAGCGCCAAGAAGCAGAAGTACGCGAGCGCGCTCGAGGCCGCGAGCAAGAACCAGGTGCGCATCCAGAACGTGGAGTGGCAGAACGGGAAGATCCTGATCCGCGGCGAGGCGCCCTCGGAAGACGCCAAGAACAAGGTCTGGGATGCGGTGAAGGCCATGAACGCCGGCAGCAGCCCCCAGGACGCGACCATCGACATCTCGGTCGTGAAGGGCCAGGGCGGACCCGCGGCGGGAACGGCGGGCGCACCGGCGCGGACGTACACCGTCCAGGCCGGCGACACGCTGTCGAAGATCAGCAAGCAGTTCTACGGCAACGCCAACGACTACATGAAGATCTTCAACGCCAACAAGGACAAGCTCAAGGACCCGGACAAGATCCAGCCCGGGCAGCAGCTCACCATCCCGGAGAAGTCCTAAGACCGAGCCCTTCCCCCGCCGCGGACGGCGAGGGGAAGGGTTTTCCCCGCTGCGCTTCCGAGACTAGTCGGAAGCGCGGAGCGTGACGTACTCGCCCCGGGCGGGCGGCGTCTCGCTGACGTGGGGTACGCCGCGCTCGTCCTTCCAGCTGTAGAGCTTGCGCGCGGGCTTGGGCGGCTGGGGCTTCTGGCCGGCCGCCGCGGCGCGCGTGACGACGCCGCCGACTTGAGGAGCGCCGGGCGTGTACGACGCGAGGGTGACCGTCGGCGGCGGTTCCGGCGCTATGGCCGCGGCCATGATGGCGACGGGCGGGAGCGCGTCGGATCCCTGCACGAGCCCCATCACCTTGCGCACGTACTGCTGCGTCTCGCGGTAGGGCGGGATGCCGCCGTAGCGCACGACGGCGTTCTCGCCGGCGTTGTATCCCGCCGCCGCGAGGGACTGGTTGCCGCCGAACTTGTCGAGCAGCCACTTCAGGTAGCGGACGCCGCCGAAGATGTTCTGCTGGGGCTGGAACGCATCCGCGACGCCGAAGCGGCGGGCGGTCGCGGGCATGAGCTGCATCAGCCCCTGCGCGCCGACCGACGACACCGCGCGGGGGTCGAACTGCGACTCGGTCTGGATCACCGCGCGCACGAAGGGCACCGGCACGCCGTGCCAGGCGGCAGCGTTGTTGATGTGCTCGTCGAACTCCGCGCGGGTCGACGGGCGCAGCTTGAATTCCCGGGAATGGATGACGATGCCCTTCCGCTTGGGGTAGGCCAGGCGGTAGTCGCCGGGGACGGCGGGCGTGTCCGTCGCTTCGATCACGCCGCGCGCGTTCGTGCGGGTGTAGATCTGCGCGGCAGCGTCGGAGGGTGCGAAGCAGACCACGACCGCGGCCAGCGCGGCCGCCGCGGCAATCGCGCGCCGATCGCCCTGGCGTCGGTCGGGCCCGTTCCGTGGGGCCACACGCCGGTCGCCCTTCCGTCGATCCTCGGTGCGCCTTTCGTCCATTCGTTGACCTCTCGCCGGCCTTCGGAGGCGCGGCGTCTGCCGTCTCCTTTAGCAATGTCCGTGCCGTGAGCACCCGAGGTGCTTGGCGCGTTGGACGCCCCACTGCTTCGGGCTGTTTCAGCCTACACCCGACCGGACCTATCGCAAGTGACAGAACGCACGACTGTTCGCCGGCCCCGGGCAGTCTGCCCGACCGCGGCCATGTCGCCCGAACGTCAGTGGAGGAATGCTAACATTCACCCGGGTTTGCTGCCCGGGAGGCCATATCCCCCGACTGGCTGGGGTCGTAATACTCGCGTTGGCGGTCGGCGGATGCCGCAACGACGGAGCCGGCGCCGGCGGGCTCCCACCGGGCGATTACACGCCAAGACCGAACGAGCATCACCTCACGCTCGAGGGCGACGGCGGCCGCGTGCGCGCCGATGCGCTCCGCCGCGCGACGGTGTGGCGCCAGCCGGAGACTCCCATTTCCTCCGCGGATCTCGAGCACAACCCGCCGGGCCCCGACAGCTTCGGCACGACCGAGGTCGTCCCCTGCAAGTTCCAGCTGAAGGACTCCGCCGGACGAACGCCCAAGTTCCAGTGCGTCCGGCCGGGCGGCGACGTCCTGAAGGTCAAGTACGGGCACAACAACCCGGAGACTTTCGGCGAGGTGGCGGCGACGCGGCTGGTGGGAGCACTGGGCTTCGGCGCGGACCGGATGTACGTGGTGGGCGTGGTGCGCTGCTTCGGCTGTCCCGCGTACCCGTACCCCAAGATCGGGATCTTCGATGCGCTGCGCACCGACGCCTCGCGCGCGTTCGATTTCGAGATGGCCGTGATCGAGCGCCGGCTCCCCGGGGTGGAGATCGCGGGCGGCTGGGCCTGGCCGGAGCTCGACTCCATCGATCCCACCGCCGGTGGCGCGACCCGCGCCCAGGTCGATGCGCTGCGCCTCCTCGCGGTCTTCCTGAACAACTGGGACGGCAAGCCGGTGAACGAGCGGCTGCTCTGCCAGGGCGGATTCGATCCCGTCGCGAAGGAATGCGCGGCGCCGCTCGCCTACATGCAGGATCTCGGGCAGACGTTCGGGCCCAAGAGCATCGATCTCGACGGCTGGACGCGCACTCCGGTGTGGGCGGACGCTGCGACCTGCCGGGTCAGCATGAGCACCTTGCCGTGGAAGGGCGCGACGTTCCGCGACGGGACGATCTCCGAGGGCGGGCGCGCGTTCCTGGCCGCGCTGCTGCGGCAGCTTTCCGCGGCGCAGGTCCGCGCCCTCTTCAGCGGGGCCCGCTTCACGGAGTTCTTCCGCAACGCGGCGGCGGCGGACCCCGACGCATGGACGCGCACATTCCTCGCGCGCGTCGCGCAGATCGCGGACCGCCCGCCGTGCCCGCAGTGAGCGGTTAGAAAATCCCCGGGTGCGGCGCCGGGCTCGGCACGCCGACCGGTGGCGCGTCCGGCTCCGGACGGGGCACGCTCACCGGGCTCGGGAGCGGGCGCGGGTTGGGCATCGGGACGTGCTGGTCCGATTCACCGCTCGGCGCCGGGGCGGGGCTCGGGTCGGGCGCGGGGTTCGGCATGGGATAGGGCGCGGTCATGTGGTCTTCCGTCGAGCCATGGTGTCTCCTTTGTCGAAACGCGCGCCATGGAACATGCAAACGGCTTGCCGTTGGCGCCCCGGCTAGGCGCCGATCCTGGCCAGGACGGGGGCGAGAGCCGCGGCGGGGTCGCCCTTCGCGCCCTCGAGCACCCGGCGCGCGGCGGCTTCCAGCGCGTCCTCGACCTCCAGGAGGGCCCGGTGCTCGGCCTCCGCGGACAGGCCCTTGGCCTGCAGCCGTTCGCGGAGGGCGGGCGCCGCCGCAGCGCGATCGACCTGCAGGTACGCCGCGACCACCTCGCCGATGCCTGTCTTCGAATCGGCCACGAGGCGCGAGATGAACGTGATCCCGGCGTTGTTGATGAGATGGTTGACGGCGGTCGTGGCCACGATCTCCCGCCGCAGCGCGTGCTCCTTCAGGTACGGGCCGAACGTCTCGCGGAGACGCTGTGGGAAATAGGCCTCGAGGAACGGGTCGCCGGCCGCGCTCTCCGGGAACGTCGTCTCCATCACCATCTGGAAGGCCCACATCTTGGTGTGGCCGAGCAGGACGGCCAGCAGCGGCCGCGGCAGCCCGCGCTCCCGCCACGGGCTGGCCAGGAGCTCGGCGCGGGTGGGAATCGCGTCGTCCTCGCGGTTCGACACCCCGGCCCCGACCATGTCGTCGATGAGGGAGGCGAATTCCTCGTAGCGCGAAACGCTGCGCATCGAGTCGAGGGTGATCGCGCGGGCCTGGTTCTCATTGTCCGCGAGGACCAGGTTGGCGACCTCTTCCGTCAGCTCCATGAGGATGCGATTGCGCTCCGCGCCGCCCGCAACCACGCCCCTCTTCACGAGGTGGTTCATCAGGATCTTGATGTTCACCTCGTGGTCGGACATGTCGACGCCGCCGGAGTTGTCCACCGCGTCGGTGTTCATCAGGCCGCCGGTGTTCGCGTATTCGAGCCGGCCGCGCTGCGTGAAGCCGAGGTTCCCACCCTCCCCGATGACACGCGCCCGGACCTGGGCGCCGTTCACGCGCACGCGGTCGTTCGCGCGATCGCCGACGTCCGCGTCCTCCTCGCCCGATGACTTCACGTAGGTGCCGATCCCGCCGTTGTACAGGAGGTCGACCTTCGCGGTCAGGATGCGGCGGATGACTTCCTCGCCGGGGGCGCTTTCCGCCTGGAGGTCGAGGAGCGCGCGCATCTCCGGCGAGAGAGGGATCGCCTTGGCCGAGCGCTCGAAGATCCCGCCGCCCTTGCTGATCAGCTTCGCGTCGTAGTCGCGCCAGCTCGACCGGGGCAGGCGGAACAGCCGCTCGCGCTCCACATAGCTCTTTGCGGGGTCGGGGTCGGGGTCGATGAAGACGTGCACGTGGTTGAAGGCGGCCACGAGCTTGATCGCCTTGCTCATGAGCAGCCCGTTGCCGAAGACGTCGCCCGCCATGTCCCCGATGCCGGCCAGCGTGAAGGGCTGGGTCTGCACGTCGTGCCCGAGGTTGCGGAAGTGGTGCTTCACGCACTCCCAGGCGCCGCGCGCCGTGATCCCCACCTTCTTGTGGTCGTAGCCGACGCTGCCCCCGGACGCGAAGGCGTCGCCGAGCCAGAAGCCGTACTGCGCGGACACGCGGTTCGCGGTGTCGGAGAGGTGCGCGGTCCCCTTGTCGGCGGCGACCACGAGGTACGGATCGTCCCCGTCGTGGCGCACCACCTCCGGCGGATGGACGATCGCGCCGTCGACGATGTTGTCGGTCACGTCGAGGAGGCCGGAGACGAACTCGCGGTAGCGGTTGATCAGGTAGTCGTCGAGGGCGGGACGCGTCGGCACGTCGCCCTTCAGGACGAACCCGCCCTTCGACCCCACCGGGACGATGATGGAGTTCTTCACCATCTGCGTCTTCATCAGGCCCAGGACCTCGGTCCGGAAGTCGTCGTGGCGGTCGCTCCAGCGGATGCCGCCGCGGGCCACCTTGCCGCCGCGGAGGTGGATGCCCTCCAGCCGCCGGGAGTGCACGTAGATCTCGAACATCGGCCGCGGCGACGGCATCCCCTCGACCTTGCGGCTGTCGATCTTGATCGCGACCACCGGCCGGGCCGGATGCTGGTAGAAGTTCGTCCGCAGAGAGGCGCGGACGAGGTTGTCGATGCCGCGCAGGACCTCGTCCTCGGCGAGGCTGCCCACCGCCTCCAGCGCCTTCTTCACCGCCGCGTCCGCGGCCGCCACCAGCTTCTCGCGCCCCTCCGCGACGGCCGGGTCGAAGCGCATGGCGAAGGACCGGAAGAGCGAGGCCGCCACTCCGCTGTTGCGGAGCAGCACGCCATTCACCGTCTCCGCGTTGTACTGGGTGCGGATCTGCAGCAGGTGGTTGCGCAGCGTGCGCAGCAGCTCGACCTCGCGCCACGAGAGGCCTTCCTGCAGGACGAGGACGTTCAGGCTGTCGTCGGTCGCAACCTCCTCGTCGAGCGCGCGCACGGCCTCGACGAAGCGCTCCTCCGCGGTCATCAGGTTCGCGATGCGCTCGGGCGTGGTCTCGATCTCGAAGCGGTACAGGTACGCCTTGCGCTCGCCGGGAAGGGTCAGCGGCACGCGAAGCTCCTCGGTGACCGTGACCCCGAGGTTCTGCAGCGTGCGCAGCGCCTGGGTGAGCGCGAGCACGCGCGGGGAGAAGAGCTTGAGCGTCACCGTCCCCGCGGTCCGGGGAAGGATGCCGACCTGCAGGCGACCCTCGAGGTTCTCGAGATTGCGGATGTCGGCCGGCACCTCTTCGGGCGGCGTCGACTCGCGGTAGAGGCCGCTGCGGCTTTCCGAGCGGATGTAGCTCTCGAAGAGCCGCCGTCCCTCGCGCTCCCCCAGCTCGGCCTCGAGGGCCACCGCCACCCGGTCTTCCCAGGTGGTGACGAGCCCTTCGGTCATGCGGCGGACCTCGTCGTTGTCCACCGCCCGCTCCATCCGCGACGAGTCGAAGTAACAGAGGAGAAGCGTGACCGCGCCGCAGTCCGTCGAGCTGCTGAAGGCGATCGGGCCGTACGCGTCCGCGAGCGCGTGCTTCAGGTCCTCCTCCGCCTTGTACGAGTAGCGCAAGCGTGAGAAGGCGATGGAAAGCGCCACGTAGCCGGCGCCGCGGCGCGAATGGACGGCCACGTCGTCGTCGCCCGTCATGTACACGACGCGGTCGATGACGTCCTTCAGCGACGGGGCGCTCGCGTAGAACAGCTCACGCTTGGGGAAGCGGTTGAAGAGCGCGCGGATCTCGCGGTACGCGTACGACTTCTGCGCCGCGCCGCTGTTGGCGAGGATCCACTCGTGCTTTTCCTTCAGGAGCGGAATCTCGGAGGCCTTCTCCGTGAAGGCGCCCATGGAGAGCCGGCCGAGGAGCAGGGTCATCTCCTGCAGGCTCCCGTCCTCGGCCCACTGGCGGATCTCGATGTCGTCGATCGGCTCGAGGTGATAGATCGCCATCGCGTTGTTGCAGTAGTCGATGTCGACGATGCGGGGGTCGCTCTCGTTCGGGAGCAGGTGCGTCTCCACCTCGTCCATCAGCCCCGGGAAGACGACGGGCAGCAGGTCGCGGTCGGTGAACACGCCGGTGGCGGAATCCTGCGCACGCTCG
>JANMPI010000594.1:0-1647 GCA_031369785.1 Acidobacteriota bacterium
CCACGCGCTGGCGCTGTCCGCCGGACAGCTCGTTCGGCTTGTGGTGCATGCGGTCGGCGAGGTCGACCTGCTCCAGCGCGCCCCGCGCACGCTCCAGGCGCTCGTCGCGCGGGATGCCCGCGTAGACCATGGGCAGCTCGACGTTGTGCAGGGCGCTGGCCCGGGGCAGCAGGTTGAAGGTCTGGAAGACGAAGCCGATCTCGCGGTTGCGGACTTCCGCCAGCTCGTCGTCGTTCATCTCCGAGACGATTTTGCCGCGCAGCACGTAGACGCCCTTGCTCGGGGTGTCGAGGCAGCCGATGAGGTTCATGAGCGTCGACTTGCCGGATCCCGACGGCCCCATGATCGCGAGGTACTCGCCGGGATCGATGGTGAAGCTCACGCCGCGCAGCGCGTGGATCTCCTCCGTGCCCATGACGTAGGAGCGCCACAGCTCCTCGGCGCGGATGAGCGTGCCGTCGGGGGCGACGGTCGGGCTGCTCACGGCGGGTGCGGTTGCGGTCATTTCTTCTCCTTCACCTCGGGCTTCACGCGGGCCTCGTCCTTCAGGGTGCGCAGCGTCTTGTAGGCGCCGGTCACGATCTCGTCGCCTTCTTTCAATCCGTCCAGGACCTCGATGTCGGTCTCGCCGATGATGCCCGTCTTCACGGGGCGGAAGGCGACCTGCCCGCCGTTCACCACGAAAACGCCTTCCTTCTCTTCGCCCTTCTCGAAAGTGCCCTGGTCCTTCTCCGCCGCCTGCAGCGCGTCGGGGTCGATCACCTTGCCGTCCTTGCCGACCCCGCGCACGACCACGGCCTGGATCGGGATCGCCAGCACCTTGTCCTTGCGGGCGGTGGTGATCTCCGCGGTCGCGTTCAGCCCCGAGCGCAGCGCCTTCGACGGGTCCTTGATCGTCACCGCGACCTTGAAGTCCTTGGCCACGTTGCTCGTGTTCGCGGCCGCGGAGGCGCCGCCGCGCGGAATCGCCGACGAGCCGATCTCGGTCACCTCGCCCGCGACCTTGATCCCCTCCAGCGCATCGACGCGGATCTCCGCCGGCTGCCCGAGGCTGATGTAGCGGATGTCGGTCTCGTCCACCATCACCTCGACCTCGAACGACGACAGGTCGCCGACGGTCATGATCACGGTGGGCGCGAAGCTCTGGGCGCCGATGACGACCTCGCCCTCCTCCTTCTGGAGGTTGGTGACCACGCCGTCCATGGGCGAGACGACGATCGTCTTCTCGAGGTCGTCGCGGTTGCTCTCCAGGCCGGCCGCCTGCTGCTGGACGCGGCGGCGCAGCGCGCTGAGCGAGGCCTCCTTCATCTTCAGCTCCGCCTGCGCCTGCTCGAAGGCCTGGTCGGAGATGAGCTTCTCCGCGTGCATCTTCCGGCTGCGCTCGTAGGACAGGCGTGACCCCTCGAGGTCGGCCTCGGCGCGCTCGGCGTCGGATCCCGCGGCCTGCACCGCGGCCGCGGACTGGCGCTCGCCGGCGGCGAACCGCGTGGAGTCGATGCGGGCCAGCACCTGGCCGCGCCGGACCGAATCCCCCTCCTTCACCAGGAGCTGCGTGATCCGGCCGGAGACGTTGGCGCTCACGTTCACGAACTTCTTCGGCTTCACCTCGCCGGAGGCGGAGACGACGGAGACGAGGTCGCGCTTCCC
>JANMPI010000024.1:0-10393 GCA_031369785.1 Acidobacteriota bacterium
TGGCGTGGCCGAGCTTGCCCTATGGTCCTCCGCATACGCCGCCCGTGCCCGGCGAAGGATGCGGATGCCGCCGCGGACGACGATCGCGCACACAAGGCTGCCGATGACGAGGTCTGGCCAGGCTGCGCCAGTGATCATGACAAACACCCCGGCGACGATGACCGCAACGTTCACCTGAACGTCGGTCGTCGAGAAGATCCAGCTCGCCTGCATGTGGATCTCGCCGTCGCGATGCTTGCGCAGGAGCATCACGCACGCGGCGTTCGCAGCCAACGCCACGACCGAGACCCCGATCATGAGCGCCGAGACAGGCTCGCTCCCCGCGACCGCCCGGCGGACGACCTCCACCGCAACGCCGACGGCAAGCCCGACTTGCAGCACACCACTCGCAAGGGCAGCGTGCGTCTTCCGACGATTCGTCGAACCCACAGCCCAGAGAGCGAGCCCGTAGACCGCCGCATCGGCAAGCATGTCGAGAGAATCAGCGATCAGACCCATCGACTGGGCGAGCCAGCCGGTGACGAACTCGAGGACGAACATCGCGCCGTTGATCGCGAGCAGCGACCACAGCGTCCGGCGCTGGGCTTCGACCTTCATGAGCCGGATCCCGGGTTCAGGCTCACAGGTGCGTCTCCAGCGCCTCGCAGCCCTTCCGCTCCACCTGGACCGTCGCGTGCGCGATGTGGAGTTCACCGGTTACCGCGTTGCGAACGAGTTCGAGCACATCGTCGTGAGTCGCCCCGTCGGCGAGTACGACATGCACGCTCATGGCGTTCATCCCCGACGTCAGCGTCCACACGTGCAGGTCGTGAACCGCATCAACCCCGGGGACCTGCTCCAGCCGGGCTCTTACCGTCGTGAGATTCACATCGGATGGCGTGCCCTCGAGCAGGACGCCGATGGCCGCGCCCATCAGCTTGAAGGTGCGAGGCAGGATGAAAAGGCCGATGACCGCCGAGAGGATCGGGTCCGCGTAGTACCAGCCGGTCGTCCACATGATCACGCCAGCAACGATGACCGCGATCGAGGCGAGCAGATCCGAGAGAACCTCGAAGTACGCGCCCTGCATGTTGAGGCTCGCAGCTGACCCGCCCTTGAGGATGGACGCGCCGATGAGGTTCACCACCAGGCCCACGCACGCCACGGCGATCATCGCGCCACTCGATACGGCCGGTGGGTTGCGAAGACGCTCCCACGCCTCGTAGAGCACGAATAGCGAGATCCCGACAAGCACCACGGAGTTGATCAGCGCGGCGAGGATCTCGACGCGGTGATAGCCATACGTGCGCTTCGGCGTCGCGGGCCGCGATGCGAAAGACATCGCGAAGAGCGCGAGGCCGAGTCCTGCAACGTCGGTGAGCATGTGCCCCGCGTCGGCGAGAAGAGCGAGGCTGTGCGTCATCAGCCCCCCGACGACCTCGGCGATCAGGTACACCGTCGTGAGGCCGAGGACGATCCCCAGGCTCTTCCGGCTCGCTTCGCGCGCGTGGTCGTGCGATCCGCTCACGCGCGCACCGCCTCCGGCCGGGCCACCCAGCGTTGCTGTGCTCGATGCACCAGCAGGAAGAAGGTTGGCAGGGCCAGCAGGGTAAACAGAGTGGACGTGACAAGGCCACCAACCATCACGACGGCCAGCGGGCGCTCGATCTCCGTCCCGTGGAGCGGAAGGACGAGGATCGGGAGCAGACCGAGGATCGCGGTACCGGCGGTCATCAGCTTCGGCCGCACGCGCCCGATGCTGGCCTCGCGAAGCGCGTGCTCGAAGTCATGCCCCTCGGCGACCAGCCCATTCGTCTGGGTGACGAGTACCAGCCCGTTCTGGACGGCGATGCCGAAGAGCCCGATCAAGCCGACAAGGGACGAAACGTTCCACGTCTCACCGGCGACGAATAACGCCACGATCCCACCGACGAGCGCGCTCGGGAGCGTCGCGAGGATGACCATCGCTTCTGCCTGAGAGCCTAGCGCGAGGTAGAGCAGGACGAGGACGGCAGCGATGGCGATCAGGGACGCCACGACCAACGCTCGGGCCGCCCTCTCCTGGCTTTCCACGCGTCCGCCGACATCGAAGAAGTAGCCCGCAGGCAATTTCAACTCGGTCTCGAGCCGCTGCTTCACCTCGGCCGCCACGCTGCCGAGATCGCGTCCGGCGGCGCTCGCCTCGATAGCGATGCGTCGGCTACCCGCTTCGCGCCGCACCGACGCCGGACCGACGGTTTCCACGATAGTTGCTACCTGCCCAAGCGGAACGCGCCCGCCGTCGTGGCCATCGAGCAGAAGTGAGCGGAGGCCGTTGCTGCCACCCTGACGGTCGTCTTGAAGCTTGAGCACGAGATCGTAACGTCGTTGGCCGATCCACACCTCCGCGAATTCCTCGCCGACCATCCCGACCCGGACCGCACGCACCACCTCTCCGGGAGTGAGTCCCACGCGCGCCGCCGCTTCGCGGTCGATGGCGACTCTGAGCTGCGGCAGCCCACTCAACTGTTCGACCCGGAGGTCCGCGATTCCGTCGACCTGGGCGACGACGCGCCGTGCTTTTTCCGCCACCCGAGCGAGTTCGTCGAGGTCCGACCCGAAAATACGCACCGAGATGTCAGCGGGTGTTCCACCAAGCCCTTCGTCGATCCGCATGCCCAGAGGCGTGGTGAAGAGGACGGAGACGCCGGGCACCTTCTCGACCCGCTCGCGCATCGCATCTTCGAGGTCAGAGAGCGACCTGCTGCGATCCGACTTCAGCACGACGAGCACGTCCGAGACGGTGTGGGGCATCGGGTCTTCCGTGCGTTCCGCTCGTCCCGTCCGACGAACCACGTCCTCGACATCCGGAAACTCGCGGAGAACGTCCTCGACGCGATGGTTCACGCGGTCGACTTCATCCAGGGACGCTTCCGAGGGAAGGATGGTCTGAAGCAGGAACGCTCCCTCGTCCAGGGCAGGCATGAAGTCGCGTCCGATGAACATTGCGAGCACGAGGACGGGCACCGTCACGGCCAGGGCACCTACCAGCACTCGACCGGGGCGTCGCATGGCTGCGTCCAGCAAGGGTGCGTAGACACGCTTGACGCGGCGGATGATCGGCGCGTCGCCTTCGACACCGGCGGCATGCGGACGCAGCAACCAGCCCGCCGCCACGGGCACGATGGTCAACGCGAGCACGAGGGCCGACAGGACGGTCGCGACCACAGCCGCCGCCAAGGGCTTATACATGCGGCCTTCGATGCCAGACATCCCGAACAACGGGAGGAACACCGCGATGACGATCAGCGTCGCGAACGCGATGGGACGGCCGACTTCCACCGCCGCCGAGAGCGCCCTCTCATGGCGCGCGACAGCGGTGGTCGCGCCGCTGAGGCGGTGGATGATGTTCTCGGTCACGATGATCGCGGCGTCGACGAGGATGCCGACGGCGATCGCAAGACCGCCCAGCGTCATGGTGTTGATGCCGACGTTCGCGTAGCGCAGCAGGATCCCGGCAAGGGCCATGGAGAGCGGGATCGTGATCGTCACGATCGCCGCCGCCTTCCAGTCCCCGAGCAGCAGAAAGAGGATCGCGACGACGAGGAAGGCGCCGATCAGGACGGCGCGCCCGACACCGCCGAGCGCCGACTGGACGAGCTGCGACTGGTCGTAGACGACGCGAAGCGTGACCCCCTTCGGCAGCGCGCGCTGAATTCCTTCGATCGCGGACGTGATCCCCCGGGCGACCACGACGGTGTCCGCGCCGAACTGCTTGGTCACGCGGCAGCTGACGACTTCACCCTTGAGGCGGTGGGCGATGCCCCGACGGACTGCGGGGGCATCCACGACCGTGGCAACATCGCCCAGGAGTACAGGCGTGGTCCCGCGCAACGCGACGACCGTGGTACGCAGATCCTCCAGCGATGAGATCCTGCCCACCGCGCGGACGGTCCATTCCATCGAGCCCTGAACGACGATGCCCGCGGCGGCGTTCTCGTTTGCCCCTTCGAGGGCGTGGGTGACCTGTTCGAGCGTCACCCCGCGCCCCGATGCGCGCTCGGGATCGAGGAGGACCTGGTACTGACGGAGATGGCCGCCCAGCCGCTCGACGGCGGCGACGCCGGGCACCGCGAGGAGCCGGTTCTTCACCTCGAACTCCGCGAGATCGCGGAGGGTCATCAAATCCACGGTCCCTGCCTCGGCCTCCAACGTGAACTCGAAGATCTCGTTCAGACGCCCGGTGAGACTCGACAGGAGAGGCGCATCGGTCCCCGGTGGCATTTGCGAAGCCGCCTGCGCAACGCGCTCCGCCACGAACTGGCGCGACCGGTGGTAGTCGGCTTCCGAATCGAACTCGACGGTGATCTGGGCCACGCCGAGCTGCGAGGTGGACCGGATGCGCCGCACGTCGGGCAGCCCGCTGAGCGCGACCTCCATGGGGATCGCGATGCCGGTCTCCAGCTCTTCCGCGTTCATCGCCGGGTTCTGCACGATCACGTTGAAGATGGGCACGGACAGATCAGGGAATACGTCGCGCGGCAACGCGCGCAACCATGACAGCCCGAGGGCGGCCGCGAACAGCACGAGTCCACCCGCCAGGACCGGGCGCGCGAAGACGACGCGCAGGAGCCGGAAGAGGACGCCTCCCGCCTCAGTGGTCATGGTGCTCGCCCTCCCCGCGAGCCTTGTCGGCCTCGGCCTTCAGGAGGAACGCGCCTTCGACCACGGTCGTTTCACCGGCGCGCAGGCCGGAGAGAACCTCGACTTCGCCGCTGAGGTCACGCCCACGGCCCACCTCGCGAATCTCGAACTCGCCCTCGTGGCGGGGGACGAAGACGCACCATCGATCGCCCAATCGCTGCAGCGCCGCCGTGGGTACGGCGACGACCGTCTGCCCTCCAGCGTCCAGGGGCAGCAGCACCTTTGCTGCCATACCGGGACGCAGCACACGCGCGGGATTCGCCACCTCGACGCGGATCGGCAACGTGCGTGAGCTCGGATCGACCTGGCCACCGATCAGAACCACGCGGCCCATGAACGTCTGTCCCGGAAGCGCCGGGAAGGTGACCTGCGCCTGCGCGCCCTCGCGCGTACGCAGTGCATCACGCTCGTATGCGTTGGCCGTGACCCAGAGCGACGAGATGTCGGCGATTTTGAAGAGAACCGACGAAGGATCGGTGACCTGACCGGGCACGACCTTCCGATCGATGACGGTCCCGGCGATGGGCGAGCGAAGGGAGAACCGTCCTCCTTCTCCCGCGGACGCCCCAATCGCCTGCAGCTCCGATCGTGCGGCCTGCGCTTGCGCCTGCGCGGTCTTCAGGTCGGCCTCGGCCTCCTGTACCTCGCGCTGGGGCGCGATCCGTTCCGCGGCGAGCGCCCGCTTTCGTTCGAGCGCGCGGCCTGCCAACTCGACCTTGGCCGCCGCCTCTCCGTAGTCGCCACGCGCGCGGCCTACGTCGAGGCTCTGCAATTCAACCAGGGTGGCACCGCGGCGGACCGTCTCGCCCGGAGCGGCCAGCACGCGGACCGCGCGAGCCGCAACAGGCGCTCCGACCTCTGCATATCGCTGCTCGTTGACCTGCACCTCGCCGAGGACACCCACCGTATCGCCGCCCGCACGCTCTTCCGCGATCGCGGTAGTGATCCTGAGATCGCGGAGCATCTCGGCGTCGATCTTGACCTCGCGAGCAGGACCGTCCGCCTTTTCGGCAGTCTCACCGGGTCCGTGCCCCGCGTCGCGGTGTGCATCGGCCTTGGTGTCGGGTGCGCGATCCGTTTCGGGCGCCTTGCCTCCGCCGCATCCCATGGCCGTCAGGAGGACGACACTCGCAAGCCAGTTCACGCGCATCATCGAAGCACCCCGATCGCCGCCTCGAGTTGCACCCTCGCGATGGCGGCATTGAACAGAAGATCAAGCGCTTCTCCGCGCGCTTCGAGCGTTTCGCGGCGGACGACCAGAAGCGCGCCAAGCCCGATCTGGCCGGACTCATAGCTCCGTCGCGCGAGGTCGAGGTTTTCATCGAGCGTCTCCCTGACGGCGGCGAGGCTCTCTGCCGCTGCGCGGCGGGCACCGTACGCGTCATAGGCGGACTGCAGCTCCGCCTCGACACGCGCCCTCGTGGACGCGAGCTCGATCTCTGCCCGGCGCAGGCGGGCTTCCGCGGTGGCTCTTTCCCCTGCGCCACGGTTCAGGAGCGGGAGAGCGATCGTCAGACCGCCCCAGACGATCGGGGTCCCGTCTTCGCGGGAGTAGCGGACAGACGGGGTGGGATCCGGCCACCGAAGAGCGCGCGCAACGTCGATCTCCGCTCGGGCTTCGCGCACCTCGGAATCGAGAGCGCGCACCTCGGGGCGCGCCGTCACCGCGTCACCCCAGTTCGGCACGGGAAGTGGGGGCGCGAGCGCACCCAGATCCGCTTCGACGGCCGGAACCACTTCAGCCTCGCGCGGGAGCCGGAGCAGACCCTTCAAATTCGAGATCGCGACTGCCTGGTCGGCAAGAAGGCTGATTCTTGACGCCTTGCCCCGCGCCAGGAGCGTCTCGGCGAGGTTCACGTCGAGAGCGGCGACATCTCCATGCTGCAAGCGGACGCGCGCAACCCGAAGGAGCTCTGCCGCGGCCTGTTCGCTCGCGGTCGCGACGCGCGCCCGTTCTCTTGCGCGTGCGGCTTCGTAGAACTGCGCCCCGACTTCGGCGAGAACACGCCGTGTGACATCCGCGGTCGTTTCCACCTCGCGCTCGAGGGCTGCCGTCGCGGCCCGGACGCGTGCTCCTCGCTTGCCGCCGACTTCCAGCGTCTGCGCGAGCCCGAACTCCAGATCCGACCGCGATGAAGCTTCCCGAGCGTCTGCTGCCGCGCCACGGCGGCCAAAGGTCGCTTCCAGCGACGGGTTCTCCCGCGGAGCGCGGGCGATGAGTAACCGCCCCCGCGCTTCTTCAACGCGAGCGGCGCCCGCGAGGACCGCCCCCGCAGCCTCTCGCGCTCGCCGGTAGGCGTCCGGCAGCGTCAGTTCAGTCGGTGCGGCCTCGGCAGTTGCCGCCAGCACGACGGCAGCCAGAACGTACATGTGGCTTCTCCAATCCCTTGCTCCTTCATGGAGCCCCTCGCGCGAGGGGCGTCGGGGCTAGAGACGGGTCGGCGGCTGGTCGAGAGGAGCGGTGGTGCGCGAAGGGCCGCGCGGCGGAATCAGATCGGTTGCCATCCGCAGAAACCCGAGCGGGCCCCGGACGGCGTCGGCGGTCGGACCATCGACGGCGCAGCAGCAATAGCAATCGGCGACGCAAATCCCGGCGCATTGTTCGGCGTCGGCATCCACGTCGCTTTGAGCACTGAGTGTCGCGGTCTGACTGTCGGGTGGAAGCGGATCACAGGCGGCGTCCAAGAGATCCCCGGCGATCGTGGCGAGCAGAGCGAGGGCGAGGGCGCGAAACGCGGCGGCGTAGCGGCGATGCGGCACGGGGTAACCGTACCATGACGGTGTCTTTGAGGGGATTGTGCCGGAGGTGGGAATCGAACCCACACGAGGGGTGACCCTCTCGGGATTTTGAGTCCCGCGCGTCTGCCAGTTTCGCCACTCCGGCACCGGAGGTCCAACTCGTGAGTCTAGCCTCTCCGGCAAGCCGCGAAAAGAACGCGCGGCGCGGCGGGTTGCGGAAGTGCCCGCGTATTGCTAAAATTTGTACCTCGGATACATCCACCCCTTGCCCTCACGAGCCAACACCCCCGCGTCCTGAACACGAAAGAGAGGTCTTCCTTGGACTTCCAGGTCGGAGAGAAGGTCATTTATCCGAACCACGGCATCGGCGTCGTGGAGAGCATCCAGACCAGACCGACGCCGACGGGCAAGATCAGCCTGTACCAGCTTCGGATTCTCGCCAATGACTCTCGGGTCTGGATTCCCCAGCAGAATGCCTGCGGCGTCGGCCTGCGCCACGTCATCAGCCAGGGCGATGCCCGGAAGATCTTCGTGCTCCTCGGGGACGGAACGATCGACCAGCACCCCAACTGGAAGGGCCGCTTCAAGGAGAACTCCGACAAGATGAGGACGGGCAGCCTCCACGAGGTCGCCGTGGTCCTGAAGGGGCTCACGTTCCTGGCCCGCAAGAAGAGCCTCTCCTTCCGCGAGAAGCGCATGCTGGACCGAGCGAAGTTCCTGCTCATCAGCGAGATCGCCGAGGTCGAGGGGAAGACGCAGGCCCACGTCGAGGAGCGCGTCGAAAAGGCGCTCGCCAAGACCTTCGCCCCCGACGCCGCCAAGGGCGCGATCCAGAAGCCGGTTGGCGTTCGCGTCAAGTCGGACGCGTAGCGCCGCCATCCGCCCCCTCGTGGGACGGACGAAAATGAACGTCGACACCGCCCGGCCGCACGCCGGGCGGTCGTCCGTATGTCCAGCGTATTCCTTGACTTCGGCGGGATCCGAGGGCTACAATCCCCACCGCTTGACCCCGAAGTGCACGCCGCATCTGGAGCGCTCCTCATGACTGATTCACCGTCTCCACGGAACGCGATGACGAAGGCGGACCTCATCAACATCGTCGCGAAGAAGCTGGACATCACCCAGGTCCAGTCGGGGATCATCGTCGAGGCGGCGCTCAAGAGCGTGGTGAACGCTCTCCAGAACGGGCAAGAAGTCGAGATCCGCGGGTTCGGCAGCTTCCGCTTCCGGAACCGCGCCCCGCGAAAGGGTCGCAACCCCAAGACGGGTGAGAAGGTGGACGTGCCGCCCAAGAAGATCCCGTACTTCAAGATGGGCAAGGAATTGAAGTCGTTGCTGAACGGCCAGGCCGCCGCCGAGGAAGCCGTCCCCTCCTCCGGGCCGCCCGAGCCGACCGCCGGGTCCTGATCCCGATACGGGTCCGCTGAGCATCCATGCTCCGCACCGCCCTCGTCCTCACCTTTCTCGTTCCCTACGCCGTGATCGCCTGCCCGCTGGCCATCCTGCTGTCGATCGTTTGCCGATCGGCGGCGCCCCTCTACCGGCTGTCCGAGTGGGGATTCCGCGGCGCCTTCCTGCTGGCCGGAATCCGGATCACCACCGAGGGCCGCGAGCGGCTGGGGGACGTCCGCAATACGGTGGTCGTCTCGAACCACGCCAGCCACCTCGACGCGCCGGCGCTGTTCCTGGCTCTCCGCACCGACTTCGTGGCCCTCGCCAAGCGCGAGGTCTTCGGCATCCCGCTCTTCTCGACGGTGATCCGCCGCGCGGGGTTCATCCCCATCCAGCGCGGGGATCGCGTCGAGGCGGCGGGGGCGGTGGCGCGAATGGTGACCGCGCTACGCGCGGGCGCGTGCGTTCTCGTTTTCGCCGAAGGAACGCGCTCGCATACCGGCGCCCTCGGGCCATTCAAGAAGGGCGGGTTCATCGCCGCCCTCGACGCCGGCAGCCGGGTGGTACCGGTGGCCATCCACGGTACCGGGTCCCTGATGCCGCGCCACGGCTATGGCCTTCGCCCCGGTCATGTGCGGGTCTCGGTCCTGGAGGCGGTGGAGACGCGCCCCTACGCGCCGGCGGAGCGCGAGCTGCTGATCGCCGAGGTGAGGAGCCGCATCGACCAGTCGCTGGCCCGGACCGCGCAGGCGGGGGAGCGGAGCGTCGCATGATCAAGACGACCGGCAGCCTCGCGGAGCACGACTTTCCGTCCCTCGTCCACGATCTCTACGAGCGGCGCTGGACGGGCGTCCTCACCCTCACCCAGGCCGGCATCGGACGCAGCGTCACCATCCAGGAGGGACGGCTCGTCTTCGCGTCGTCGTCGAGCGCCGACGATCGCATGGGCCCGCTCCTCCTCCGCCATGGCCGCATCACGCTGCGCGAGCTCACCAATGCGGCGGCCGGCGTCGTCGCCGGCAAGCGGCTGGGAGCGATCCTCGTCGAGCAGGGCGTCTTGAGCCCCAAGGAGCTGATCGCGGCCGTCGTCGATCACACCCAGGAGATCCTCTACGGTGCGTTCGCCTGGACGGAAGGACACTACCGACTGCAGGACGGCATTCCTTCGACCGAATCCATCACCCTCAAGATCAGCACGCCCGACATCATCATGGAAGGCATCCGCCGGATCGATTCCTGGACGCGCATCGACCTGGCGGTGGGCGGGCCCGACGCCCGCTATGAGCGCGCGCCGGCGTACGCCGAGGTGATCCGCGGGATGCGCGCGGCGCCCGAGAAGCTGGCGCTGCTGCGGGCGCTGGATGCGCCGGCCCGGGTCGTGGATCTGTGCGGCGCAGCGGGCCTGCCCGATTTCGAGGTCTGCCGTGCGCTCTGGGCCTTCCGCGTGATCGGCCTCGTCCGGAGGATCGGAGGCGATCCGCTCACCACCTTCGACCTGGATGACGAGAGCCTGGGAATCGTCGTTCCGGAGGATGAACCATGACCGCTCCGCCGGAAGAGAAGCGCCGCACCCCGCGCATCCAGCCCTTCGTGGCGCCGT
>JANMPI010000035.1:0-3527 GCA_031369785.1 Acidobacteriota bacterium
CACGATCCGCAGTACGGCTCGCTCACCGGGCTGATGAAGCCGATCGTCCCCCGGCCGCCGGCGATGCGGAAGTTGCGGGACTCGTCGGCGGCATGCGCGTTGGGTATGGCGAGCAGCGGCCCCAGCTCGGCCTCGATCCGCTCGCGCGTCTCCCGTGAGGGGACGAACTGCGAGAGCGCGAGGCGCGCGGTGTCGCCGCCCCCGAGCGGCATGAGCTCGATGAACCGGGCCTGCCATCCGCGCTCCGTGGCGCGGCGCGCCACGTCGGCCACGTCGAGGTCGTTGTAGTCGCGGGTCACGACCACGTTGATCTTGATCGGGTCGAGGCCCGCCGCTTCCGCGGCCGCGATGCCGGCTTCGATTTCCTCCAGGCTGCCGAAGCGCATGATCTTCTTCAGCCGCTCGGGGTGGAAGGTGTCGACGTGGACGTTGATGCGGTCGAGGCCGGCGGCCTTGAGCGGCGCGGCGAGCTGGGGGAGGAGCACCGCGTTGGTGGTCATCGCGATGTCCGCGACCCCGGGGATGGCGGCGATCCGGCCCACGATGTCGACGATGTCCGAGCGCAGCGTCGGCTCGCCGCCGGTCAGGCGGAACTTGCGGAAGCCGATGCCCACCGCGGCGCGGGCGACGGTCTCGATCTCGCCCGCGGTCAGGAGATCCGGCGCGGGCACGAAGGTGAGACCTCGCAGCGGCATGCAGTAGACGCACCGCAGGTTGCAGTGGTCGATGACCGAGATGCGCAGGTAGTCGATTTCCCGCCCGAAGCGGTCCCGAGGCAAGGCGTCCTCCGCATCCGCCGGCGAAAGATGCCGGACCTGCTAGTGTAAGCCCGTGAGGGTTCGCGTCCGGTTGTTCGCGGGGATCCGGGAGACGGTGGGCCGCGCCGATCTCGATTTCGACCTCGCGGAGGGCGCGACGCCGGAGGACGTATGGCGGCGGCTCACCGCTGTGCATCCCGCGCTCCAGACCCGGCGGCCGAGCCTGAGCGCGGCGGTCAACCGGCGGTACTCGGGGTTCGATGCCGTGCTTGGCGACGGGGACGAGGTGGTCTTCGTGCCCCCGGTCAGCGGCGGCTGATCAGGACCGCTCGACCTTCTCGTCGGCGGGCTTCTCCTCGCCGAGGCTCGAGGGATCGGGCCCCGCGATCGGCAGCGTGAATGTGAACGTGCTGCCCTCGCCCGGGCGGCTTTCCACCCAGATCCGGCCGCCGTGCCCGACGACGATCCCGCGCGTGATCGCGAGACCGAGGCCGGCGCCCAGCCGCGCCGTGCGCCGCGCCTGCCAGTAGGGATCGAAGATGCGCGGCAGGTCCTCGGGCAGGATGCCGGGCCCGGTGTCCGCCACCTCGATCTGGACGTCGTCGTCCACGCGCCACGCGCGGATCGAGACCCGCCCGCCCTCGGGCGTGAACTTGAGCGCATTGCCCAGCAGGTTCGACAGCACCTGGTGCAGACGGTCGCGGTCGGCCACGATGGGCGGCACGTCCGGCGCGCACTCGCTGGTGACGGTCTGGTTGCGCGGCTGCGCCTGGGCCTGGAAGGACTCGCGCATCTCGGCCAGGACCGGCGGCAGTTCCACCACCGCCGGCTCCAGCGCGAGCTTCTGCCCGCCCTCGAGCTTCACGACGTCCATCAGGTCCTCGATCAGGCGGTTCATGCGCAGGATCGCGCGCTGGATCATGTCCACGAAGCGCGACGTGTCCTCTCCCGCGGCGTCGCGGATCGCAGTGGCCCCCATGGCGATGGTGTTGAGCGGGTTGCGGAGGTCGTGGGAGACGATGGCCAGCACTTCCTCGCGGGTGCGGATGGCGGCCTCCGCGCGCTCTCGCGCCTCGCGCTCGCGGAGGAGGAGCCCGGCGCGGTCCTGCTCGCCGCGGCGCCGCTCCGTGATGTCGCGGGCGATTCCCGTGAAATAGCGCTTGCCGTCGCGGATGAACTCCCCGATCGTAATCTCGAGCGGCACCTCGGTCCCGTCCTTCCGCAGGCCCGGCAACTCGACGCCTTCCCAGGGAATGTGCCGCCTTCCCGTGGTGACGTGGCGCTCGATCCCCGCGCGATGGCTCCCCCGCAGCTCGGCGGGGATGAGCGTGGACATCGGCCGCCCGATGATCTCCAAAGGCGTGTAGCCGAAGATCTTCTCCACCGGAGGGTTCGCGAAAAGGACCGTGTCGTCCTCCGCGATGACGAAGATGCCCACCAGCGCCGTCTCCGCGACCGCGCGGAACTGCTCCTCGCTCGCCTTCAGCGCCGCGCGCTCGCGCTGCGTCTCCTCGACGAGGATCACGCGGCGGAGCGCGGCCGAGGCGAGGTCGCCGACGATGCGCGCGTATCCGACGTCCTGGTCCTCGAAAGGATGCTCGCGCGGCCCGCGCACGAGGACGAGCGCGCCCAGCACGTCCTGCTCGGAGAACAGGGGCGCCACGAGGGCGGTGCATCCGGGGCAGCTTCGTTCCAGGTGCTCCGCCATCGCCGCGCCCACCAACGGGCCGGCGGCGATGATCTCGGGATCGCGGCCGGTGATGATCGCCTCCGTCAGCGATCCCGGGTAGGCGACGCGCATGCCCGCGGGCGGCGCTCCCCGCCCCGCCACGGCGACGATCGTGACCTCGTCCTCGCTGCGCTGCTCGATGAAGGCGGCGGTCGCGCGTCCGTCACCGACCGCGCGGTCGACCACCTGCTGCACGACTTCACGAGCGGTGAGCGCGCCGGAGAGCGCCCGTGCGAGGTGGCGCAGCTCCTGCTCCTCCTTGGCCCGCCAGCGTGCGCGCCGCGTGAGCACGCGCAGCCGGCGGGTGAGCGCCGCCGCCGCCACCGCGGACAGGAAGGCAAGGACGGCGGCCACCACGACCAGCCGGTCCTCGGTGCCCGACCAGACTCGGATCCGCGCGCGGCGCGTGTTCTCGGCGCGGACGATCGCCTCATCGGTCCGCTCCAGAGCGGCCACGATCGCTTCGAACTGCGCCTGCTGCGCCGCGAAGTCCGCCAGATACTCCTCGCGCGAAACGCGTCCCTCGAACAGGCCCTCGATCTGCTGCCGCCACGGCGCCTTCTCGCCGCGGAACTCCGCCACCCGCGCGGGAACGTCGCCGCTCAGCTCCTCGGCCAGCCGGTCGAGATCCGCGGTCGCGCGAGCCTCGACCGCGGCGGTATCCTCGAAGCTCTTCCGGTAGCCGCCGGTGCCGGCGAGCAGGTACCCGCGCGCGGCCGCGACCTCGAGCGCCACCGATCGCGCGATCTCCCCCGTGGCGGTGCGCGCGGGCGTCGACACGTTCTCGATCTCGTCGCGAAGGCCCTCGATGCGGCGGCTGGCCAGGCGGGGAAACACGACGAGGAACAGGACCGAGGCCATGACGAGGGCGAGGGCCACCGGCGTCGACCAGGTAGACCCGTACATCCGCTCGAGGAGGGGCGTCCGCCGCGGCGCGGGGTCCATCCGTCCATCTTAAACGTCCTACTTACAAACGGCGGCCAGGACCCGCGAACCGATGGCCAGCACGGTGGTCCCGGAGAGCGCGACGACGGCGCACA
>JANMPI010000040.1:0-2234 GCA_031369785.1 Acidobacteriota bacterium
GATCGAGAATGGCTCGGGCACCGAGGTCACGGACTGGATCGTGGACGGCTTCGAGGTCGCCAACTCGCTGCACCACGGCATCGACGTCCGCATCGCCAACCGCATCACCATCCGCAACTGCTACGCGCATCACGCCGCGCCGGGCGACGGGATCTTCCTCGCCTTCGTCGCCCATCCCCTGCTCGAGAACAACGAAGTGTCCTACAACGCCGAGCACGGGATCTACGACAGCAACAGCGCGGACTACCCGACCATCCGCGGCAACCGCTCGCACCACAACTCCGGAGGCGGCATCCAGCTGAACGCGGACTACAGCTCGAGGTGCCCCTGCGGGACGACCGTGCGCGACGGGATCATCTCCTTCGCATTGATCGAGAACAACGTCATCTACGAGAACGGCGCCCCCAACGGCGGCTCCGCCCTCAACTTCGACGGCGTGGACGACAGCATCATCCGCAACAACCTCCTCTACGACAACCACGCCTTCGGCATCTCGCTCTTCTCCACCGACGGGAGCCACGGGTCCAGCCGGAACAAGGTCTACAACAACACGATCGTGCAGGCCATCGACGGCCGGTGGTGCGTGAACATCCCCAAGTCGTCGGGCAAGGGCGGGAGCCCGACGGGCAACATCGTGAAGAACAACATCCTGTACACCGACCGCGCGGACAAGGGCGCCATCGCCGTGTACTCCACCGCCGCCGGCGTGCTGACCAGCGACTACAACGCCGTGGCCGATCGCTTCAGCACCAACGGCGGCACGTCGGTGACGAGCACGCTCGCGCAGTGGCGCGCTTTCGGGAACGACACGCACTCGTTCGTGTCCAGCCCCGCCGCGCTGTTCGTGAACGCGGCGGCGAAGGACTTCCGGCTGAGCGCGGGCTCGCCCGCCATCGACACCGGCACGAGCCTGGGCGCGGACGTTCCCGCCGACATCGTCGGGGTGACCCGCCCCCAGCGGCTCGGCTACGACATCGGCTGCTACGAGATGCCCTAGCCCCTAGGACTCTTCCGGGGGGAGATCGAAGTTCACGAGATCCCCCCGGAAGCCCCGCGTCTTCCAGGCCCCGAAGGCGATGCCGACCAGCATCCACGCGCCGCCGGCGAGCTTGGCCGTCCCGCTCAGGTTCAGCCACAGCAGCAGGCAGATGAGGAAGCCGAGGATCGGGGGGACGAGGTTGCCGATCTTCTTCTCTTCGGCGCGCAGATAGTAGCGGACGAACGCGGCCGCGTTCACGCCCATGAAGGCGATGAGGGCGCCGAAGTTGAGCATTTCCGCGCCGAGCCCGAAGTTCAGGACAAAGGCGCCGAGGAGCGCTACCACGCCGACGAAGATCACGTTGTTGCGCGGGACGTGGCGCTTGGGATCGACCACGCCGAAGAAGCCGCGGGGGAGCGCGTTGCTGCGGCCCATCCCGTAGAGGAGGCGGGCCGCGCCGAGCTGCGCGCCCATGCCGGAGCCGAAGTTCGCGAGCAGCAGCGTGCCGCCGACGATGGGGAACAGCGGCGCCCAGGCGCGGCCGGCGGCGTGGACGAAGCCGGTGTCGACGTTCGGGAAGGCCTCGGAGGCGGGCCAGATCAGCTGGGCGGCGTAGACCTGGAAGGCGGACAGGATCCCGATGACGACGCAGGTCGAGACCGTCGCGAGCAGGATGTTGCGCCGCGGGTTCTCCGCTTCCTCGGAGAGGGTCGAGATCCCGTCGAAGCCGATGTAGGTGAGGACGGCGACCGACGTGCCGCCGAGGACCGTCTTCAGGTCGAACAGCGCGGGGTCGTAGAAGGGGCGGGTGAAGAAGCCGGCGTCGTGGGGCTGGCCGAATATGTAGCGGGCCGCGGCCACGAAGAAGACCGCGATGACGACGCCCATGAAGGCGGCGAGGGTCGCGTTGACGCGGGCCGATGTCTTCACGCCCTGGACGTTCAGCATCGTGAAGACGAGCGCGAAGAAGGCGGCCCACACCGCGTAGGGGACGCCGGGGGCGAAGACGTGCGCCTGCTGGCTGACCCAGATCGTGCAGATGATGGGGTTCAGCATGTAGTCCATGACCATGCTCCAGCCGGTCACGTAGCCCATCGCGGGTTTGATCTCCTGGCCGACGTACGTGAAGGCGGAGCCCGCGCTCGGGTACGCCCGCGCCATGCGCCCGTAGCTGATCGCGGTGAACAGCATGCCCACCATGGCGAACAGGATCATGGTGACCACGTGGCCGCGCCCGCTCTCGCTCAGCACGCCG
>JANMPI010000126.1:0-1904 GCA_031369785.1 Acidobacteriota bacterium
GCCACGACCCGCCCGGCCACCCACCTCGACGCCACGGTCCGCGAGACGCTCGCGCCGAGCTCGCTCACGAAGGACTGGACACTTCACGTTGGCGACAGCTTCTCCGACGTGCCGGCCGCCAACCCGTTCTACCGCTTCATCGAGACCCTGCTTCACAAGGGCGTGGCCAGCGGCTGCACGGCGACGGCCTATTGCCCCGCCAGCGCGACGACCCGCGAGCAGATGGCGGTGTTCGCGCTCGTCGCCAGGGAGGGCGCGGGCTTCGCACCACCGGCCTGCGGTGCTCTGCCGACGTTCGCGGACGTCCCCGTCTCCAGCCCCTTCTGCCGGTGGGTCGAAGAGCTGGCTCGGCGGGGCGTCGTGGCCGGATGCGGCGGCGGCAACTACTGTCCGTCCAGCGCCGTCATCCGGGAGCAGATGGCGGTCTTCGTGCTGCGCACCCTGAATCCGGCGCTCAGCCCGGCTGTCTGCGGCACGCCGGTGTTCGCCGACGTCCCCGCCTCGAGTCCCTTCTGCCGCTGGATCGAAGAGCTGGCGCGCCGCGGCGTCGTGTCCGGGTGCGGTGGCGGCAACTACTGCCCGGCCGCCGCCGTGACCCGCGAGCAGATGGGCGTGTTCATCAGCGTGCCGTTCGGCCTCGCCCTGTACGGCCCGTAGGTTCGACGCGTGCAACGAGGTCAGCGCAGATCCGCGACGGGGCGGATGGCCACGCGGTGCAGCCGCGCGCCCGGGGCGGGGCCGGTCAGCGCCAGCACGTTGTCGCCGCGAAACAGGAGATGCGCGGGGATACGCACGGAATGCAGGCGCGGCGCCGGCGACACGACCGCCGGCGGAAGCGGACGGCCATTGATCGTGAATCCGAGCGCGGATTCGGCGGGCGCGCTCAGGGTGAGGTCGACATCGAGGGCCGATCTGCCGAAGGTGGGGAGAAGGACGGTCGCCGGTGACGAGGTCGCCCGCACCTCGCCGGTCTGGTTCCACGGGGACGGGCCCCACCCGTCGCGGAGGAACCAGCGCATCTGCGGCATCGCGCCGGGGTCCGAGCGGCCCCATTTCCACCCCGTGCGCTCCATGTCCCACACGACCTCGCGGTTTGCGTCCAGCGCACGCGCGGTGCGCAGCGTCTCGCGGCAGGTCGTGAGGACGAGGGGTCCGACCAGCGGATCGTGGAGCGGCGCGCGTCGGTATCGATCGAGAGCGAAAAAGGGAAACCCCAGAACGAGCGCAGTCGCGATCGCGGCGGCCCAGCGCCAGGCCGGCCGAGCGGCGCTCGCCCCCGCCGGCGTCGCCACGAGATTCGGCCGGAAGCGATCGATGGCGGTCAGCGCCAATGGAAGAAGGAAGGGAATCGCATAGATCATATGGCGCGGTACGACGTAGGGGGCAGCGGCGGCGCGCGGTGCGTTCAGGAAGGCGATGAACGGCGCGACCAGCGTCACCGCGGCCAGGTACCCGTAGCGCGCCAGGAACGGCCGCGCGGCCGGGCGGAGGGCGCCGAGAAGTGCTAGCGGCGTCGCCCCCCAGAGGAAGATGGCGCCGGGGTAGGCCGTGAAGCCATGTCGGACGGACGCACCGACGTGGCGGAGGAGATCGAGGTCGAAGGGAAGGTGAGGCGCCTGCACGTAGGGCGTCCACCAGAAGCGGAGCGTGAGGACGACGACGATGGTCGGCAGTGCGACCAGCCCCAGCGTGCGCAGCGCGGCTTTGTTTCCGCGGTCGCGGCGGGCCAAAAAGAGGAGGGGGAGGAAAAGTACAAAGAGCTCCTTGGAGTGCGTCCCGAGGACGAAAAGCAAGGCGAGAACCGGCGCCCCGGCGCCCGATTCGATCGCGAGAAGCAGGCCGAGGGTGAGGGGAACCGAGATCGGATCCGTGAGCAGCGGCTCCTCGAACAGCGCCGCGAATGG
>JANMPI010000266.1:0-1778 GCA_031369785.1 Acidobacteriota bacterium
CTGAAGGTCAAGAGTCCCATGCGGCGAGTCTAGCCATACAAGCGCCCGCGCCCGCCGATGCCCGCTCACGCCTTCCCATCCGGGTTGAGGTCGCGGGCGCCTGACCGCGCAAACGAGAAAAAAGGGGCCCCTCTTGCGAGGAGCCCCCCGGAGCTTACGTCGGCGGATTCCTACAGGCCGTACAGCGTGAGACCGAACGTCACGGTCAGGAAGACGCCCATCTGCTCACGAGTCACGGCCGCGGTGGGGCAGTAGTTACCGCCGCCGCACCCGGTGACGACGCCACGACGGACCAGCTCCTCGATCCACTTGCAGAAGGGGCTCGACGCCGGGACGTCGTTGAACACCGGCGTTCCGCACGCGGGCGGGTTGAGCGCCGGGTCGAGCGTGCGCAGCACGAAGACGGACATCTGCTCACGCGTCGCGGGAGCGGTCGGGCAGTAAAGACCGGTCGCGCAGCCGCTGACGACGCCGCGGCGTGCGAGCTCTTCGATCCACTTGCAGAACGGGCTGCTCACCGGGACGTCGGAGAACATCGGGGTCGCGCCGCAGGCGACGGGCGAGTAGCCCGACGGCTCCTTGGCGACGAGGACGAAGACGGCCATCTGCTCGCGGGTCGTGGAAGCGGTCGGGCAGTACGTCGTCGTCGTGCAGCCGCCGGTCACGTTCTTGTGCAGGATCGTCTCGATGAACTTGAAGAACCCGCTGCTCGACGGAACGTCGCTGAAGCTGTTGCCGATGTGCAGCGTCCACGTCTTCGTCCCGCCCGTGGGGGCCACGGTCTCGAGCGCCGTGCTGTCCCAGTGCGTGACCGGACGCGTCGCCGTGACGTTCGCCACGCTGTAGCAGTTCCCGGTGGCGGTGCAGCTCGCGGTGCCGCCGACGGCGATGGTGCCGTAGGAGGCGGACCCGTCGGGGATGGTGTACGTCGGCCCCGCCGGCCCGGTGTGGTTGGTGAGGGCGCCGCTGAGGGCCAGGACGGTCGCGCCGGTGTTCATCCAGGACGGGGCCACCACCACCGTCTCGTTCGGCTGGTAGACGCCGTTGCCGGCGGCGTCCACCACCAGCGCCACCGCGGTCGCCGGCACCGTACAGGTGAACTGATCGTTCAAGGCGACGAGCGTGGTGCCGCTGGTGTCGTACCCGCCCGCGGCGAAGATGCGCGCGCCGAGGGGGTCAATGTCCGCGGAGAAGTTGCGCCGGGCCGTGGTCATCGGAGGCGCCGTGGACCAGGTGTTGGTCGCCGGGTTGTAGACGTTCACCTGGGTGCTCGGGTTGGGGGTCGTGCGGCCGCCGCCCAGCACCCAGATCGTGTTGTCGAACGGGTGCGCGACGGCGCGCGTCTCGCCCGTGGCCCGCGGGATGGGGGCGATGGCGGTGAGCGCGTTGGTGGCCGGGTCGAAGCGCAGCGATTGGTTGGTGTCCACCAGGGTCCCGCCCACGAAGTCGGATCCGCCGGCCAGGTAGATGAAGCCGCCGGAGGCGGCGGTGGGGATGTACGCGCGGGGGGCGGGCAAGGTAGTGGGCACCAGGGACCACCGGGTGCCGGCGGCAAGGGCGGGGTTGAACTTCCAGATCTGGTTGGTCATGCCCACGCCGATGTTGAACCCGCCGAAGACGTACAGGATGTTGTTGACCACCGCCGCGCCGCCCGGCAGCACGGTGCCGCCCACGTTGCCCGGCCAGGGGTCCGTGGCGATGACGGTCAGGGTGTCGGTGACCGGGTTGTACTGGCGGACGTCAGAGGTTGCAGTCGCGCCTCCCGCGGCCGAGCCGCC
>JANMPI010000269.1:0-6845 GCA_031369785.1 Acidobacteriota bacterium
CAGCAACGCCTGCTCGGCCTTCCACCCCGACGAGTACATGCGCAACCGGCTGTCCCGCGGTTTCGCAGTTGTCGATTTCGTACCCGGCGGCCTGGGTCAGGACGTGTGGCTGTTGCGGAAGGAGCCGTAAGGTGAGGGGCAGCAGATGAGCGACCGAACACGGTTCATGCCTGTCTTCATACTGACAGCCGCCTCGGTGTACGCGGGCTGCGGCACCAGTCCAGCTGCCCCGCCGCCGGACGCCAGCGTCTCTCCGCCGGCTACCGACATCAGGCCGGTTCCCCATCCCGACCCGGTATTGCTCGAATATGTGGCGATGCCGGCGACGATCAAGCTCGGCGAGCGATCGGTGCTTCAGTGGCGGGGCGAGGGTTTTGGCACCGTCCAGATCATCGACGGGGACTATACGTATTTTCTTCCTCTCCTCGGCGGAAGCCATCTGGTTGAGCCGACCCAGACGACTACGTACACGCTGTCCACCCACGGACTCCATGGCGAGGGCCACGCCTACCAGCTGACGGTCGAGGTAAGACCGTAGTCACGTCAGCACCCGCTTCATGTACTGGAACGACCGCCGCACGCCCTCCGTCGGGTCCTTCTCGTCCAGCTCCCACTCGATGTTCGCCGCGTAACGGAACTTCAGCTCGCGGGCGAGACGCAGCACCTCGGCGATCGGCGTCGCGCCGGCGCCGAAGGGGCGATACGTGTGCTGCGCGTCCCGGTCCCGGTCCTTGATGTGGAGGCTGAAGATGCGCCGGTGGTTCTCGCGGAAGTACGCGACGGGGTCGAGGCCGGACGCCGAGAAGTGGCCGATGTCGAGGTTGATCCCGAGATACTCGGACCGGCCCTCGAGCGCGCGCGCCCAGTCCGCCGGCCCCTCGAAGTTGATGGACTTGTCGCCCTTGAACCACTCGTCGCCCAGCCAGTGATTGTGCAGGCCGAGGCGGATCTTGTGCTTGCGGCAACGCTCGTCGATGCGAGGGATGACCGGCTGTTCGGTGGAGGACGTCATCACGTTCGTCCCCAGCAGCAGCGCCCCCGCGAAGGCGCGGTCGAGACGCTCGTCGGTCGTCGCGGTGGGAAAGTTCACGCAGTAGGCGCTCACCTTGATGCCGGCGTCGTCGAACTTGCGCCGCGCCGCCTTGAACCCGGCCTCGTCCGTCTTCATCGGCTCGAGATGGCCGTCCCACAGCTCGACGCTGGAGATCCCGATCGAAGTCATGTCCGCGATCATCCGGTCGACGTCGAGGGCGTGGTAGCTGTAGCTCTGAACGCCCACCTCGATGCCGCCGAAGACCGACGGCTTCACGCGCCTGCGCGCCGCGGGCGCCATCGCCAGCCCCGCCGCCGCCGCCCCCAGGCCCGCCGTGAACTCCCGCCTTGTTGCCATGAGCGTTCCTCCACCGTTATGGTACGCCCGTGGGCCCCAAGCCTTTCCGTCCGCAATACATGAAGGTCGGCGTGCTGACCGCCGCGTTGCAGGAGCTGACTCCGCGCGCGGTGCGGGACGCCGACCCCGATCGCGCCGTCGGGGACTGGGCCGCGTTCGCGCGTGAGGTCGGCGCCGACACCATGCAGCTTTCGGCCGCGCTCCATCCGAGCGAGGCCGACGTCCCCGCGGAAGCGATGCTCGACCCCGTCGCCAACACCCTCGACCTCCGCGCCCCCTTCGACCAGACGCGCGCCAGACGCGTGCAGGCGGCGCTCGACCGGAACAAGGTCTCTCTCTCCGACCTCGGCTACTTCGACGACATGCTCCACCAGGACCCCGCCATCCGCCGCAAGAAGCACGACTTCATGCTGCGAGTGATGGACGCGGCGGTGCTTCTCGGCGTCGACGCGGTGTGCGGGTTCGTCGGCCGCAACCAGTCGCTGTCCATGGATCAGAACCTCGTGGACTTCGCGGACAGCTTCGTTCCGCTCCTGCGCCAGGCGAAGGACCGCGGCCTCACCTATCGCGTGGAGCAGTGCCCGATGTACGGCTGGACGACGGCCGACAACCTCCACAACAACATTGCCTACACGCCGGGGACCTGGATCGCGCTCCACCGGATCTGCGAGAAGGCGGGGGTGGGCGGCCAGCTGCGCATCCATTACGACCCCTCGCACGCGATCCTCATGGGGCAGGACACGAGGTCGCTCTTCCAGTACCTGAAGGACGAAGGCTACGGGTTCCTCATCGGCGGCTTCCACGTGAAGGGACAGGTGATCGACGCAAAGGGCGTGTCCGCGTGGGGCTACGGCGGGCAGACCGTCGAGCGCGGCGACTGGAAGGACGGCCAGCCGTCGCGCAATCCCGCCGATCAAGGCAACGCCTGGAAGAAGTACAGCGTGCTCGCCGAGCACGAGCTGCCCGGCACCTCGCGCCACGATCCCCTCGCCTACCTGCAGAACCGCACCGTGGACTGGCTCGACCATCAGCTGGCCGCCCGCGAGCTGCTCGATCTCGACGTCGCGAACACCCACCTTATCGTCGAGCACGAGTACCCGAAGGCGCGCATCCAGGACAAGGAGCGGCTGGCGCCCATCCTCGAGGGCTCCATCGCCTTCACGCGCAAGATCGACGAGGCCGCGGCCTGCATGTACGCCCTGCAGCACGACGTGCTGGGCGGGCAGGGGATCCCCGTGCAGGGCCGCGGCCGCGAGCCCTATCGCAGCTAGCCGGCGCATTCGCGCTATGGTCGTTCCATGGGCCTCACTCTTCTCGCTGTCGTCGCGGCCGTGCTGACGTGCAGCCTCGAGGCGGTGCCTCCGTATCGCGCGGGCGAGCCCGTGCCCGTCCGCTTCCGATTGCGCAACCGCGGCCGTCTGCCCTTCGCCGTGCTGAACTGGAACACTCCCCTCGAGGGGCTGCTGGCCGACACCTTCGCGATCCGCCGCGCGGGCGGGGCGCGGCTGCCCTGGAATGGGCCGACCATCAAGCGCGGCGACCCCGAGGCCGAGGAATACGTGACCGTCGCCGCCGGCGGTGACGTCACCGCGGACGTCGACCTTGCCCTCGGATACGACATCCGCGCCGCGGGCCGCTACTCGATCGGACTTCGACTCCGGCTCCACGACGTCGCCGCGCCGGGCGCGGAGATCCCCCGCCCGCGAAGCCGGCACGCGTCCCGCTCCCTGGACTGTGGCCGACTCGAGATCGTCGTGCGCTGACCATGGACGTGGCCGCGGTTCGGCGCTATGGTTCGCCCATCCCCGCCGTCCGTCCAACCAGGTACCCCCCTGAAGGAGGGCCCTCGATGGTCAAAAAGTTCCAGCTCTTCCTGGCCGCCGCGATTGCCGTGCTGTGCGCCGTCCCTGCTCACGCCGCCCCCGTCTCCGTAGAGCTCCGCGCCGAGCGCGCCGAGCTCACGACCTCCGACGACGTCTACGTGCGCTTCACGGTGCGCAACTCGGACAGCCGCGCTCAGAACATCCTGCTCTGGAACACGCCCTTCGGCCCCGACATCGACAGCAACCTGTTCGTCGTCACGCGCGACGGCGCGCCCGTCGCCTACCTCGGCGCCCTCGCCAAGCGCGGCGCGCCGGTGGCCGAGGACTTCGCGCGCGTGCCCCCCGGGCGCAGCCTCAGCGGCCGCGTCGAGCTCACGTCGCTCTACGACATGTCGCAGCCCGGGACCTACGAGATCTCCTATCGCGGCGCGGTCCGTGACCTCGTTCCGTCGGAGAGGGGACTCGCGATGATGCCGTCCAACACCGTGCGCATCGACGTGACCGGAGACGCGCGCCCCTCGGACGCGGAGCTCCTGAAGTCGATGGCGGAGGCGGCCACGACGGCCTCGTTGACCTATTCCCGATGCACGGCGACGCAGCAGACGGGCGTCGCGGAAGCGGTCGGCGCCGCCTCGGCCTACGCCGACGAGGCCCGCATCGTCCTCGCCGGCGGCGCGACCGGCGCCCGGTTCATGACCTGGTTCAAGGCGACGTCCAACCTGTCGACCGCCGCCAACCACTTCTTCAAGATCGACGAGGCGTTCGACATCAAGCCGGTGGAGGTCGACTGCGGCTGCAAGAAGAGCTACTACGCCTACGTCTATCCCACCCAGCCCTACAAGATCTACGTCTGCCGGGCGTTCTGGACCGCGCCCGTCCGCGGCACCGACTCGCGCGGCGGCACCCTCATCCACGAGATGAGCCACTTCGACGTAGTCGCGAACACGGACGACGTCGCCTACGGGCAGGCCGCGTGCAGAAACCTGACCGCGGCCCAGGCCATCAACAACGCGGACACGCACGAGTACTACGCCGAGAACACGCCGGTGGAGGCCAACTAGCTCCGCAAACGGCCGCGGCGCGGAGTGTTCCGCGTCGCGGCCTTTCCCGCGGGCCGCGTTCGCCGCTTAGTTCTTCGGCTGGACCGGCGTGCCCTTGATCCGGATGCTGCGGAACCACGCGGGGTCTCCGTGGTGCTGCAGCACGATGTGCCCCTCGGTGGCCTGCGCGAACTTCGGCCACTCCTTGAACTTGCTGTCCGCGATGAGCGCGGCCAGGGCCGGGCTGCCCAGCTCGTACTCCACGATCTTCGTGCCGTTCAACCAGTGCTCGACGTGGTTGCCCTTCTTCACGATGCGAGCCTTGTTCCACTCCCCGGTCGGCTTCACCACCTCCTTGGACGGCGCGATGAGAGCGTAGAGCGATCCCGCCGAGGTCTTGGAGTTCTTCCCGTCCTTGTGCCCGGCGTTGTCGAGCACCTGCATCTCGGGGCCGGTGTAGTACGTCTCGGGCTCCGTCTCCGCGACGTCGTACATGACGCCGCTGTTGCCCATCGGGCCGACCTTCCACTCGAGCTGGAGGTCGAAGTCCTTGTAGACGTCCTTCGTCACGAGATCGACGCGGTCCCCGCCGACGATCGGGCTCAGCGTCCCGTCCTTGACCGCCCAGCCTTTCTCCGGGAACGCGTCCCGCTTGTAGCCCCGCCAGGCGTCGGTGTTCGTGCCGTCGAACAGGACGCGGGACCCGCCCGCCGCTGCCATCGTCATCATCGCGGCCAATATATATCGCGTCATTCCATTCGCTCCTTCTAGAGACCGAGCTTGGCCAGCACTTCGGGGGGGCAGCCCTTCCACTCGGCGACGAAGGTGTTGCCCACGTAGGCGATGTCCTTGACCCCCATCTCGCTGCTCCAGAAGCCGGACGCGGTGAGGTCGCGGAAGGCGCTGAAGAACGCGACCCCGTGACTCAGGCGGTCCAGCTTCTCGTCGGTGTCCTCGGCGCCGTTCTCCGGCGCCAGATCGACGGTCTTGTTGGGCTGCGCGACGGTGTGGTACGACGCCGAGCGCTCCTTTGCCGCGTCCTTGTCCTTCGGATACGCGATGCTGTCCAGCACCGCCTTCCGCTCCGTCTCCGTCGCCTCGATGAAGCGACGGCCCTCGGAGCGCCGGCCCGTCTCCCGGTCGAGCCAGGCGAGACCGCCGCGCATCTGCACCTTGTTCCGCTCGCGCGTGTACGGCTCGGCCAGGGGATCGTCGATGACGAAGTCCATGAACTCCGGCACCCGCGCGTCGGTGGCGCTGCCCGAGCGCGCGTCACGGGGGATGACCATGTCCGCGAGCATGCGGACCGTCGCCCATTCGTGGGGCGTGAAGAACTTCGGCGCGTAGGCTCCGGCCGGGCCTTTCTTCTGCTCGCGCGCGATGTGCTCATGCGCGGTCTGCGCCTGCGCCTCGCCGAGCAGGAAGCCGCCGACGGGCGCCGCCCCCAGCAGCTTCAACATCGCGCGACGTCCGACGCCGTTGTGGTCGGTCACAGGGCCCCCTTGCGCGACTCACTGGCGATGAAGTCGGCCGTCCGCCAGGCCAGCGCCATGATCGTCCAGGTCGCGTTCTTGTGCGGGTTGGAGACGAACGGTCCGGCGTCGGCCACGAACAGGTTCTTCACCTCGTGCGCCTGTCCGTTGCGGTTCAGCACCGACGTCGCGGGGCTCTCGCCCATGCGCGTGGTGCCCGCCTCGTGGATGATCTCGCCGCCGGGCTGGATCCCGAACTCGTGCTCGCGGGTGGGCATCGTGCCCAGCACCTTGCCGCCCATGTTCTCGATGATCTCGCGGGCCACGAGGTGCGCGTGCCGCATCTGCAGCGTCTCCGCCTCCGCCCACTTCCAGTGGAAGCGCAGGACGGGGATCCCGTAGCGATCCACCTTCTCGGGGTCGAGCTCGCAGTAGCTGTCCGCGTTGGGGAGCATCTCCCCGCGGGCGGCGAAGCTCAGGAACGATCCGTAGTACCGCCGATAGTCTTCCTTCAACTTCTGGCCGTAGCCGCCGCCGTTCGCGCGATGGATGCCGCCCATGAACCCGTAGCCGGGCATGTCGCGGCCGCCGCCGAACTCGAAGTGATACCCGCGCGGGAAATCGAGCTTGCGGTTGTCCATCCACCACGGCATGTACAGATGAAGGCCGCCGGTGCCGTCCTCGTTGTGGGCGGGAAGGTTGGCCAGCGCGGGAATGTAGCCACGGATGGAGGTCCCCGGCGTGTCGGTCAGATAGCGGCCCACGGCGCCGCTGCCGTTGGCGAGCCCGTTCGGGTGGCGCGGCGACTTCGAGTTCAGCAACAGGCGCGCCGACTCGCAGGCGCTGGCGGCGAGGACGACCACCTTCGCGCGCACCGTCACTTCGCTGCCCGTCGTGACGTCGACGTAGGAGACGCCCGTGGCCAGCCCCTCGCGATTGGTGGTGACCTCGCGGACCATCGCCCCGGTGACGATCTTCAGCTTGCCGGTGGCGAGCGCGGGGGGCAGGAACACGGACGGCACCGAGAAGTTGGAGTGCGTCGCGCAGCCGCGGCCGCACTGCCCGCAGTAGTGACAGGCCGGCCGCCCGTTGTGCGCTTTGGTGAGGATCGACAGCCGCG
>JANMPI010000278.1:0-2338 GCA_031369785.1 Acidobacteriota bacterium
GAGCAGCTTGAGCAGCACCTTGAGGCGGCGCGAAATGGGGGCGAGGAAGAGGGCCACCGCCATCGGCAGGTACAGGGCCAGGTACGCGGCAAGGAGGTTGGCGTGCCCCAGGAGCCCGCCCACGCGGTTGACGAATTCTCCGGTAAGGAGAGTCGCATCCGACAGGGTCTTGATGTTCTCGTCGCTGGCTTCACCGAGGAATTCCAACCCGAGCTGCTTGCCGCGCAGGTACTGGACGATCGCGAGACCTGCCTGCAGGATGACTCCCAGCGTGACGGCGACGATGGCATGCTTGAACTGACGTCGCGTCACCACCTCGTTGCAGATCAGCGCCGCGAGGAGAAGCAGCTTGGTCATGCGAATCACTTCGTTGAAGGCGGTTACGCGCAGCACGTCCATGAAGATCACGCTGCCCAGACCCAGCACTATCAGCGCGACCCAGATCTTGAACGGCCGCGGGAACCTGTAGCCGCGCCTGAATCCCTTCAAGCGTTCGCGCACGTGGAAGTACAGGAGCAGCGCCAGGAACGGGTCGACGGCCTCGATGTAGGTGGCGCCGGCGCCCCCCATGTGCGGATAGGGAAGGAAGGTGAGCCGCAACCCGAACGGGGCCAGTGTGATGATCGCGTACAGGCAGAAGAGCCGCAGGTTGCTGATGAGCGGCAGCGCAAGGACGAAAAGCGCGCCAGTCAGGGCCACCGCGACGTACTTGATGTCGGCCAGCTGCAGGACGATGATGACGCCGATCGCGGCCGTGCCGGCGCCGAACCCGCCCAGCAGAACCCACGGCGCATTGCCGCTCGATGCCGCCTTCGGAGGATGTCCGGCCATATCGGTCCGCTCGGACGCCGCGAACGATTTCAACGGCCGTTCGGGCGCCGCGGGCGCGGCCGGTTCGCCAGCACGAGAGCCACGCGGGTGGCGCCACAGTCGTTGAGGAGGCGCTGGGCGCGGGTCACTTCCTCGAGCCGGGTCCTCTCCTCGACCGCGATCAGGAGAGCCGCGTCGACGAGCGAGGTGAACGCCATGGAGCGGCTACCGTCGATCAGGACCGATCCCTGCACCAGCACGAAGTCGAAATGGGAGCGCGCCGTCGCCAGCAGCTGGCGCAGCGCGTCGGCGCGAATCGCATGGTCGCTGGATGTGCCGTGGGGAAGGATCCGGATACGCTCATGCAAGGTCGGCTGCAGCGCCGCCTGGAAGCTGAGGCTGTCCTCGTCGGTGTCGTCGAGAAGCTCGGCGAGCCCCGGCCTGTCCGCCAACCCGAGCGCCGCGCTCAGGGCGCGCACGTCGAAGGCCCCGTCGACCACCAGGACCGAGTGGCCGAGGTCCTCGGCAAGGCACCATGCGAGCTCCATGGTCGCCTCGACGCCCACCGCGTCGTCGTCGGCGGCGGTGACGAGGATGACGTGGCCCTTCTTGTCCGGAGTGTGCAGGTCGCGCTCCAGGCGCAGCGCAAGGAGGCTGAAGGTGCCGAGCGGCGGCGCCGTGGCCTCGCCGGGGCGCATCCGCCCGAGGAGCGCGCGGCCGCGGCCCAGTAGCGCCCGGATGTTCATGTCGCTCATCAGGTCAGCCTTCGCAGCCGGTCCACCGCGGACGGCGCGTCGATGGAGGTAGCCGACGCGAGCCGCGGCACATCAGGGCGCAAATCGATGACTGCATAGACCGGAATGTCCGGCCGCGACGAGAGGCGATCGCGATTGACGCGCGAGCTGAACAGCTCGGCCCACAGCGCGAGGCCGAAGCCCAGGAGCAGGCCCAGGCCCAACGCCGACGGAACCAGGACGATGTTGCGCGGCCACGTCGCCTTCATCGGCGGGGTCGCCCAGTCGACCACGCGCACGCTGGACGGAACCGACGCCATCGTGGCCCGGGACACGTCGGCTTGCATCATGCGATCGCGCAGCACCTTGTAGCGCAGCTCGAGGCCTTCGCGGATGCGGCCCTGCTCGATCGTGTTGTTGACGAGGTAGGGGATCTGGTCCATGCGCTTCTCGAACTCGCGCAGCGGGCCCTGCTTGGAGGCGAGCGTGGCCCGGGCCGAGGCAAGCTGCGCGCGGATGTTGTTCTCCTTCTGCCGCAGGTCGGTGTAGACGGGATTGAGGATGCGGTCCTGTCCGACCTCGACCTTGTCGGGCTCCTTCTGGATGGCGCTGCGCGTCTCGGCGAGGAACTTTTCAAGCTGTGTGACCTCGGGCGAGCCGGCGACGAAACGCTCGCGGTCGCGTTGCAGGTTGGTGTTCATCTCGAACTCGCGCGCCTGCATGAGCGCCTTCATCTTGCTGTCCTGCAGGGTGCGCGAGCTGGTGATCTCGCGCGGCTCGTTCTGCAGCTGCTG
>JANMPI010000334.1:0-1876 GCA_031369785.1 Acidobacteriota bacterium
AGCAGCGGCTCCTCGAACAGCGCCGCGAATGGCTCCGTGAAAAGGAACACCGCGACTCCGAGCAGCGAAGCGGTCCCGGAGTGGCCCAGGCGGCGGAGGAAAAGGAACAGCAGCGGGCCCGACACGGTCAGGCCCACCATGTTCAGGTACCGGTCGGCGCGCAGCTCGCGGTTGGACTCGGATATCGCGTGCAGGATCCACGGCTTGAGCGTGCGGTGCCCCCAGGGCGTGAGGGTGAACACGGACGGCTGATCGACCATCGCCATGTAGACCCAGGGGTCGAAGTCGGGGAGGTCGTAGCGCGAGTAGGCGACGTAGCGGGTGTGGTCGTGGAGGGCCACCGCGGCGGCGGACAAGAGGAACGCAAACAGGAGCCCGGGGTGCCGTCTGAGCCACGCTTCCACGGCGCATTATGCGCGCGCCGCCATCGCCGATTGCTTTCGCGCAACTGTTTGCTTTGCCCCCCATTTCCAGCGGATGCTAATGGTCCGGCGCGAAGACGCGCGAGGCGGGAGGAATGAGCAAGGACACCCTGACCATCACCGACAACCGCACGGGGGAGACCGTCGAGGTGCCGATCGAGAACGGCACCATCAGGGCCCTCGACCTCCGGAAGCTGAAGTCCGGAGCGGACGACTTCGGCCTCATGACCTACGACCCCGGTTACACGAACACCGCCGCCTGCAAGAGCCGGATCACGTTCATCGACGGTGACAAGGGGATCCTCAACTACCGCGGCTATCCGATCGAGCAGCTGGCGGAGAAGAGCACGTACCTCGAGACCGCCTTCCTGATCCTGAACGGCGAGCTGCCGGGCAAGCAGGAATACGACGCCTGGGCCTACAACGTCATGCATCACACGATGGTGCACGAGAACGTCCGCGAGCTCGTGAACGGATTCCGCTACGACGCGCACCCCATGGGCATGCTGATGTCCACCGTGGCCGCGCTGTCCACCTACTACCCGGAAGCGAAGAACATCCACGACCCCGACGTGCGCCGGCGCCAGATCTTCCGCCTCATCGCGAAGATGCCGACGCTGGCCGCGCTCGCGTACCGCCACTCGGAAGGCACGCCCTTCGTGATGCCGGACAACGAGCTTTCCTACGCCGGCAACTTCCTGCAGATGATGTTCCGCATGACGGAGCGCGAGTACAAGATCGACCCCGTGCTCGAGAAGGCGCTCGAGGTCCTCTTCATCCTGCACGCCGACCACGAGCAGAACTGTTCGACGGCGGCCATGCGCGCGGTGGGATCCTCGGAAGTCGACCCGTACTCGGCCCTCGCGGCCGCCATCGCCGCGCTCTACGGGCCGCTCCACGGCGGGGCCAACGAGATGGTCCTGCGGATGCTGAAGGAGATCGGGTCCAAGGACAGGATCCCGCAGTTCATCAAGGAAGTGAAGACGAGCGGCGGGGAAGTGCGCCTCATGGGCTTCGGCCATCGCGTGTACAAGAACTTCGATCCCCGCGCCAAGATCATCAAGCGGATGGCCGACCAGGTCTTCGAGGTCACGGGCAAGAACCCGCTCCTCGACATCGCGCTCGAGCTGGAGCGCATCGCGCTCGAGGACGAGTACTTCGTGAAGCGCAAGCTCTATCCGAACGTCGACTTCTACTCCGGGCTCATCTACCAGTCGATGGGCTTCCCGGTGGACATGTTCCCGGTGCTCTTCGCGATCCCGCGCGCCGCCGGGTGGCTCGCGCAGTGGGAAGAAATGCTCGAGGACAAGGACCAGAAGATCGCGCGCCCGCGCCAGATCTATCTGGGCTCGCCGAAGCGCGACTACGTCCCCCGCGACAAGCGGGCCTGACCGCCGGGCGGCTAGCGGACGGGGAGAGCCGGCGGGACGTGGGCGCCGGTCGCCGTGGTCGGC
>JANMPI010000366.1:0-1613 GCA_031369785.1 Acidobacteriota bacterium
GCCCTTGGGGCAGATGTAACCCCGGCTGAAGGGGTCGTCGGCATCGCCCCGAATCGACCGGATGGCGCCGTCCGCGACATCGATCGCGAGCCCGCACATCGCCTCGCAGAGCGAGCAGGTCCGGTAGTGCGTCCGCGTCTCGCTCGGAATGGGGGCCATCGCCGTCATCCTACGCCGGCGCGGCACGCGGATTGCAATATCGCGTCGCATACGGCCCATTGGCCGCCGGGAGCTCATCGTGCCATGTCCTCATATAAGCGGTTTGCCATACGGGCCACGCTGGTGGCGTGTGCTTTTCTCCACGTCGATCGGGTCGCTTTCGCCGCGGCGGACCAGCCAGGGATAGCCGACGAAGCCGCGAGCATTCGCGGCTACCTCGAGTCCCAGGGCTCGCCCGTGTTCGTCGCCGACGAAAAGGACGAGCGCCGGTGGAAGGTCGTCCAGGCCTTCTACTGGAGCCGCACGTACGCGCCGGCGTGGATTCGCGACGGACGCCTGACCCGCGGAGCGGAATCGCTCGTTCGCTTTGCCGCGGCCACGGGGCGCGAAGGGCTGCAACCCGACCGATACGACCCGCGGCGGATCGCGGGCGCCAGCCCGCAGGTTCTCGAGGCCGCGATCGCCGTCGGGGGCACGGTGCCGGCGCGCCTCGACGTCGCCCTCACCTACGTCTTCCTGCGCCTCGCGGGTGATCTCGGACGCGGCGCCCTCGACCCGCGCGGGTCGACCGTGCTCTGGCGCCAGGAGTCGGGCGACGACGTGGACTACGCGCGGCTGCTCGAAGACGCCGCGCGCCGCGATGCCCCGGCGGACGTCCTGGCCTCGGTGCGTCCCGCGCACCCGCAGTACCGCGCCCTCGCCGGCGCGCTCGAGCGCTATCGCCGCATCGCCGACGCCGGGGGGTGGCCCGCGATTCCCGCCGCCGCACTCCGCCCCGCCAGGCGGGCCGCTCACGCCGCGGCCGTGCAGGCACGGCTGCGCGCTTCGGGCGATTTCGACCTCGCGCGCTTCCAGTCCCGCCACGGCCTGAAGCCGACGGGCACTCTGGATGCGGCGACCCTCGCCGCCTTGAACGTCCCCGTCGAGGATCGCATCCAGCAGATCGAGCTCAACCTCGAGCGCTGGCGGTGGCAGGGTTCCGCTCCGGCGGGGCGCTCGATCCTCGTGAACGTGCCCACCTTCGAGCTCCACGCCTACGAGGACGGTCGCGAGGCGGTGGCGATGCGCGTGATCACCGGCAAGGGCGACAGCCCCACGCCGGTATTCGCCGAGGGAATGACGCACGTGGTCTTCAGCCCGAGCTGGAACGTCCCCGCCAACATCCTCGAGACGGAAATCCTGCCCGCCATCCAGCGGAACCCGCGTTACCTCGCCAGCAAGGACATGGAGATGGTGCGCGGGGCGGACGGGGCGGTCGCGGTGCGGCAGCGCCCGGGCCCGCGCAATGCACTGGGGCTCGTGAAGTTCCTGCTCCCCAATCCCTTCAACGTCTATCTCCACGACACGCCCGGGGGCGCTCTCTTCGCGCGCGCCGAGCGCGCGTTCAGCCACGGCTGCGTCCGCCTGGAGAAGCCCGAGGAGCTGGCACGCTTCGCGCTCCGCGGATCGTCGTG
>JANMPI010000490.1:0-2486 GCA_031369785.1 Acidobacteriota bacterium
CGCCGACTCGTTCGGCGCGCTCGGCCGTCCCGAGGACGCGATCACGACGCTCGAGACCGGCGCGCGCGAGAGTCCGACCTCGACTGCCATCCAGCTCTCGCTCGGCGAGGCCTATTTCCGCGCCGGCCGCCTCACCGACGCCCGCGCGCGGCTCGAGGAGGCGCGCGCCAAGGACCCGAACGGCGCCGACGCGCGCCGCGCGGCCGAGCTGCTGAAGCGCTTCCCTTCCCGGTAGGCATCCGGGGCGAGTGCTCGGTTTCTGCCCTACCAGAGGATCCTCGACGAGCTGGTCCGCTCGGTGCCGGGCGCCGAGGGCGCGCTCCTGCTCGACAGCGAAGGAGAGATCGTGGTCCAGGCCGGGCAGGGCGGCTACCGGCATCGCCTGATCGGCGCCTATCAGGGCATCACGCTCGCCATCGCCCGGCGCGCCGCCACCCGCCATGCCATGGGCGACGTGCAGGCGATCACCTGTCGGTACACGCAGGCGGCACTCGTGCTGCGGCCGCTGAAGGACGGGTACTACTTCGTGCTCGCAATGGCGCCGGGTTTCGGGGTGTCGGTCGCGGAGCGGCGGTCGGACGCCGCGCGCGTCCTCATGGACCGGGAGCTGTAGTGGCGGCGTCCTTTCTCGATCGCTTCAAGACCGGCCTCGAGCGCACCCGCGACATCCTGAACGCGGACGTGGAGGATCTCGTCCGCGGGCGGCGGCCGCTGAAGCCGGAGGACCTCGACGCCATGGAGGAAGCGCTCATCGCTTCGGACTTCGGGATGGCGGCGACCCACGACGCGATGGAAGTCCTGCGCGACCGCAGCTCGCAGGTGTGGACGGGCGGGGTGCCCGCGATGCGCGACCTGCTGAAAGCGGAGATCCGCAAGACGCTGGACCGGCCGCTCACCGCCCGCCCCTTCGCGACCAGGCCGTGGGTCGTCTTCGTGGTGGGCGTGAACGGCGTGGGGAAGACCACCACCATCGGCAAGCTGGCGCGGGCGTGGAAGGCGGAGGGGCGGATCACCCTCGTCTGCGCCGCCGATACGTTCCGGGCGGCGGCCGCCGAGCAGCTCGAGATCTGGGCGCGCCGCACGGAGTCGCCCTTCCATCGCGGGGTGGAAGGGTCCGACCCCTCGGCCGTCCTCACCGACGCGCTGCGGCTGGCGCGGAGCCGCGGGTACGACGCGGTGCTGGTGGACACGGCGGGCCGCCTCCACACCAAGGGCAACCTGATGGCCGAGCTCGCGAAGATGGCGCGCGTCGCCTCGCGCGAGGTGGAGGGCGCCCCGCACGAGACGCTCCTCGTCCTCGACGCCACCGTCGGATCGAACGGCCTCAACCAGGGGCGCGAGTTCGCCCGCGCGGCGGGAGTGACGGGCCTCGTGCTGACCAAGCTCGACGGGACGGCCCGCGGCGGCGTCGCGGTCGCGGTGGTGCGCGAGCTCGGCGTGCCGATCCGCTACGTGGGCGTCGGGGAATCCGCGGAAGACCTGCTGCCCTTCGACGCCGACGCCTTCGCGCGCGGCCTGATCGGCGATTGAAGGCCGCGGGCGGCGACGTGCGGTGGATGGCACGGGCGCTGGCGCTCGCGCGGCGCGGGTCGGGCGAGACCAATCCCAACCCCATGGTCGGCTGCGTCGTGGTGAAGGACGGCCGCGTGGTGGGGGAGTCGCACCACCGGCGCGCGGGTGATGCCCACGCCGAAGCCGGCGCCCTTCGCCGCGCCGGAGCGGCCGCGCGCGGCGCCACGCTGTACGTGAACCTCGAGCCATGCTCCCATCACGGACGCACGCCGCCCTGCGCGCCGCTCGTCGCCGCGTCCGGCGTGCGGCGGGTCGTGGTGGCGGTCCGCGATCCCAACCCCATGGTGAGCGGCGGCGGGCTCCGCGCCCTCCGCCGCGCCGGCATCTCCGTCACCCTCGGGACCTGCGCCGCGGAAGCGCGCGCACTGAACGAGCGGTTCCTGGTGGCCGCGCCGGGGCGGCGGCCCTTCGTGCTCCTGAAGGCCGCGATGACGCTCGACGGGCGCATCGCCACCGCGGGGCGGCGGTCGCGCTGGATCACGTCTCCCACGCAGCGCGCGGCCGCGCGGGGCTTGCGCCGCCTCCACGATGCGGTGGCCGTGGGCATCGGCACCGTGCTCGCCGACGACCCGATGCTGCTGCCGCGCCCGCTCGTGTCCCGTCCCTTCGTCCGCATCGTCTTTGATTCCCGCTTGCGCCTGCCGCCGCAGAGCCGCCTCGCGCGATCCGCCGCGCGCTCGCCGGTGTGGGTCGTGAGCCGCGGCGCGCCGCCGCACCGCCGCCGCGCCCTCGAGCGCCTCGGCATCGTCGTCCTCGACGTTCCCGGGGCCGGCCCCGGCGTCCCCCTGCGACGCGCGCTCCGCATGCTGCGCGGCCTCGGCATCTGGAGCCTGATGGTCGAAGGCGGCTCCGAGGTCCTCGGCTCCTTCCTCGCCGCGCGCGCGTTCGATCAGGTGGCGCTGTTCCGCGCGCCC
>JANMPI010000393.1:0-2772 GCA_031369785.1 Acidobacteriota bacterium
ACCTCGTGCGGGTGGACGAGCTGTTCCTCGCCCTGACCGCGGCGGGCGTGCTGGCCGCGTGGTGGCGGCCGGGATCCGCCGTCGGCGCGGGGCTGGCCGGCATCCTTCTCGTGGCTGCGTTCTTCACCAAGCAGACGACCGCGCCCTTCATCGTCACTATCGGCGCCGCGTTGCTCTTAAAGCGGCGCGATACCTTCCCGCAGTTTCTCGCCGGTCTGACCGTGGACGCAGGACCCGCCTTCCTCTGGGCCCACCTGTCGTCGGACGGATGGTTCTGGACCTACATCTTCGGCTTGCACCAGCGCCATCAGTTCGACGCCGCCCGCGCGTTCCTGTGGACGCCATTGCGCGTGGCGCTTCTGATCGGCCCCGCCCTGGCGCTCGTGCCCTGGGCGCTCGCCCGCCGCCGCTCCCCCGCCGTCGTGTACACCGCGGCGGTTGCGGGGGCCGCGGTCCTGGCCTCGTGCCTGGCCGCCGGGCTCGACTGGGCGTATTTCAACACCCTGATCCCGGGCGTCTTCTTCACCGCGCTGGCCACCGGCGTCGCGGCCGCCGCGCTCGACGACAGCGAGGAGCGCACGAGACCCTGGATGCCGTGGCTGCTCGCGGCATCGATTGCCGCCGCGCCCGGTGGGTTGGTCGCCCTCATCGCGCGGATGATGCCGGCCGGCGCGCGTGCGGCGCTGGAGCTGCCGCTCGGTTACGATCTTCGCTCCGTCATCCCGGCCCGGGCCGACCGCGCGGCCGGCGACGCGCTCATCGCGCGGATCCGCGCGACGCCCGGCGAGGTCTTCATTCCCTTCCACAGCTTCTACGGGCACCTCGCGGGCAAGAACACCTACCTGCACAACGCTGCTCTCGCCGAGCTCCACCTCGCCGGGCTCGGCCCCCCGCGCGACCTCGTGGACGCGATCCGCGCCAAGGCGTTTTCACTCGTCGTGCTCGACGTCGAGAACGATCGGCTGCGGGCGCTCGATCCCGCGCGCGGCAACCCGGAGGCGGAGGCGCTCGGCCAGTTCCCCCGCCTCGGGGCGAATTATGAGATCACGGAGCGCATCGACGGCCCGCGGGTGGTGACGGGCGGAGACTTCCAGCCCGCCTGGCTGGCGCGGCCCCGATGAGAACTTCTGGTATCATCGCTGCCATGAATAAAAGCCCTTTGCGCGGCCCGCGGCTCGCGCTCGTTACCCTCGCCCTCGGTGTCGTCGGTTGTGGCGGATCCAACGGAACGCCGGATCCGACTCCGGTCACCACGCCCGTCACCGCGGCGCCCGCGCCGGCCCCGACGCCGGCCGCCTTCCGCTGCCCGTTGCCGGACATGCCGCGGCTCAACATCATCTGCCCGCGCCCGGACCCGATCCTGTGGCGCGAGGTGGACGCGGCCATCGACAAGACGGTGGCCGAGCACCCCGAGCTCTTCAACCTGAACGACGACAAGGGCGGCGGCGCCTACCTGGTCCTCGATCGCGCGCGTTACCACCAGACCGTCGTCGACAACCTCCACGCGAAGGGCATCTGCGCCATCGTCGAGCTGGAAGAGATCGCGGTCAAGACCTCGAACGCCTTCAACGAGCAATACAACATCTGGGTGTCGGACGGCCACCTCCGGCACGGCATCCGGTCCCACATCACGACCTGTTTCCCGGCGACGTTCTAGGCTTCACCAACAAGAGGAGACTCACCCGATGGCGATCCGCACGTCGAAGGCCCAGTGGGACGGAAACCTGCCGCAGGGCCGCGGCAGCATGTCGCTGGGTAGCGGCGCGTGGAGCGGCCAATACTCGTTCCAGTCCCGCTTTGAGGAAGGCGCGGGCACGAACCCCGAGGAGCTGATCGCGGCCGCGCACGCCGGCTGCTTCTCGATGGCCTTCGCGAACGGGCTGGCCAAGGCGGGGTTCGAGCCCAAGCGCGTGTCGACCACCGCGAACGTCCAGCTGCTGAAGGGCGACGCCGGGTTCTCGATCACGCAGATCGAGCTCAAGACCGAGGCCGACGTCCCGAACATCGACGAGGCGAAGTTTCAGCAGCTCGCCGAGGAGGCGAAGAAGGGCTGCCCCATCTCCAGGGCCCTCGCCGCCACGCCGATCAAGCTCGAAGCGAAGCTCGTCGGACGGTCTGGCCTCTAGCGCACGCGCCGCTCGTCTCTAGCCGAGCGGGACGAGCCGCGGACGAGCAGGACGGCCGTGGCGCGAAGCGCGCGGGTCCGGTCCCAGGTCACGCCTTCCTCGGTGACGTGCTCCGACGCGAGCCCCACGAGGATGACCGGGAGGAGGACGGCCTCTTCCTTCGAGAAGAGGGCGGCGAGGAAGCACGGCGGGCCGAACAGCGCCCCGAGCCGCGGCCACCTCACGTTGCGAGGGCGATCCAGGCGACGAGCGCGGCGCGCTTCTCGTCCTGGGTCCAGGGTGGACCCAGCGCCTTCCCCCAGGCCGAGACACGCCGGGTGAGATCGTCGGCGGGGCGGCGCAGCACGCGGGCCGCGTGATCGTCGAGGTCACGTTCCGCCACCTCGACCCCGCGCAGCCGGCCACCGGCGATCGCCTGCCGCAGCACGTCGCGGTAGATCTCGCCCTCCGCGGCGTGGACCAGGGCGTGCGAGGCGAGAATCTTCTCCAGGGCGGGCAGCGGACGCCCGGACGCGAGCAGGAGCCCGGCCACCGTCGTTTCGTGGCCGGCCTGCCGCAGCTCCGCGAGAATGGCTGCCGCGGCGCGCGCTCCATGAGCACGACGCGCCGTCGGATCAGGACCGCGGGCTCGTCTAGGGGCCCGCCC
>JANMPI010000404.1:0-3912 GCA_031369785.1 Acidobacteriota bacterium
CACGACCGCGCGGTCGAGAACTTCGCCCGCCACGGCTACACGCAGATCGAGCGCCACAAGAAAGCGCTGGCCGGCGCCGACCTGCAGGCGGCCATCGCCGACGTCCATTTCGTGGGAATCCGCTCCCGTACCCGCGTCACCGCGGACGCCATCGCCGCGGCGCCCCGGCTGATGGCGATCGGCGCCTTCTGCATGGGCACCAACCAGATCGACCTCGACGCGGCCATGATGCGCGGCATCCCGGTGTTCAATGCGCCGTTCTCGAACACGAGGTCGGTGGCCGAGCTCGTGCTGGCCGAGATCACGTTCCTGCTGCGCGGCATCCCGGCCAAGAACGCGCTGCTCCATCACGGAGAGCTGGGTGCCGATGTTCCCGTAGCCGACGATGCCCAGCGTCTTGCCGCGCACCTCGCGGGCGTCGTCGGCCGACTTCTGCCAGACGCCGCGATGGAGGAGCGCGTTCTTGGCCGGGATGCCGCGCAGCAGGAACGTGATCTCGGCCAGCACGAGCTCGGCCACCGACCGCGTGTTCGAGAAGGGCGCGTTGAACACGGGGACCCCGCGCATCATCGCCGCGTCGAGATCGACCTGGTTGGTGCCGATGCAGAACGCACCCACGGCCATGAGCTTCGGCGCGGCCGCGATGGCCTCCGCGGTGAGGCGGGTGCGGGACCGGATCCCGACGAAGTGCGCGTCGCGAATCGCCTCCGCGAGCTCCTCCCCGGCCAGCGCTTTCTTGTGGCGCTCGATGTTCGCGTAGCCGTGGCGGTTCAGGTTCAGGACCGCGCGGTCGTGCACGCCCTCCAGCAGGACGGCCTTCATGCGCGACTTCTCGAGGGATGTGGTCACGAGGAGACCGTGGCCTCGCCGCTCCCGCCACCGCCGACCGCCGCCGCCAGCTCGTCGGCGGGCAGGGGGCAGAAGTACAGGAAGCCCTGGAACAGGTCGCAGCCCCGGGCGGCGAGGAAATCGCGCTGCTCGGGCGACTCCACGCCTTCCGCGATCACCTGGAGGCCGAGGTCGTGGGCGAGATCGATGACCCGCGACGCGATGGCCTGGCAGCGCTTCTCGTTCAGGAGCCGCTCGACGAACGTGCCGGGGATCTTCACCCCGTGCAACGGCAGGTGGCTCAGCCATTCCAGCGACGAGTGCCCGGTGCCGAAGTCGTCCAGCCACAGCTCGAGCCCCGTCGCGATGAGGCGGTCGATCTGCTCCGCGACCTCGTCGAACCGTTGCATGCTGCTGGTCTCGGTGATTTCGAGCCCCACCGCGCCCGCGTCCAGGCGTGCGGACCGCAGCCGCCGCGCGACGCGGCCCACGAGATCGGCGCGGGGAAACTCCCGCGCGGAGAGGTTGACGTTGACGCGCACGCCGTAGAGGCCCGCGCCCTTCCAGGCCGCCGCATCGCGGAAGGACTGGTCGAGGATCCAGTTCTCGAGATTGAAGATGACGGGGCTGCGCTCCGCCGCCCAGATGAGGTCGGTGAGGGTGGCGGGCTCTTCCTTCGGAGTGCGCCAGCGCAGCAGCGCCTCCACGCGTTCGACGCGCGCGTCGGAGGCGTTGACGACGGGCTGATAGAGGAGGCGGAGCCGGTCTCCGGCCAGCGCCGCCTTCAGCTCGCGGATGGCTTCGCGCTTCCGCGCCGCCGCCGGCGTGGGGCTGCGCCGCTCGGTCGCGGCGGGAGGCGGCGTCGCTCGCGGCATCTGCTTCCAGTCTACGGGTTCCTTCGCCGGCCGGGCGTATCCTTACCGGAGATGCAGCGCGGGTCCGCATGACGGTCGCCGACGGCGCGTCCGTCGTCCGCCGCCTGGCCGAGATGCTGGGCGACGGGGGCGTCATCACCGCGGCCCACGAGCTGGCCCGCTACGAAAAGGGCTGGCGCTACGGAAGCGGCGCCGCTCTTGCGGTCGTGCGGCCTGCCAGCACGGAAGAGATCTCGCGCGTCCTGGCCTTCGCCTCCGAGCGCGGCATCCGCGTGGTGCCGCAGGGCGCGAACAGCGGCCTCGTCGGCGCCTCGACGCCCGACGCCACGGGCCGGATGCTCGTCCTCAGCCTGGAGCGGCTCGCGCGGGAGCTCGTGATCGATCCCGTCGACCGCACGGTGACCGCCGGCGGAGGAGTCCTTCTCTCCCAGCTCGACCAGGCCCTGGCCGAGAAGGGCCTGCTCTTCCCGATCGATCTCGGGGCGGATCCCACGGTGGGCGGGATGATCGCCACCAACGCCGCCGGCACGCGCGTGCTGCGCTACGGCGACGTCCGCCAGAACCTGCTCGGCCTGGAGGTCGTCCTCGCGGACGGCACCATCCTCGATCTCATGAAGGCGCTGCGGAAGAACAACACCGGCTTCGATGCGAAGCAGATATTCGTGGGCACGTCCGGCGTGTTCGGCGTGGTCACGAAGGCGATCCTCCGCGTCGCGCAACGGCCCGCGCAACGCGCAACGGCGCTCGTGGGGGCGACGGACGGCCGCACCGTCCTCGAGATGCTGAACCACCTCGAGACGCACGCCGGCGATGTCCTGAGCGCCTTCGAGGCCATGAGCGCGGCTGCCCTCGAGCCCGTGTTCCGGTACCAGCCGCGCCTCCGCAACCCGTTCGGCGCGAAGCTCCCGCCCTATACGGTCTTCGTCGAGCTCTCGAGCACGCTCCCCGCCGAGCGCCTCGTCCTCGACGACCTGCTGGAGGCGACGCTCGGATCGCTCCTGGAGGGCGACGCCGCCGACCGTGTCACCGACGTCTTTCCCGGGAAGCCGGCCGACCTCTGGGACATCCGCCACCACGTGTCGGAGAGCCTGCGCCACGAGGGGGAAGTGCTCGCCTTCGACATCAGCGTGCCCCGGGCGCGGCTCGCCGAGTTCGTGGACGCCGCCCGCGCGCTGGTCGCGAAGGACTATCCCTTCATCCGCGCCTGCGACTACGGCCACTGGGGCGACGGCGGCGTGCACCTGAACCTCATCTGGAAGGCGGAGGATGCGGCGGGCCGCGCGACCGCGGAGCTGAAGGCCGAGCTGCAGCCGGTGATCTACGCCCTCGCCGTCGAGGAGTACAACGGCAGCTTCAGCGCGGAGCACGGCGTCGGCCCGCACAACCAGGCCTTCTACGATCGCTACACTCCGGAGCTGGTGCGCATCCTGTGCCGCGACCTCAAGGAGCGCCTCGACCCGCAGGGATTGCTCGGCACCACCCGCCTCGGCTGATCGTCAGGGGCCCGTCACCACACTCGCACCCGTTCCGCCGGCGCGAGGTACATCGCCTGCCCGGGCTTGACGTCGAAGGCGGCGTACCACGGGTCGAGGTTGCGCACGGTCGCGGTGCGGAACTCGTCGGGGGAGTGGCTGTCTCCGAGGATGCGCAGGCGCATGGAAGGCTCGCGTGAGATGCTCCGCCACGACTGCGCGAAGGCGATGAAGAACTGCTGGTCCCCGGTGAGGCCCGCCACCAGCGGCGCCCGCTTGCCGCCGAGCGACATCCGGTAGGCATCGTACGACGCGGACAGCCCGGCCACGTCGGCGATGTTCTCGCTGAGCGTGAGCTTCCCGTTCACCGCCATGTCGGGCAGGGGCCTGTAGGCGTCGTACTGCTTGACGAGGGCCTGCGAGCTGGCGCGGAAGTGCGCGAGGTCCTCGTCCGTCCACCAGTTGCGCAGGCGCCCCTCGGCGTCGAACTGCGCGCCCTGGTCGTCGAAGCTGTGGCTGATCTCGTGGCCGATGACGGCCCCGATCGCCCCGTAGTCCATGGCCACGGGCCGCGCGGGATCGAAGTACGGCGGCTGCAGCATGGCGGCCGGGAAGTTCATCGCGTTCATCACCGGCAGGTTCACCGCGTTCACGGTCTGCGGGGTCATGACCCACTCCCCGCGGTCGACGGGCTGGCCGAGCCTGGCCAGGTTGCGGCGGTACTCGAACATCTCGGC
>JANMPI010000492.1:0-8696 GCA_031369785.1 Acidobacteriota bacterium
GCGCGGGCTTCGGCCTGCCCGCGTACGTCGATGTCCTCGTCGACGCCGTGCGGGGCGGCGACGTCGAGCGGGCATGGGCGGAGTCGATGGCCCGCGGCGGGCGCCTCGAGCGCCTGTGCCGCCACACCCACGAGACGCTCCTCCTAAGGAGCCGCGGCTACGGCATGTCCAAGGCGGTGCTGGGCGCGGTGGCGGAGGAGGAGGGGCTGAACCTCACCGCGATCGTGGCGCGCCTCGGGCGATCGCCGGGCGCGATCCGCGATTACCTGGGGTGGCTGCTGGGAGTCGACGCGCTGCGCATGGTCGGCAAGCGCTACTACTACGTCGATGGGCTCGTGCGCTGGTGGGTGCGCCTCCACGGCGGCGGCTTCGTCCCCGGCGACGAGGAGATCGCGGCCGCCGCGCGCGAGGTCACGGCGTCGGGAACGGAGCCCGCGCTGGTCACCGCCGCACGGCACGAGCGGCTGATGGAGATGGACTGACCGGCCCGCACGCCTCCAGCATCCGCCGCAGCTCCTTGCGCCCCATGAGCCCGATGCGCTTCACGCAGACGTCGCCGTCGCGGACGACCAGGACCGCGGGCAGGCCGCGCACGTCATAGCGCTCGGCCAGCGCCGCATTGTCGTCAAAGCTCACGGCGCCAAACCGGATATGCCCGGCCGACGCGCGGGCCGCGTCTTCGAGCGCGGGTGCTTCGATGTGGCAGGGCACGCACCAGTCGGCCCAGAAGATCACGACGACGGGGAGCGGCGAGCGCAGAACCTCGCGATCCCACGTCTCCGCCGATAGTGTCTCGAGCCCTTCCGGGGCGGGCACTGGCCCTTAGGTGAGGAGGGGCTCGATGAGCTTCGCGAGGTTGTCCTTCGAGATCAGGCCCACGCGCTGCTCGGACACCTGGCCCTTCGAGAAGATCATCAGCGTCGGAAGCGTCGTGATGCTGTAGCGGAACGGCACGGAGTCGTTCTCCTCGACGTTCATCTTTCCGACCTTCAACCGGCCCTGGTACTGCTCGGCGAGGGCCTCGATGGTGGGGACGAGCGCCTTGCAGGGCTGGCACCAGTCGGCCCAGAAGTCGACGAGGACGGGCTGGGGCGAGTTCATGACCTCGGCGTCCCAGTTGGCATCGGTGTATTCGGTGAGCTTGGACATTGAATCAGTCTAAACCGACTAGGCCTTGCGGCGGGACCGGACGTAGACGGCCTCGTATTCACGGGCGGATCGGGTCCAGGAGAAGTCGCGGCCCATCCCGTTGCGCATGAGCTGGGACCAGCCCGCGCGGTCGCGGAACGCCGTCACCGCCTGGTCGAGCGCCCACAAAAGCGCCGTGCCGTCGGCCTGGTCGAAGCGGAACCCGGTGCCCGATCCCGTCGCCGGATCCCACGGCTCGACGGTGTCGACGAGCCCGCCGGTCGACCGGACTACCGGCGCTGTCCCGTAACGCAGGCTGTACATCTGCGTGAGGCCGCAGGGCTCGAAGCGCGACGGCATCAGGAACATGTCCGCCCCGGCCACGATCTTGTGCGCGAGCCCTTCGTCGTAGGCGAAGTGCACCGCGAACCGATCCGGCGCGCGGGCGGCCAGGGCGCGGAACCCGTCCTGCACCGCCGGCTCCCCCGTCCCCAGGACGACCATGCGGATCGGCCTCTGCAGGAGGTCGTACCAGGCCCGCACCACGACGTCGAACCCCTTCTGGTGGACGAGGCGCGAGGTGACTCCGACGATGGGCAGGTCCGGCTCGGTGGGCAACCCGAAGGCGGCGAGGAGGTCCGCCTTGCACGCCGCCTTGCCGGAAAGGTCCTCCGGCGCGTAGCGGCGCGCGATGTGGCGGTCGTTCCGCGGGTCCCATTCGCCGTAGTCGACGCCATTCAGGATGCCGGTCAGGTCTTCCGCGCGGCCGCGGACGATGCCGTCCATCAAGTAGCCCATCTCGGTGCCCTGGATCTCCCGCGCGTACTGCGGCGACACGGTCGTGATCTCCTCCGAAAACAGGAGGCCGCCCTTCATGAAGCTGACCCCGCCGTGGAACTCGAGCCCCGCCTCGCCCGCGCCGAGGTGCCACGGCAGGCCGAGCACGCCGATGGTGTCGGCGCCGAAGTTTCCCTGGTAGGCGAGGTTGTGGATGGTGAAGACGGTCGGGACGCGGCCGATCACTGGATCCTTCCCGTAGATGGACTTCAAGTAGACGGGAAGAAGGCCGGCCTGCCAGTCGTGGGCGTGGAAGACGTCGGGCCGCTCGCCGCGCGCGCGGAAGAACTCGAGCGCCGACCGTGCGAAGAACGCGAAGCGCAGGCGGTTGTCCGGGTAGTCGGATCCTCCGTCGCCATACGGGTTGGCGCGATCGAAGAAGGGCGCGTAGTCGACGAAGATCACGCGGACGCGGTCCTCGAGCACGCGCTCGAAGTAGGCCGCCGTGCGCCGGAGGCCGTCCAGCGGCACGTGGGTGGCGCCGACGAGCGGGCCGGGCGGAAAGCCGATCGTCCCGTAGCGGGGGAGGAAGACGGTGACGCGGTGACCGATCGCGGCCAGCGCCCTGGGCAGCGCGCCGATGACGTCGGCGAGGCCCCCCGTCTTGGCGAAAGGCGTCATTTCCGACGCGACGAACGCGATGTGCATGGGATCGGCCATGAGCTTCCTACGCTATCACCCGTGCTAGCCTCTCCCCCGGGGGCCGAGGAACAAGCATGAGCGACGCGCGTTCGCGCCGGCAGTTCATCGGCCGGCTCGCGGGCGGGGCGGGCGGCCTCATCGTCGGCTTCGATCCCGCGACACGGTGCTGGGCCACCGCCGGCACGCCTGGACCACTGCTCGGCTTGCCGCCGCTCGCCGGCACAATGGTGACGGACGCGGCGACGCTCGAGGAATTCAGCCAGGACAACGGGCGCATCATTCACCGCCGTCCGCTCGCCGTCCTGCGGCCGGGCGGCATCGACGACATCCTGCGCATGGTCCGCTTCGCCAGCCGGCACCGCATCCGCGTCGCGATGCGCGGCCAGGGGCATTCGAGCTACGGCCAGTCGCAAGTCGAGGCCGGAGTCGTGATCGATGCCCGTCCACTCCGGACGATCGTCTCCCTCACCGAGGCCGAGGTCGACGTCGAGGCCGGCGCGACCTGGGACGAGGTGCTCGCCGCCACCCTCGCGCGTGGCCGCACACCGCCGGTCCTGCCCGACACGCAGGCGATCACCGTCGGCGGCACGCTGAGCGTGGGCGGCACGGGCAACGCCAGCCACCGCTCCGGCGCGATCATCGACCACGTCCGCGAGATCGAGGTCGTCACCGGCGATGCGCGGCGGCTCGTCTGCTCCGCGACGCGGAACCGGGAGCTCTTCGAGATGGCGCTGGCCGGCCTGGGCCAGGTCGCGCTCATCGTCCGCGCGCGGCTCGGGCTCGCCGACGCGCCGTCCGAGGTGACGCTGGTCGACTACGACCACGACGACCTCGACGCCTTCCTCGGCGACCAGCGCAGCGCGGCCGCGGACGGGTTGTTCGACCACCTCGGCGGCCGGGTGACGAAGCGTCCGGATGGCGCGCCCCGCTACCGCCTGACCGCGGGCACGTTCCACGGTCCGAAGTTCCCGGAGTCGGACCGGCCGGACGTCCTGCGCGGCACGCGCGGGACGGAACGGCGGATGCCGTATGCCGAGTACGTGCACCGGACGCTGCCCCTCATCGAGCGGGGCAAGCAAAGTGGCGCCTGGTGGTACCCGAGCCCGTCCGCGATGTTCTTCGTCGCCGATTCCGACGCGCGCGCGTTCGTCACCGAGGCGCTGGCGGAGGCGACGACGCTCGAAGGCACGGAGCTCTTCAACGGGTTTGCGTTCCTCGCCTGCCCGACGCGCGTCTTCACGCGCCCGCTCCTCTCCTTCCCGAACGAGCCGCTGGCCTTCCAGGCCTGGATCATCCGTCGCGTGCCGGCGGAGCGGGTGCCCGCGGTGCTCGACGCCAACCTGCGGCTGTGGCAGCGCGTGCGCGCGAACGGCGGAACGCGGTACGCGGGCTACGGCGCGGTGCCGTTCACACCGGAGCACTGGGCCGCGCACTACGGGCCGAAGCCGTGGGCGCGTCTGGTCGCCGCGAAGCGCGCGTTCGACCCGCGCGGCGTGCTCACCCCCGGCCCGGGCATCTTCTAGCCAGTGGGCCGCCGCCTCGGCCAGCACTTCCTGCGGCCCGCGTCGGTCACGCGGCTGCTCGCCGCCGTCGAACCGCAGCCGCACGAGTCCTTCCTGGAGATCGGTCCCGGCGCCGGGGCGCTCACTCTTCCCCTGTGCGCGCGCGCTGCGCACGTGACCGCGGTCGAGGTCGATCCCGTCCTCGCCGAAGCGCTTCGGAGGCGTGCGATCCCCAATCTCACGGTCGTCGAGGCAGACGCGCTCGCCGTCGATCTCGAAGCACTCGCGCCGCCGGGGACGCGGCTCGTCGGCAACCTTCCCTATTTCATCTCCAGCCCGCTCCTCCGCCGGTTTCTCGACCTCCACGGGCGGGTGCCGGATGCCCACGTGATGCTGCAGGAAGAAGTCGCCCGCCGGATCGCGTCACCGCCGGGGTCGAAGGACTACGGGATCCTCTCCGTGCTCTTCGCGCTCTGGGCCGACGTGGCCCTGGTGCTGCGCTTTCCGCCCGGCGCCTTCCAGCCTCCGCCGAAGGTCCATTCCGCGGTCATCCGCATCCGGTTCCGCCCCCAGCCGGCTGTCGCGCTCGCCCGCCCCGAGGTTTTCGCCTCCCTGGTCGTGAAGGCCTTCACCCACCGGCGGAGAACGCTTGAAAACAACTTGCAAGATAGCTATCCTAACCTCAAGGAACACTTGAGGTTGCTCAACATCGAGGGCTCGCGACGCGCCGAGACGCTATCCGTGGTGGAGTTCGGACGGCTCGCCAACGCCCTCGCCGGGGAGTAGGGACCAAATGGACGGCTCCGGCCTGCGCCTCATCCCGCTCGGCGGGCTGGGCGAATTCGGCCTCAACGCGATGGTCCTCGAGTGGGAGGATCACCGCCTCCTGATCGACGCCGGCGTGCTGTTCCCGCCGCCGGAGCTTCCGGGCGTGGACTCCATCGTCCCCGACTTCCAGTACCTCGCCGACCACCCCGGCACGCTCCACGGGATCTTGCTCACCCACGGCCACGAGGACCACATCGGCGCGCTCGCCTTTGCCCTCGAGGCCGCGCCGGCGCCCGTCTTCGGGAGCCGCCTGACGCTCGGATTCGTGCGCCGGAGGATGCAGGAACGCGGCGCCGCCGCCGACTTCCGCCTGCTCTCCCCCGGCGAGCCGGTCACCCTCGGCCCCTTCCGCGTCCATCCGATCCGCGTGGCCCACAGCGTCCTCGACAGCCTGGCCCTCGCCATCGAGACTCCGGCCGGCGTCGTGCTGGCCAGCGGCGATTTCAAGATCAGCGCCGAGACGGGCCCCGAGTCGACCGACGTGGAGGCGCTTTCGGCGTGGGGCGACCGCGGCGTGCTCGTGCTCCTCTCGGACTCGACCAACGTCGAGCGCCGCGGCCGCACCGGGTGCGAGGACGACGTCGTCCCCGCGTTCCGCGACATCTTTGCCCGCGCGCGCGGCCGGGTGCTCGTGTCCTGCTTCGCCACCGCGATCCCGCGCATCCAGCGCGTGGCGGACGCGGCGCGGGCGGCGGGGCGCAAGATAGGCTTCATCGGACGCCGGATGAGCGACAACACCGGCGTCGCCACCGAGCTCGGCGCGCTGCACATTCCCGCCGACGCGCTCATCTCCACCGAATCGATCCGCGAGCGCGCCCCGCAGGGCCTCGCGCTCTTCGTCGCCGGCAGCCAGGGCGAGCCGCTGTCCGCAATGTCGGTGATCAGCGTCGGCGAGCATCGCGACGTCACCGTCGCCCCCGGCGACGTCGCCGTCTTCTCCGCGCGTCCGATACCGGGTAACGAGCGTGCCGTGTCGCGGGTGATCGGCAACCTCTATCGCCGCGGGTGCGACGTGATCCACGGCGGGATCGCCTCCGTCCACGTCTCCGGCCACGCTAGCCGCGACGAGCTCGTGGAGATGATCCAGCGCGTGCGCCCGCGCTATCTCGTCCCCATCCACGGCGAGTACCGGATGCTGGCCCAGCATGCGCGGCTCGCCGTCGAGGCCGGGATGCCGTCCGAGCGCGTGCTGCTCGCCGAAGACGGCGAGGTGCTCGCCTTCGGGCCCGACGGCGCGCGCAAGGAAGGCAGCGTCCCCGCTGGCCGCATCCTCCTCGACCGCTCGGGCGCTTCGGAGCTGGAGGAGGTCGTGGTGCGCGACCGCCGCCACTTGTCCTCGGACGGAATCGTGGTGCCGGTCGTCGTTCTCGACAAGCAGACCGGCCGCCTGCACAACGCGGTGGAGATCGTCCACCGCGGATTCGTCGACCAGGGCGGCCATCCCGACCTGCTCGACGACGCGGTGAGGCTGGTCGAAGAGCTCGTCTCGTCCCGTCCGCCCGAGGAGCAGCAGGCCCCCGATCTCACACGGGAGCGCCTGCGCCTGGAGCTGCGGCGGTTCTTCCGCCGGCGGACCCAGAAGCGGCCGATGGTGATTCCCGTGGTCATGGAGGTTTGATGCCGCGCGAAGCCGCACGCACGTCGTCGCACAAGTCGGCGGAGTTCCTGGGCCTGACCGCCTTCGCGGTGGCCCTGATGCTGCTCATCAGCCTCGCCACCTACGACCCGTCCGATCCCGCTCCGTTCTTCCGCTCCGGGATGACGGGGCCGGCGCGGAACTTCATCGGGCCCATCGGTGCGTTCCTGGCCGAGCTCCTGATCCCGCAGCTCTTCGGGATGGCCGCGCTGCTCCTCCCCATCGTCCTCGCCGTGACGGGGTGGAAGCTCTTCTGGTGCCGTCCCATCGAGGCCGCGTACACCAAGGTCACCGGCTTCCTGCTCATGCTGCTGTCGCTGACCGCGCTCCTCACCATGACCTTCGGCAGCGTGGCCGTGCAGGGCGAGCCGGTGCGCGCGGGCGGCGCCGTCGGCCAGCTGACGTCGTCCCTGCTGATGGCGAACTTCAACCGCACCGGCGCCTACATCGTGGTCGCGACCGCGCTCTTCGTCTCCGTGATTCTCTCCACCCAGTTCTCGTTCGCGGAGATGCTGGCCCGCATCGGAGTGGTGGCGCACGCGCGCTGGCAGACCGCGCTCACCGCCTGGGCGCACTTCGTGGAGACGCGGCGCAAGGAGCGGATGCGGCGGGAGGTCATCAAGAAGCACACGCAGAAGGAGCGGGACAAGGAGGCGGAGCCCGAAGTTGCGGCAAAGGGGCGCAAGGCCGCGAAGGTCGCGGCGCCCGTCGACGATGACGACGAGGACTTCCTGGGCGAGATGCCGATCGCCGGCGCGCCGGCGCAGAAGCCGCTGCCGTTCGCGCTCACGCCGAACCCGAACCTGCGCGCGGAGGACGACGAGGAGGACTCCGCTCCGCCGGCGCCGAAGCCCGCGCGCGCGAAGAAGGTCGCCGTGTCCACGCCGACGGGCGATCAGCCGCTGCCGCCCTCGTCGATCCTCGACGAGATCAAGCCGAGCATCGGGATGGACAAGGCGCGGCTGTTCGAGAAGGCCAAGACCCTGCAGGGCAAGTGCGCCGAGTTCGGCGTCATGGGCAACGTGTCCGAGATCAACCCCGGGCCGGTGGTCACGACGTACGAATTCAAGCCCGACGCGGGGGTGAAGTACTCCCGGATCGTCGGGCTCGTCGACGACCTCGCCCTCGCCCTCGAGGCGGAATCCATCCGCATCGACCGCATGAGCGGCCGCGGCACGGTGGGGATCGAGATCCCGAACGAGGTGCGGGAGACGATCTACCTGCGCGAGATCATCGAATCCGAAGCCTTCAAGAAGGCGCCGTCGCGCTTGACCCTGGCCATGGGCAAGACGGCGGACGGGCAGACGTACTTCACCGATCTCGCCACCATGCCCCATCTCCTCATCGCCGGATCCACCGGCACCGGCAAGAGCGTCGGCCTCAACTGCATGATCGCGAGCATCCTGTACAAGGCGACCCCTGACGAAGTGCGAATGATCCTCATCGACCCCAAGCGCCTGGAGCTGGGGGTCTACGAGGACATTCCCCACCTGCTGACCCCCGTGGTCACCGACCCCAAGATCGCGGCCAACGTCCTGAAGTGGGCGGTCGTCGAGATGGAGAAGCGGATCCGCAAGCTGGCGTCGGAAGGGGTGCGGAACATCGAGCAGTTCAACAACATCATCCGCGCCGAGCGCCCGGCCCCTCCGCCGGGCACGGATCCGGGAGACCTGAAGCCCCTCCACTACATCGTGATCATCATCGACGAGCTGGCCGACCTGATGATGGTCTCGTCGCACGAGGTCGAGGAGTCGATCACGCGGCTGGCCCAGATGGCGCGCGCGGTGGGCATCCACCTGATCCTGGCCACCCAGCGGCCGTCGGTGGACGTCCTCACCGGGCTCATCAAGGCCAACTTCCCCTCGCGCATCTCGTTCCGCGTCGCCGCCCGGGTGGACAGCCGCACGATCCTCGACTCCATCGGCGCCGAGCACCTGCTGGGCAAGGGCGACATGCTGTTCCTGCCCCCGGGGTCGGCCCGCCTCACCCGCATCCACGGCGCGCTGGTGACCGAGCAGGAAATCGCGCGCCTCACCTCGTACCTGCGCAAGACGGGCAAGCCGACCTACGACGACACCGTGGGCAAGATCGAGCGCCCCACCGAGGCCGCGGAGGCCGAGGAC
>JANMPI010000418.1:0-3832 GCA_031369785.1 Acidobacteriota bacterium
CGAAAATGGTCCCCTTCGGCGGATGGGACATGCCCGTGGAGTACGCCGGCCTGATCAGCGAGCACATGGCGGTGCGCACGGCGGCGGGCCTCTTCGACGTCTCCCACATGGGCGAAGTCACCGTCGAGGGACCGGGCGCCCTGGCCTTCCTGCAAAGCGCCACGTCGAACGACGTGTCGAAGCTCGTGGACGGCCAGGCGCAGTACTCGTCGCTGCCCATGGACAACGGCGCGCCCGTCGACGACATCGTCGTCCTGCGCCGCGCCGCCGACCGCTACCTGATCGTGGTGAACGCGAGCAACGTGGAGAAGGACTTCCACTGGCTGAAAGCCCGCGGCGCCGCCGGCTGCGAGATCGTGAACCGCAGCGACGACTACGCGCTCCTCGCGCTGCAGGGGCCACGCGCGCAGGAGATCCTGCAAGGGCTGACCGCCTTCGATCTCGCCGCGCTGAAGTACTACCATTTCGCGGAGACGACGATCGGCGACGGGCCGGTGATCATCTCCCGCACCGGGTATACGGGCGAGGACGGCTTCGAGATCTTCATCGCACCGGCGCAGGCCGAAGCACTGTGGAAGAGGCTGCTGGGGACGGGAAAGGGGGCGGGGCTCGTCCCCGCCGGCCTCGGCGCCCGCGACACGCTGCGCCTCGAGGCGCGGATGTGCCTTTACGGAAACGACATGGACGAGACGACGACGCTCGTCGAGGCAGGGCTCGGCTGGATCGTGTCCACCGACGACGCCAAGGGCGATTTCCCCGGCCGCGCGCTCCTCGCCGAGCAGAAAAAGGCGGGCGCCCCGCGGAAGCTCATCGGCTTCGAGATGACGGGCCGCGGCATCGCGCGCCACGGCTATCCGGCGTATCTCCGCGCCGAGCCCACGGGACCGGTGACGTCGGGGAGCTACGCGCCGTTCCTGCAGAGAAACATCGGCCTTTGCTACCTGCCGCGGGAGAGCGCTTCCGTCGGCACTGAGCTCGAGGTGGACGTCCGCGGCCGTCGCGTGCCGGCGCGCGTGGTGCCCACCCCTTTCTACAAGCGCGCGGCCAAGCCGTAGCGTGTTCTCGTACTGAGGAGCCTCCATGTACCCTGACGACCTGCGCTACACCAAGGACCACGAGTGGGTCCGCCTCACCGGCGATAGCGGGACGGTAGGCATCACGCACTATGCGCAGAAGCAGCTCGGCGACGTCGTGTACCTGGAGCTGCCCGAGGTGGGGCGAGCGCTGAAGGCCCACGACACCTTCGGCACCGTCGAGTCGGTGAAGGCGGTATCCGAGCTCCTGTCGCCCGTCTCCGGCGAGGTGGTGGAGGCCAACTCCGCGCTCCTCAAGGGGCCGGAGGCGATCAACACCGACCCCTACGGCGCGGCGTGGATGATCAAGGTCAAGCTCGCCGATCCGAAGGCGGTCAGCGCGCTCATGGACGCCGCGGCGTACAAGGCCTTCGTGGAGAGCGAGTCGAAGTAGCGTGACCACGACCCCGGCCAGGGTTCGAGCGGCGCTGCTCGCCCCTTGCGACACGTTCCCGCGCCGCCACATCGGCCCCGACGCCGCCGAGGTCGGGGAGATGCTGTCCGTGCTCGGGGTTGCGAGCCTCGACGCGCTGGTGGACGCGACGGTGCCCTCCGCCATCCGCCTCGCGCGGCCGCTCCAGCTGCCGGAGCCGCGAGGTGAGCACGAGCTGATCGACGTGCTGCGCGGCATCGCCGCCCGCAACGAGGTCTTCCGCTCGTTCATCGGGATGGGCTATTACGACTGCATCACCCCGCCCGTCATCCAGCGCAACGTCCTCGAGAGCCCGGGCTGGTACACCCAGTACACGCCGTACCAGGCCGAGATCGCGCAGGGACGGCTGGAGGCCCTGCTCAACTTCCAGACCATGGTCGCCGACCTCACGGGACTGCCGCTGGCCAACGCGTCGCTTCTCGACGAGGGCACGGCGGCCGCGGAGGCGATGGCCATGTGCGCGGCGCTCGGCCGCGGCCGGAAGAAGTTCCTGGCCGCCGGCGATTGCCACCCCCAGACGCTGGCGGTGGTGCGCACGCGGGCCGGTTCGATGGGCTTCGAGGTCGTGATCGTCGATCCCGACCAGGCGGAGATCACCAACGACGCCTTCGGCATCCTCCTCCAGTACCCGACGACCGACGGCCGTGTCGTGGACTACGGCCCGCTGGCGGCGCGCGCGCATGCCGCGGGGGCGCAGGTGGTGGTGGCGGCGGACCTGCTCGCGCTCACGCTGCTGCGCCCGCCCGGCGAGTTCGGGGCGGACATCGCCGTGGGCTCGACGCAGCGCTTCGGTGTCCCGCTCGGCTTCGGCGGACCGCACGCCGCCTACCTCTCCACCCGCGACGACCACAAGCGGCAGATTCCCGGCCGGCTGGTCGGGGTCTCCCGGGACCGCGACGGGCGTCCCGCCTTCCGCCTCGCCCTCCAGACCCGCGAGCAGCACATCCGCCGCGACAAGGCGACGAGCAACATCTGCACCGCGCAGGTCCTGCTGGCGATCATGGCCAGCATGTACGGCGTCTACCACGGGCCGGAAGGCCTCCGCGCCATCGCGTCGCGCGTGCACGACCTCGCCGCGCGCCTCGCCGCGGGGCTGAAGCGCCTGGGCCTCGACGTGGGCCGCACGCCCTTCTTCGACACGCTGCGGGTTGCGCTGCCGAAGGGCGAAGCGGCGCGCGTGCGGGAGCGGGCGGCGCGGCGGCGGATGAACCTGCGCGACTACGGCGACGGTTCGCTCGGCGTGTCCGTCGACGAGGCGACGCTCGCCTCCGACGTCGTGGCACTCCTCGAGGTCTTCGGCGCGGCGCCCGACCTCGCGCCCATCGATCCCGAGGACGGCGCACGCTTCGCGGCCCCCCACGCGCGCGCCACTCCGTACATGACGCACGAGGTCTTCAACCGGCATCACTCCGAGACCGAGATGCTGCGCTACATCCACCGCCTGCAGGCGCGGGACCTCTCACTCACGACCTCGATGATCCCGCTCGGCTCCTGCACGATGAAGCTGAACGCGACCTCGGAGATGCTGCCGGTGACGTGGCCGGAGTTCGGGGAGATGCATCCCTTCGCGCCCGCCGATCAGACGAAGGGCTACGCGCTGATCTTCGCCGACCTCGAGGCCTGGCTGGCCGAGATCACCGGCTTCGCCGCGGTGTCGCTGCAGCCCAACGCGGGATCGCAAGGCGAGTACGCCGGGCTCCTCACCATCCGCGCGTATCAGGAGAGCCGCGGGCAGTCCGGGCGCAAGGTGTGCCTGATCCCCGTCTCCGCGCACGGCACCAACCCCGCGAGCGCGGTGATCGCCGGCTTCGGGGTCGTGGTCGTGGCCTGCGAGCCCAACGGCAACATCGACGTCGCCGACCTGCGCCGGAAGGCGGAGGAGCACCGGGACGACCTCGGCGCGCTGATGGTCACGTACCCCTCCACCTACGGCGTGTTCGAGGAGAGCATCCGCGAGGTCTGCGAGATCGTGCACGCGCACGGCGGCCAGGTGTACATGGACGGCGCGAACATGAACGCGCAGGTCGGGCTCACGCGCCCGGGAGACATCGGCGCGGACGTCTGCCACCTGAACCTGCACAAGACGTTCTGCATCCCGCACGGCGGAGGCGGGCCGGGGATGGGGCCGATCGGCGTCGCCGCGCATCTGGCGCCTTTCCTCCCCGGGCACCCGGTGACGCACCTCGGCACGAAGACGTCCATCGGCACGGTGGCGGCCGCGCCCTACGGCAGCCCCAGCATCCTGACCATCCCGTGGGTGTACATCGCGCTCATGGGCGCTTCCGGGCTGAAGCGCGCCACCCAGGTCGCGATCCTGAACGCGAAC
>JANMPI010000471.1:0-3698 GCA_031369785.1 Acidobacteriota bacterium
GAGCACATCCTGCAGCCGAGCCTGTACCCGGACCTCTACGGCAAGATCCACCACGTGGTGCGCATCAACTACTACCCGCCCCGTGGCGACAACAAGGAGGGCTGGGACGCGATCGACATCTTCGGGTGGATGGGCTACCCGATGCAGATCAAGGTCGACTTCCTCTGCCGCGACTCGATCCTGGCCGCGCCCCTCGTCCTCGACCTGGCGCTGTTCTCCGACCTCGCCGGCCGCTGCGGCATGAGCGGGATCCAGGAATGGCTCTCGTTCTACTACAAGAGCCCGCAGACGGCGCCGGGCCTCTACCCCGAGCACGACCTCTTCATCCAGCTGATGAAGCTCAAGAACACGCTGCGCCACCTGCGCGGCGAGGACCTGATCACGCACCTCGGTCTCGAGTACTACGACTAACGCGGAGGATCGATGGCCATGACCGGACTCAACGTGGGCGTGAAGCTGAAAGAGGTCGCGACCGCGGGGCACGCCTACCAGAACGTCACCGTCCTCCACTCCGACGAGATCGGCCTCGTCTTCGAGGTGCACCGCACGGTGGCGGAGGGCGGCACGATCGAGAACGTCGTGAGCCAGGTGCTCGTGCCCTGGGCCCAGATCCATCACGTCCTGGTCATGGAAGAGCGGACGTAACGTCCCCGTCCTGATCGATCGCCTCCTCTCCTTCGCCCATGTCGCGGCGCTCGTCCTCTGGGCGGCCGCGCTCCTCGCCTCGCAGTACCGCCTTCTCAGTGCGCGGGGGCGAGGCGCCGATCACGAGCTTGCCGAGCGGCGGTCGCGGCGGCTCCTGATCGCCGCCGAGCACGTGCTCCTGGCCGTCGCCCTTTTGTCCGGCGCCCTGCTGATGCTCACGCGCGGCTGGACCCTCGCGCACGCGCGCTGGCTCGGACTGAAGATCGGCCTGATCGTGTTCCTGCTCATCCCCATGGAAGGCATGCACGCGTACGTATCGCACGTGTGGATCCGCCGCGGCTTGCGCGATACCGAAGCACCTCCGTTCTCGAAAGACCTCGTCCGCGGGATCGGCATGGAGGACATGCTGCGCGCGCTGGCGATTCCGCTGCTCGGCTTCGCGGTGCCGCTCCTGGTGTGGCTCTCGGTGTGGAAGCCGTTCTAGGGAGCGGCGGACTTCCGGCGCCGGTCGACCTCGAGCAGCACCGCGATCAGCGTCTTGGCCTCGCGCAGCGCGCCGGTGGCGACCATCGCCTCCGCCTCCGCGAGCGTGAAGACGCCGATCTCGATGCGCTCGTCCTCGTCGGCCTCCGCCTTGTCGTCGACGAGGCCGGTGGCGCGGAAGAGGTGCATGACCTCGTCGCAGAAGCCGGGGGTGGTGTAGAAGAAGGCGATCTTCTCGAGGCGCGTGGCGCGCTTTCCGATTTCCTCGCGCAGCTCGCGCTGGATGCCGGCCTCGGGCGTCTCGTGGCCGTCGAGACGGCCGGCCGGAAGCTCCCACAGGGCCTGGCCGGCAGCGTAGCGGTACTGGCGGACGAGGATGACGGTGCCATCGTCGTTCACGGCCAGGGCCGCGATCGAGCCGTCGTGCCGGACGACCTCGCGCGTCGCGTGGACGTCGCCGGGCTCGATCACCTCGTCGACGTCGAGCTTCAGGAGCTTCCCGTCGTAGACCCGCTTCGTCGAGACCTTCACGTGAATCAATCCTCCAGAGACTTGCTCATGCGCAGGAGTGGCACGCCCGCGCCGCCACGCTCGTCGACGACACGCTCGTGCGTCTCGTAACCGGTCGCGCGGTAAAGAGGCACGCCGGCCATGGTCGCCATCAACTCGACGCGCGTGAAGCCCTCCGACCTCGCCGCTTCCTCGCAGACGGAGAGGATCAACCGGCCCACGCCCTTTCGCACATGAGCGGGATGGGTGTACATGGCGCGGATCCTTGCCGCATCCTTCGCAGGATCGAGCAGCGCCGCGCTCCGGCCCGGCGTCTCGTCCCGGCCGTACAGGGTTGCACGGCGGCTCCATCCGCCGCAGCCGGCGAGGTCCCCATCGGCTTCGACGATCACGTAGGTTCCATCGTCGATGAGCTGGGTGTCGAGGCCCATGATCGTCCGGCTGGACGCGATCTGGCTCTCATCGAGGAACGGCTTCTGGAGCTCGGAGATGGCGGCGTCCATCAGTGCCCGCAGCGCGTCGATGTCGTCCCGGCGGGCAAGCCGGTGGGTCAAGGTCACGACTACACTATGCCGCGATGACGGTGCCGAGGTTGAAGTGGATCGCTGTGCTGCTGGTCGCCGCCACGGTGTACTTCCTCGTGGCGGAGGTGGACTCCCTGTCGTGTGACCGGGGCCGCGGGACGTGCACGGTCACCCATCGCAAGATCTACCGCTCGGCGTCGCAGTCGTTTCGCATCGCGGACATGACGGGGGCGGAATTGGCGGAGCTTCCGTCCACGGGTTCGGAGGACGCCAACGAGGGTCGCGGGTTGCGCGTCGTGGTGTTGACCAGGGAGGGCCCCATCCCACTCATGAACCACGCGACCGGGATCGGCGTGGCGGAGATGGAAGAGCAGGCGGCCGCCATCCGGGGCTTCGCGGCCGACCCTTCCGCGCAGAGCCTGGCGGTCGAGCATACGAACCCTTTGATCGCTCTCACCGTGGCCACCTTCGCGTTCGTCGTCGCCGGCGCGGTCGCGTTGGCGAGCTAGGAACTGTGCTCGCGCCACGCCGGATGCCGAGCGGCTGTCGATCGCTCAATGAATGGGCTCAGAAAGAGATCGTGAGCGAGGCTCCAAGGCCACGACTACCTGGGTGCAGACCGACGCGAACCGTCTCAACGTTTACTCGTGTGAAGCGGTCTGTGTTGAAAGCGAGGCCGGTCACTGCTCCCACGAGTGCGCCGGCCAATGCACCACCCAAGCCGCCAGCCAGGAAGTAGAGGCCGCACCCTCCTTCGCAAGCACCGACCAGGCCTCCGTTGGCCGCTACCAGCAGTATCGTCCCACCGCCTCCTATCAGTGCGCCTAATTTCGCACCTTTGCCTGCCTGCGAGCGCTTGCCCCGCGCGACTTCGAGCGACGTGAAGTCGGCGAATGACAGCCGCAGGGACTTCCGCTGCGCGCTTGAGTCGCCCTTGGAGCCAGTCTCGACCAGCAGGCCGGTGTCGGTCATTTCTGCAACGACGGCACGCGTCGGCAAATCGGCGGTATTGGTGCGAAAGCGCACGATGTCACCGACCACGAGGGAGGTAACGGGAACACGGTTCTCTTGCGCACGGAGCACCGGCCCCATCCAGGTCAGCAGGCACAGAATCGCGCCGACACGGCGTTGGGTCATCGGAATCCCCTTTTATTACCGGCTGGATGACTCCAAGGAATCACGCCAATGAGCCTCCAGTGACGTGGCGTCGGTCGAACACTCCAAGCGAGCGCGTCAAAAAGCGAACGTGACATGGAGCTGCGCTCCGCCGGGCACAGGTGTTACAGATGGGTGAAGCCCCTTGAGCTTGACCGGGCGCCAGGCCTCCCCCGGACTGATGACCGCGCCGATCAGGGCCCCGAGCAGGGCGCCCGTCGCGCCGGCGACGCCGCCTGCCAGGGGTATCCAGGCACCGCCGCAGCCTTCCTCGCTGCTGTCACAAAGCGTGGCCGCACCCACCCCGAACGCGACGCCGATCGCCCCACCGATACGGGCGCCCTTTCCAGCGTTTCTGCCACGCGACTCCCGTCCCCGGCT
>JANMPI010000475.1:0-3833 GCA_031369785.1 Acidobacteriota bacterium
CCTCGGCGGACCCGGTGGTGGCGGCCGCGCACGTCGTCACCGCGCTGCAGACCGTCGTCGCCCGCGAAGTGAACCCCCTCCAGGCCGCGGTCGTCACCATCGGGTCGATCCACGGCGGCGAGGCCTTCAACGTCATCCCCGACGACGTGACCCTTCTCGGCACCATCCGCACCTTCGACCTGGCCCTGCGGCGTTCGATGCCGGAGCGGATCACCCGCATCGCGTCCGGCATCGCGGAGGGGCTGGGCTGCCGCGCGGAAGTGGTCGTGAAGCCGGGGAACCCCGCGGTCATCAACGACGCCGGGGTGGCGGAGATCGCGCGCCGCGCCGCGCTGCGCGTCCTGCCCGCGGACAAGGTGGTGATCCCGGAGGCGACGATGGGCGGCGAGGACATGGCGGTCTACTTCGAGCGGACGCCGGGTTGCTTCGTCTTCGTCGGATCGGGGAATGCCGCGCGCGGCCTCGACCAGCCGCATCACAGCCCGCGGTTCGACTTCGACGAGGACGCGCTGGCCATCGGCTGCGACTTCCTGGTGGCGGCGGCGGAAGAGGCGCTGGCCGGCTGAGCGGCCGTCATCCACCCGCCGCCCGGCCGCGATACACTGCCCGTCCCGTGCGAGGACCCGTCTGAACCGCGAGCAGGTCCAGGCCTACCGGGCGGCGCCCTGGGCCAACGCCGCGGAGTGCGCGACCTTCGTCGCCTCCGTGGGCGGCCTCACCGTGGAGGACGTGGTGACGCTGCTCCGTGCCATCACGGACCGCGAGATGCGCGCCGACGAGCTCCTTCATCCCCGGCGCTGCGTGGCTTTCGGCCGCCTCGCCGCGGGCGTGCGCGACCGCGCGCTCCTTCCCCACTACCTGGCCGCGCTGCGCATCCCGGACAAGTTCATCCGCGCGAACATCGAGCCGCTCCTTCCGCAGGTGGCGGTGGTCAGCGACCATCCGCTGATCTGCGACCTCATGCGGGCGCGCGACGACGACCTGCGCGCGCTGGCCGCCCGCGTCCTGAAGCAGATCGGCGGCAAGACGGCGCTCGGCCTGGTGGCGGGCATGCTGCGCGAGCCCGATTTCCCGGGGCGGCTCGAAGCCATGGCGCTCATCGTGCCCATGGCCGGCCACCACTCCATCCCGGCCCTGGCCATCGTCCTCGCCGCGGGCAAGCCGTTGGAGAAGCGGCAGGCCCTGCGCTATCTCGCCGACCCGCGCTACATGGCCCCGAACGCGGCGGGGGCGGCGGCGGCCATCGCCCAGGCGCTGCGCGACCCGAGCGAGGCCGTCGTCGTCGACGCCATTGCCGCCTTCGCCACCCACTGCACGGAGGCGCAGTACTTCGAGACCCTGGCCCCGTTCCTCGACGCCGCGAGCCCCAGCACCGTCATGGCCGCCGTGGCCGGGCTGCAGCGCTTCGCCTCCCCGCGCGTCATCGAGGCCCTCGACCGCAAGCTGCTGCAGGGCCCGACGAACGTCCGCCTGGCCGTGCTGACCGTGCTGGAGGGCATCGGCGCCGACGCCGTGGTCCCCAGCCTGGCCGCTGCCCTTGGCCACCGCACGCTCAACGTCCGCACGCGCGCGTCCGAGATCCTGGGGCGGCTCAGCCAGGAGCGGAAGATCGACATCTCGCGCACCATCGTCTACCTGCTCCGCACCGGCGACGTCGAGCTGCGGCGCCTCGCCGCCGACCTCGCGCGCTCGGTGTCGGACCGCAAGGCGGAGCTCTGGCCGAAGCTCGTGCGCTTCCTCCGCGACGAGGACTGGTGGGTGCGGGAGCGCGTGGTGGATGCGCTCCTCGAGCTGGCCGGGCGCGACCTCACGCCGCTCCTGGCCGAATTCATCGCCGATCCGTCCGACGTCGTGCGCCGCTTCGCGGTCGAGGTGCTGGCGCGCCTCAACGACCCCGATGCGAACGAGCTCCTCGTGCGCACGGCGATGGTGGACACGGACTGGTGGGTCCGGGAGCGCGCGGTGGAGGCGCTGGCCGCGTTCAAGGAGCCGCGCGTGATCCCGCAGATCGTCTCCATCATGCAGAGCTCACCCGGCATCGAGCTCGCGTGCCTGCAGGCCCTCATCGACCTGAAGGCGGCGGAAGCGGCCCCGGCGGTGGCGGCGCTCCTCCAGTCGGGCGATTCCGACGTCCGCCTGAAGGCGCTCGAGGCCCTCGATGCGCTGCAGGCCACGGGGCAGGCGGCGGCGGTGGAGTCGATGGCCGGAGACGCGGACACCGCGATCCGGCACGCCGCGCGCGGGACGCTCAGCCGCTGGAAGATCTCCGTCCGCCCGCTGGCGACGGTGGGCGAGATCACGTCGCTCGACGCGCTGCTCATCGCCTGCTCCGAAAAGAGCGCCGACGACCTCGTGCTCTCGCCCGGACGCGCGCCCTACCTGAAGCGCCTCGGCCGCATCGCGCCCATGGAGGACACCGCCCTCTCCCCGGGCGCCATCGAGGCCATGCTGGCCCCGCACCTCACGCCGGCGCACCGCGCGGAGCTGAAGGCGGGGCGCGAGGTCGACTTCTCGTACGAGGTGCCGTCCCAGGGCCTGCGCTTCCGCGCCAACGTCTTCCGCCAGCTCGGAGGGACGGGCGCGGTGTTCAGGATCGTGCGCGGCCACGTCCCCGAGCTCGCCACCCTCGGGCTGCCGCCGGTGGTGACGAGCTTCGCCGGCTTCCGCGACGGCCTCGTTCTCGTGGGCGGCCCCACCGGCTCCGGCAAGTCGACGACCCTCGCCGCGATCATCGACATGATCAACCGCGATTCCACGCGCCACGTGATCAGCCTCGAGGACCCGATCGAGTTCGTCTACCCGCGGCGCAAGGGGCTCATCAACCAGCGCGAGGTGGGGACGCACCTCCACTCCACCGCCGCCGCGCTGCGCTCGATGCTGCGCCAGGATCCGGACGTGCTGGTGGTGGGCGAGATGCGCGACCTGCCCACGATCTCCTTCGCCGTCACCGCCGCCGAGACCGGCCATCTCGTGTTCGGCACCCTCCACACCGCCTCCGCCGACACCACCATCGACCGCATCATCAACGCCTTTCCGGCGACGTCGCGCGACCAGGTCCGCTCCATGCTCGCGGACAGCCTGAAGGCGGTGCTCTGCCAGCACCTCATCCCGCGCAAGGACGGCACCGGCCGCGTCCTCGCCGCCGAGGTGCTGCTGAACAACGACGCAATCTCGAACCTCATCCGCAAGGGCAAGGCCTACCAGATCCAGTCCGTGATCGCGACCGCCCGCGAGCAGGGGATGCAGGCCATGGACACCGAGCTCCACCGCCTGGTGCGCGAGGACGTCATCTCCGCCGAGGAGGCGTACATGCGCGCGGCGGCCAAGAAGGACTTCGAGCTGGCGAAAGCCTAGGCATGGCGCGCATCGATTCCTTCCTCCGTCTCGTCGTCGAGCAGGGCGCTTCCGATCTGCACCTCGGCGCGGGGGCGCCGCCCACCGTCCGCCTGAACGGCGAGCTGGTGCCGCTCCCCTTCCGGGCCCTTTCCGACCTCGAGGCGCGACGCCTGATCCTCGAGATCCTGACCGACGCGCAGCGCGAGGCGGTGGAGACGGACAAGGACCTGGACGTCGTCTACGACGTGGAGCACAAAGGGCGCTTCCGCGGGAACGTGTTCTTCCACAAGCAGGGGATCGGCTCCGTCTTCCGGGTCATCCCGCGGAAGATCCCGACTCTCGAAGAGCTGAACCTGCCGCCCGCGGTGCGCAACTTCACCCGCCTCGCCAACGGCCTCGTCCTCGTTACCGGGCCCACGGGATCGGGCAAGACCACCACCCTGGCCGCGATCATCCACGAGATCAACCGCTCCTATCAGCGCCACATCATCACCATC
>JANMPI010000506.1:0-17493 GCA_031369785.1 Acidobacteriota bacterium
CGAGCGCAACCACGCGGCCGCGATGCAGGACGCCACCGTCGTGGCTTCGGTGGCGCGCACGCTGGAAACCGAAGCGCGGCGCCAACGGCCGGACGCGATCTACCTTCCGAATGCCGTCGACTTCGACCACTTCGCGCGCGAGGAGGCGGCCGTCCTCAACGACCGCGACGTGCCCGACGTCCTCGCTGCCGGCCGCCCCATCGCCGGCTACTACGGCGCCCTGGCGCGCTGGTTCGACTACGCGCTCCTCGACGAGCTGGCCGCGCTGCGCGCGGACTGGACGTTCCTCCTCATCGGTCCCGACCTCGACGGCAGCATGGCCGGGCAGCCCGCCTTCGGCCGGCCGAACGTGGTCCACGTCGGGCCGCGGCCGTACGCGGTCCTCCCGCGGTACCTGCGGCTCTTCGACGTGGCCACCATCCCGTTCGCGATCAACCCGATCACGATCAGCACGTCGCCCCTGAAGCTCTTCGAGTACTTCGCGGGGGGCAAGGCGGTGGTGACGACGCCGATGCCGGAGTGCGCCGCCTTCCCGGAGGTGCGCATCGCCGCCACCGCGCGCGCGTTCGCGGATGCGCTGGACGCGGCGCGGGACGACGGAGCGCACCCGGCGTTCCGTGATCGCGTACGCGCCATCGCCCGCGCGAACTCCTGGGACGCTCGCGTGAGCGATGCGGTGGGCGCGCTCGGGCGCGGCAAACGCCCGTCCGAGGCGGCGGCATATACTGATCCCCGCCGATGAGCAGCGTTCCCTTCTACGATTCCGCGGGCCGCCGCACGGGCATGATCGCCGAGCTGCGGGAGCTGATCCGCTACCAGGACCTCCTGAAGCTGCTCGTCTCCCAGATCACCAAGAACCGCTACAAGCGCTCCTCGCTCGGTGTCGTGTGGACGCTCCTGAACCCGCTGATCAGCATGATCGTCCTCACCGTCGCCTTCTCCACCGTCTTCAAGACCACGGCCGCGTATCCGGTGTACCTGCTGTCCGGCCTCATCTGCTGGAACTTCTTCTCCCAGACCACGATCTACTCCATGGGTTCCCTGCTGTGGGGCGGGGCGCTCATCAAGCGCGTCTACGTGCCGTGCACGATCTTCGGCGTCGCCTCGGTCACCAACAACCTCGCGAACCTCGGGTTCAGCGTGATCCCGCTCGTCCTCATCATGGTCGTGCTCCGCCAGCCCTTCCACGCGACGTGGTGGTTCGTCCCCATCGCCGTCCTCCTCCTCGCCGCCTTCACGCTCGGAATGACGCTCCTGATGTCGACCCTCGCCGTCTTCTTCGGCGACGTGGTCGAGATGTTCCAGCTCATCCTGCAGTCGTGGTTCTTCCTGACCCCGATCATGTATCCGCTGAACGTGCTCCCGGAGCGCTACCAGCGGTTCATGGTGTTGAATCCGATGTACCACATGGTCGAGATCTTCCGCGCCCCGATCATCACGGGAGAGCTCCCGGCCCTCCATCACCTCGTCTGGGCCGCGGGCTGGGCGGGCTTCACGCTCCTCTTCGGCTGGTGGACGATCACGCGAAAGGCCAATGAGTTCGCCTATCGCCTCTGAACAAGCGCCCGCCGCGCTGGCCGCCGCCCAGGAGCCGGTCGTGGTCTCGCTGCAGGACGTGTCGGTGCGCTACCGGCTGCCGCGCGAGCCCGTGCACTCGATCAAGGACTTCGCCATCCGCTGGCTGAAGCGGAAGATGGTCTACGACTACTTCTCGGCCCTGAAGAACGTCACCCTCGAGGTGCGGCGGCGCGAGGTGATCGGGATCATCGGCCACAACGGGGCGGGGAAGAGCACGCTGCTGCGGCTCATCGCGCGCGTTTTGTCCCCCACCAGCGGCCGGGTGACGGTGCGCGGCCGGGTCTCACCGCTGCTCGAGCTCGGCGCGGGATTCGACCGCGAGCTGACCGGGCGCGAAAACGTCTACCTGAACGGCGCCGTGCTCGGCTTCCGCAAGGCCGACATCGAGGCCCGCTTCGACCGCATCGTGGACTTCGCGGGCGTGCGCGAGTTCATCGACATGCCGCTGCGCACCTACTCGAGCGGCATGGTCGCGCGCCTCGGCTTCTCGGTGGCGACGGACATTCCCCCCGGGGTCCTCATCATCGATGAGGTGCTCAGCGTGGGCGACGCCGATTTCGTGAAGAAGTCGGAGGACCGCATCCGCGAGCTGCACGACAAGAGCGAGGCGGTGCTGATGGTCTCCCACGACCTCAAGCTGATGCGCACGATGTGCCAGCGGATCGCCTGGCTCCATCACGGAGAGCTGCGCGCGGTGGGGCCGCCGGACGAGGTCGTCGATCAGTACGAGGCCACCGTCCGCTAAGAGGCGGCGCGCCTCAGTTCGCGGGGCCGAGGACGCCGGTGAGATCGGCTCCGGCGGGGCGGCCGTTCTCGAAGCGCGCGAGGTCGCCGGCCTCGAAGCGCAGCCGGGCCAGCGCCGCCGAGTAGCTTCGCTGGGCCTGCACGAGCGCGACCCGCGCGCCGGTCAGATCCTGCTCCGTGATCAGCGTATCGATGAGGCTCAGCTCGCCGGCCTTGCGCAGCTCCAGCGCCGCCTTCCACGTCGCCTCGTGCTGCTCGACGGCCTTCCGGCGCTGCTCCACCTCGGTGCGCGCGGCGCGCACCGCCGCCCCGACCTGGGCGACGTTCTCGCGGATCACGCGCCCGAGATCGGTGGCCCGGATCTGGCTCTGCCGCAGGGTCTGCAGGCTCCTCTCCAGGCGGCCGCGGGCGGCGTTGTTGCCGAAGGGGATGTCGAAGCTGACCTGCACGCGGACCTCGGGCAGGAACTTGTTCGTGAGCGCCCTCCCGAATCCGCGCGGGCTGTAATAGTCGACCGGATCCTCGGGCGCCTCGTTGCGATCGGTGGCGAACTCGTCGCGCAGCACGCGGAAGAAGGGGCTGCGGTAATCGCTGGCCATCCCGATGCGCAGGGAGAGATCGATGCGCTTCCGGAGGTCCGACCGCGCGGCCTCGAAGGTGATGAGCGACGCCGCCTCGTCCTGCGCGGTGGCCCGGAGGTCGAGGCGCGCGAGCGCCGCCCGTCGCGCCAGGCTCTCGAGCTCGGGAGGATCGATGAAGGTGGTGGGGAAGGTCCCGCGCGCCAGGGGACCGATGCCGCCGGCGGCGGCCCGGCCCATCACGCGGGCGAGCTCGGTGCGGGCGGTGAGGACGCCGAGGCGCGCGCCGAAGACGCCGGTCTCCGCGTCCGCGACGCCGGTCTGCGAGCGCGTCAGCTCGGAGCGCGAGCGCTCGCCCGCGCGCACCAGCTGCTCCATCCCCTCGAACATCGTGCGCTGCGCGAGGGCCGATTGCTCGAAGAGGGAGAGGCTCTCCTGCGCGGCCAGCAGGTCCACGTGGGCGCGCACGGTGGCGAACGTCCGCTGCGACATCGATTGCGCGTAGCGAAGCCGGGCGCCTTCCAGGATGGCCTCCGCCGCCCGCTCCGCGGCGCGCGCGGACACGGCGCCCCGGCGCCTTCCCAGCGGCTGCTGGACGACGGCGAAGAGGCCGGCGCGGAACTCGTTCTCGATGCCCTGTCCGCCGAACGCGGGATCGAGCGGCTTGCCGCGATAGTTCAGCTCCTGGCCGGAGAGCAGCGCCTCGAGGCCGACCAGCGTCCCGTTCCGGAGCGACTTGTCGACGCGCACCTCGAAGGCAAGCGTCTTGCGGAACTCCGTCTCCGGGATGAGCCCGACCCGCTGCAGCGCCAGCGCCGACTGCTCCGCGATCAGGTTGGAGAGGCGCTGCGACCGCTCCACCTGCTCCTGGCCGAGCTGCTCCAGCTCGTCGGCCCGCCCGTCGGGGACGAGGCCGAGGATCGAGCGGAGCTGCCGGTTGATGGCCGCGGTGTCCACGGCGCCGGGGGGGTTGAACAGCGAGGCCAGCGCGCGGCTCACCAGCCCTTCCGGGGTGTCGGTGCCGAGCCCGATCGGGATGCAAATGGGACGGTTCAAGCCGAGGTCCGTCTCCGAGCGATCGGTGAGGCGGATGGAGCTGAACCCCGGCGGGCAGATGGGCACCTCGTTGCGGCCCCGCGCGATGTTGTCGGCCACGTCCTCCCGCAGCTGCGCGAAGACCTGCGCCACGGAGAAGAGGCCGGTGCGGCGCGTCTGCTCCTGCTGGATGGAGTCGGGGTCGAGCGCGGTCTCGACGTAGCCGAAGGTCGACCGCAGGCGGAGCCGCGTGTCGAACAGCCCCCTCACTTCCTGCAGCCGCCCTTCGCGGAACGCGACCTCGGCCCCGGAGCGGCGCACTTCGGGAGAGAGCTCGAGGCTCATCCGCACGGCCTGGTCGAGGTCGACGGTCAGCTCGCTGGCCGGCGCGCGCGACGGTTGCGCGGCGAGCGTCGTCGGCAGGGCGAGCGCGGTGATGAGGGCGAGCCCCGCCGGCCAGGAGATCCGCATCGCGCGGCTAGTTCCGGGGCGCCGTGCCACGGAGGGAAGGGGGGACGACGGTGAGGCTCGATTCCGTGACTCGTCCTCCCTCGGGGCTCTCGAGGACGAGCAGCCCCGCCTCGTAGCGCAGCTCGGCGAGGAGGCTCGCGTAGTCGCGCCGTGCCTGCACGAGGGCGAGGCGGGCCGCGGTCGTCTGCTGCTCGGTGAAGATCGTGTCCACGAGCGTCGAGTCCCCGGCCTTGAGCTTCGCCTGCTCGTCGTCGATCGTTCGGTCGTAGAAGCGCACCGCGTCTTCCGCGCGCCGCACCTGGTCGATGGCGACGCGGAGGGATTCGGCGAGGCGTTGCACGTTCAGCGTGATCGTGCGCTCGCGCTCGTTGGACTCGATCTCGGCCACGAGCAGGCTGGACTCGCGCTGGGCGAGGCGGCCGCGCAGGAAGTTGTTGGCGAAGGGCGCCTCGAACTCGAGGGCGCCGCTGCCGCTCCGGAAGACCCAGCGGTCGAGGTCGCCCAGGCTCTTCTCCGCCGTCGAGGTGCCGAAGAGCCGGCCCTGCAGGTCGAGGCGCGGCTTCGTGTCCTTGCGCGCGCCGCGGACCAGCACCTCCGCCGCCTGTTGGAGGAGCGCCGCCGCCTTCCTGTCCATGCGCTGGGCGAGCGCGTCCTGCGCCAGCTTCGACGTCGCCGCGGCGTTGGAGGCGACGTCCGCCGGCGGCTCCGGGAACGGATCGGTGGCGAGCGGCGCGGCATCGTTGCCTTCGCCGAGGGCGACACCCATGACCCGGGCCAGGTTGACGCGCGCGTCGGACAGCCTTCGCTCCGCGCCCGCGACGCGGGCCAGCGCATCCGAGTAGCTGGCCTGGACACGGAACTCGTCCGCCCGCGGCTTCTCCTTGGCCTTGATGAGGGCCTGGGTGAGGCCGAGCAGGTCCGACTGCAGCTTCACGGAGCGCCGCGCGACCTCGATCTCCTCCGTCGCCGCGCGCAGGTCCCAGTACGCGCGCACCGTCTCCAGGACGCCGCGTGCCTTTTCGTTGAGGAGGGTGAGCCGGCTCGCCTCGTAGTCGATGTTGGCCGCCGTCTCCGCCGCCGCCACCGAAGACCGACCCCGCCCGCGGAGCAGCGGCAGGAGGACGTCGAAGCCGATCTGCGAGCGGTACGTGTCCTCGATTCCCTCGCCGCCGCGCTTGGTGTCGCGGAACTCCTTGCCCTTGAAGTTCTGCGCGTCGTAGGAGAGGTCGACGAAGGGCGCGAGGACGATCCCGTTCCGGAACTGGCGCACGACGTCCATGTGCAGGTTCGACCGCCGCCGCCACTCGTCCACCGGCGCCTCGCCGAGGTCGCGCAGCGTGTTGCGCAGGTCGAGGCGGATGAGGTTCGCCTCCCGAGAGGTGCGCGCCACCTGCTCGCGCATGAGGTCGATCGTTCTCTGGCGCAGGTTGGTGAGGTTCTGCCGCAGCGTCGGGCTGGCCGCGGAGTTGATGAGCTCGGTGAGCAGGATCAGCTGCGTCTGCAGGGTGAGGGCCTCGATGCGCGTCTGGGGGTCGGTGATGCCGCGCGTGAGGTCGACGCCGTTTGGGTCGGTGAGGAGGCGCGGATCGTTCAGGTTCGCGAGCACGGCCTCGAGGCTCGTGGCCAGGTTCTCGACCCCGGGGGCGGTGTCGATGAGGTCCTGGCGGTCTTTCCGCTGCTGGCGCTTCACGCTCTCCGGCAGCTCCTGCTCGGTGTACTCGAAGCGGCCGTCGCCGCGGAGCGTCGTGTCGAACTGCCCGGACAGCTCGCGGGCGATCCCGGCGCGGCCGAGCGACTCCGCCTCCTGCAGCAGGATGAACGGGTCGTGCTGGAGGGTCAGGCGCACCGCGTCGATGAGCGCGAGACCGCGCTGCCCGGGCCCGAGGACGGGCGGCTCGTGCCTGGGCTTTTCCTGCGCGCCCGCGGGGCCGGGCAGCAGGCCGGCGGACAGCGCTACCGTCGCCAGAAATAGAAGTCTCATGGGGCCCCCCGAGGAAGGTGGAGTGTATAGCGCGCGCTCGGCAAGTCAAGGCCGCTGCTACCATCGGGCGCTTCCATGTGTGGATTCGCCGGGCTGTTCACCTACGACCCCGCTCGCCCCGTCGCGGGCGAGGAGCTCGAGCCGATGCTGGAGGCGCTCTGGTATCGCGGTCCCGACGGCACCGGATATCTGGCCGAGGACGGTCTGGGCCTTGGCTTCTGCCGCCTCGCCATCAACGACGTCGAGGGCGGCCGCCAGCCGATGTCCAACGAGGACGGGACGGTCTGGGCCGTCCACAACGGCGAGATCTACAACTTCCGCGAGCTGCGCGCGGATCTCACCGGGCGCGGCCATCGGTTCGCGTCGCGCAGCGACAGCGAGGTCATCGTCCACGCGTACGAGGAGTGGGCAGAAGGCTGCGTGGAGCGCCTGCGCGGGATCTTCGCCTTTGCGGTGTGGGATCGTCGTCGCCGCCGGCTCTACCTCGCCCGCGACCGCAGCGGCATCAAGCCCCTCTGCCTGCGGTTCCGTCCGGACGGCATCGCGTTCGCCTCGGAGGCCAAGGCGCTCCTGGCCATTCCCGGCGCGGAGCGGCGGCTTGATCTCCTCGGCTATCTCGGCGGCGCCGACCTCGACGCCACCCTGACCCGCACCGCCTTCGACGGCATCGTGCAGCTCGGCGCGGGATGCGCGCTGGTGGCGACGGCGGACGGATACCTCGTCGAGCGCTACTGGCGCTACGCACCGCGGGAGGATGCCGGCGCGGACGGACCGGCGGACGCCGTCGAGGCCTTTCGCGCGGTGTTCGAGGACGCGGTGCGGATGCAGCTGGTCGCCGACGTGCCCGTCGCGGCCGCGCTCTCGGGAGGGATCGATTCCGCCGCCCTGGTGGCCGCCATCGTCCGCGCCGGCCGCTCCGACATCCGCACCTACACCGTCGCCATGGGCGGCGACGCGACCGAGGACGCGCGGCACGCGCGGACGGTGGCGGACGCGCTCGGCGTCTCCAACACCGTGGTGCCGTGCCCGATCGACGCCTCGACCCTCGATGCGCTGCCCTTCGTGGCCTGGGCGGCGGAGGGGGAGTTCGACCTCGGATACGTGGGCCGCTACGCCCTCGCCCGCGCCGTCTACGCCGATGGCGCCAAGGTCCTCCTCTCCGGGCAGGGGATCGACGAGATCCTCACCGGCTACACCGCCGCCTACGCGCAGTACCAGCAGGGCGCCCTCCATCGCCGCCTGCTGGAGCGCGTGCGGCCGACGTACCGCGGCTGGCCGATGTTCAGCGCGAGCGTGCTCGAGGAAATGGCGGCGCGCCTTTCCGTAAACGAGGGTGCGGCGGCGCCGGACCTGCCCGCGCTCGGAAGCCTCGTCGCCAGCGAGCTCCGCGCGGAGCACGCGCGGCTGGCCAGCGCGCTTTTGCGCTTCGAGGACCGCATGGGCATGGCCGGTCACGTCGAGGTGCGGGTGCCATTCCTCGACCACGTGCTCGTCGAGCTGTGCGCGGCGATCCCGGAGGCGTCGCGCCGGGAGCTCTTCTCGGGCAAGGCGCTACTGCGCCGGGCGGTGGCGCCCTGGCTCCCCGACGAAATCGTCCGGCGCCCCAAGGTGGCGTTCAATCGCACCGCGCCCGCGCTCACCCGGCTCCTCCTCGGGTCGCCGGAAGCGCATCCGCTGCGCGAGCTCTTGACCCGCGACATCGTGGAGGCGAAGGGCTACTTCACGTGGGCCCAGTGCGACGCACTCGCCCGCACGAAGGACTTCACGGCCCTCGACCACGTCCTCGTCGTGCACATGCTCGACGAGATCTTCGTGCGGCGGTTCGATCCGCGCCGCCGCGACCAGGCACTCTAGAGCCGCTTCGAGACCCCGTAGGTCTCGGTCAGCGAGCCTTCCCACGGCGCGCAGCGGTTCTTGACGAAGTCGACCATGGTGGGGAACTCGACCGGGGTCACGAACAGGCAGTCCGCGCAGCCGGCTTCCTCGAGGCGCCGCAGCGACTCGGTGTACAGGGGCATGATCCGCCCGCGGCGGCCGAGGTCCTTGCGCATGTAGCTGCACGTGAACCGGACCGTCGTCGGCGACACGCGATGGTTGATCACCCAGCCCACCACGCGGCCGCGGTAGCGCAACCCGAGGCTGGAGACGGCATCGAACCCGTGGGCGTCGTGCCGCCAGGGCTCGAGGCCGGGCGGGATCCAGATCGCCGCCGCCTGCGTGCCCCGGATCTCCTCGCGCTCTTCCGGCCGCAGCTCCGTCCAGGGGAAGATCTCGTACTCCGCGGAGAGCCGCGCCCGCCCGTACCACGGGCAGTTGCGCGCGCCCCGCGGCGTGAAGCGCAGCGTCACCGTACGCACCGCGGGCGCGCTCCAGCCGCGCTTTTCGAGGACGCGCTCGAGGGCCGCATTGCCCGGCCGGCCGCCCATGTAGACCGCCTTCAATGCCGGAAAGCCGCGCTCCCCGACCCGCGCTTCCAGCGCTTCGAGAAGCGCCGTCGCGATGCCGCGCTTCCGGTCCTCCGGGCGCACGAAGAGGGACAGCACCTCCGGCCCGCGCTCCGGATCCGCCCCGGTGTCGATCGGGAGCTCGGCCAGCGCGAGGCCGACCGGCCGGCCCTGCGATCGCGCGACCATCGCGATCGGCTCTACCACCTGGTCATCGCCCTGCTCGGGATGACGCGGGGCCGGGCGGAGGGCCAGGAAGTGGCGGTAGACGGGGAACGTCATGGCCGCCCAGGCGTCGGCCGTCGCCGGGTCGAGGCCGGCGATCTCGACCGCGGGGAGGGTCCCGGTCAAGGCGCCTCCTTCGCGATGCGCTCGAACCCCAGCACCGACGGAAGACGCGCCGGTTCCGCGGTGCGGAGAAGCTGGTATCCGATGCCGGCGAGGCCGCGGAAGAAGCCGGGCTGGAACGTGCGGTGCTCGAAGCCTTCGGTGCGAATCGCGCGTCCGCCATCGGTGGCGGCGGCGATCGCGACCCGCGTCGCCATCTCCTGCGCGGCGGCGATCGCGGCAGCGTCACCAAGACGCGAGCCCATCACCAGCAGGGCTTCGCTCCGGCCCATCACTCCGCAGCAGAGGTGGTCGGCGCGGCCGGCGGGTGCTTCGGTGGTGGTCGCCATCGCGACCGCGATCTCGCCTTCGATCTCCGCGTCGCGGAACGCGTCGAGCCCGAGCGCGCGGGCGAGCCCGATGCCCGGCGCGCCATGGCACCACGCGGTCATGACCACGGTCCCGCCGTCGTGGACGGCCGGCCAGTTGCGCGCGGCCGCGGAGAACACGCTGCGCTCGTAGCGGTGTGCGCGGCGCACCGCCTCCGCGACCGACGCCTCGCCGGTGATGGCGTAGGCGCGCGCCAGCGCGTAGGCGATTCCGGCCGCGCCATGGGCGAAGCCGGGGAGCGGGCGGCCGCCGGCTCCCGGCCACGCGCCACCGTTGGCCGTCGCGACCTGGGCCCGCACCAGCCGTCGCGCGCAGGCCGCAATGCGCTCGCGGAGCCACGCCGGCGCACCAGCGTCGTCGAGTGCCAGGAGCGCGAGCAGCAGGCCTGCCGTCCCGCCCGCGACGTCGCAATGGGGATCGTCCTCGGTGCGGGCGGGATCGATCGCCCGCGCCCAGGCCAAAGCCGCGTCCGTCGTCTCCGCGTCGTCGAGCAGCCGTCCCGCGGTCGCGAGCGCGTACACGACCGAGCCCGAGCCGCTGCAGGCCCCGACGGAGGGCCACGTCGCGGGGGCCGCCGGGCCGTGGTCGCCGGGCCGCGCGCGGAGCGGCCGCAGGGCGTCCAGTGCCGCGGCACGAAAACGATCGTCCTTCGTGACGGCGGCGAGCGCGGCGAGGAACAGCGCGATGCCGGCCTGCCCGCGGTAGAGGTCGAATCCGGTCCTGCCCCGGGCGCGATCGAGGATGCGCTCACCGAGGGTGGCGGCGCCACGCATCCACAACGCCGGCCCGGAGACCATCTCCGTCGCCGCCGCGGGACGCGGTGCGACGGTGACTCGCGTCCCCTCATCCAGCGCCGAGGCGAGAAGATCGAGCTGCCGCGCGAGATCGTCCTCGGTCATGGCGCGCAGACCATCCGCGACGGCGTCCAGGCCGGAGCGGACCAGATGGCCCCCCACCACCTCGCCGCTCCCGGCGGTGATGACGGACTCGGTCACGGGCAGCAGGTAGTGGGGGACGTCGAGCGCCTCCAGCGCATCGCGCTCCTCGGCGACGAGCGGCCACAGGCGCGGCCGCGTCTCCTCCGGGGCGAAGACGCGGTTCATCATCTCGAGGGCGATGCTGCGGTCGAGCCCGCGGCGCTGGTAGCGCGGGGCGCGCAGCGCGTCCAGGAACAATCCGTACTGCGCGCTGGGGCGGAAGAGGATCCGGCCGCGCCGTCCCGCGAAGAGCAAAAGCGGCCCGTCCGGCTCGACCAGGGCCGCGCGTGTCTCGAGGCAGAACCGGTACGCGGTCGAGAAGCCGGAAAGGATCGCGGCCGCGAACGACTCCGGCCGCTGCGCGACGCCGGCGAGGACCACGTCGTTGCGCAACGGAGCCAGACGCGGTCGCGCTGCCGCCGGCATCAGTCCGCCGACGTCGACGGCGACGCCGCCGGCATCCACCTCGACGAGGGTCACGAACCCCGAGCTCAGGCAGGAGCGTGGAATACTGTGCGCGGCCCCGTCGACGAAGCCGTCGGCGCGCGCGTCCGCGGCCTCGCGATGATCGACGGGCTGCAGCAGCATCTCTCCATCGACGAGGACCGGCCCGCGGCGGGTGGCCACCACGTTCTCCTGATGAGCGTCGGCGGCGCGGAGGACGTGAAGCACGCAGGCCGCGGCGCCGGCGCGGCGAAAGTACTCCGCCACGTCCGCGCCATCGTCGAACGCCTCCTGATCGACGAGCTCCGCCCACCCGTAGCCGCAGCACTCGAGGACGCGGACGGGCGGCGGCAACGGGAGCCCGCGCTCGGCCAGCCACTCCTGGAACTGCTGCAGCGCGCGCTCCAGCCCCACGTCGCGGGGCTTGTAGACGATGCGCAGCCCCGACGTGAAGGTGAGGGCGGCGACGGAGCGCCCACCGGCGTGGCGGTCGGAGAGCCCGGGAGCGGCCCGGCACACCTCCCCCAATGACGCGACGCCGAAGGTCGCCGCGAGCGCGTCGCGGTCATCGCGCAGCCGGGACAGGAGCTCGACCGTCGCCTCCACCCACGTCGACACCAGGAGTGCGAGGTGGCGCGACAGCACCGGATATGTCCGGAAGAAACCGGCCAGGCCCCCGGCCGCGCCGGAGCGGAAGTGCTCGTGCCGCGCCCTGTCCCCGTGCGCGGCAAGGTCCTGGGCGAGCGCGCGCTCGAACGGTTCGAGCGCGGAGGGATGAAACGCCTTCAGCGATTCCCCGGAGTCCGCGGCGAGCGCGCGTCGCGCGCAACGGGCGAGGGCCGGCCATACGTCATCGGAGGACACGGGAGGGGCGCCGGCCTCCGCGATGAAGCCGTTCAGCCATTTCGTCCACGCCGGCGGGTCCGATCGCGACGGAACGGCCGTGACCAGCGCGCGCTTCACCGCCGTCTCGTCCAGGCCGTCCCACGCGAGGCGCCGCGTGAACGCGCCCGGGTCGCCGGGAGAGAACGCGCGCGACCAGGCGGCGAGGACCGCGCGACCTTCCGCTTCGGTCGCCCATGGCGCGTCACCGGGAGCGGCCAGGCATTCGAACAGCGTCGACGCGTCACGCGCGATCTGCACGCGGTCGTCGTCGGACAGGAGCATGCGCTTTTCGTGTTCCCCGCGGGAGCCGGGACGGCGCTCCCGCAGGGAGGTAACGGACGTCCTAGCCCGCGGAGATGTTGATGATCGACGACATCTTCGCGCTGCACTTCGCCTTGTCGCCCATGCCGCCGGCGACCTTCTCGAGCGAAGCGTCGTCGAGCTCGGCCCCTTCGCCGGTGACGTGGGGCAGAACCACGTAGTACGTATCCGCGCTCTCCTCGAGGACCTTCACGTTCACGCCCTTCGGGATCTCGGCTCCGAGCACGCTCTCCAGCGAGGACTTCGGATTCGCGATCAGGGCCTTGCGGAAGGACGGGTCGCTCGCCTTCTGGGCGACCTTGTCCTGGATGCCTCCGCGGGTAAAGCTCGTTCCTGCCATCTGTGTTTTCTCCTTTTGAACGTCACCGCGTCCGTGGCGCGCCGCGATCATCGCGGGCGTCGTCGTTCGCGTGCGGAGGATAGAGGCAAGGGCCGTGCCGCGGGATCGTCGCCGTAAGTCGTTGCAGGAGGCGCTGCGCGGAGTCAGGAGTGGAGCGCGGGCTCCACGAGTGGAGCCGCCGCTCCATTCACGACGCGGGGCCGACGAAGACGCCGGTGACGATGTGCGTGCGGTTGAGGCTCGCCACTTGCGCGCACGGCGCGAAGATCCCCGCCGCGTCGTAGCGCGCCGATGCGCCCGGGGCCAGGTTCGCGACGAAGTCGAGCGCGGTGCCGAGCGAAGCCCCGCTCGCCGCGCGCCCGTCGAAGTTGAGGTTGACGTGGATAGGGATGGCGCTCGTGTTGCGGACGGTCCCGCGCACGCGGCAGCAGCACACGGCGTTGGCGTTGGGCAGGTCCGAGCTCGGGGCGAGCGCCTCGCTCTCCACGACGAACGAGAGCGACGGTCCGGTCTCGTGCTGCCCGCAGGCGACCGGGATCACGCCGACGATCACTACCGCGAGGACGAGGGGCCGCAGGCTCATGGGGTGTCGTTATAGCTCTGCGGCGGCACCGGAATCAACACGCGAGGCGCTTCCGAAGCTCGCCGAGTACACCGTCTCCGCGTCCTCGCCCACCCGCCGGCGGATCGCGTCGAGGTCCACGCCCGCCATCGCCCGGCGATGGGACTGGGTGCCGATGACGAGGAACGGCTCGCGGCGGATGCGCTCCTCGATGAGCCCGCAGGCGCGATCGCCCTCCGCCTGCACCTCGCGGTAGGCCTCCATCCATCCGTCCGCGAATGCGCGCTCGAGCGCCGGCGGGAGGGTGTCCGACCCGAAGAATGAGCGCCGCGCGCGCTTCATCGTGCGCGGGGTGAGCACGCGCCGCTGGATCCGTCGCGCGAGCTCGTCGCCGCCGAGACGATCGATCGCGCCCGGCCGCTGCGGGTCGTCGATCCCGGTGACGTCGAGGGCGAGATCGAAGAAGCAATGCTCGAGGTCGATCATCGTGATCGTGGGGCGGCCATGGTCACGGGCGACAAAGGCGTTGCGCGGCCGCAGGTCGGCGTTCGCGAAGAGGTACGCGAGGGCGGCCTGGCGTCCGACCTGCATCGCGACCCCCGCCTCCGTGGTCTTCTCCTCGAGCTTCGTCCCCGGGGCCGCGGAGGCGATGAGGCACGGCTCCGGCCCCGCGGTGACGGCCGCCTCGCAGGCCGGCATGCCGATGGCGCGCAGGAAGCCATGCGCGAACTCCTCGACGAAGGCGCCTTCCGGGAACATGTAGCGCTTGCAGTAGACGGTGACCGGCGGACCGCCGAAGTCGGCGGTCGCGGTGGCCACGAGGTTGTATCGTCCCTGCTCGCCATCCGCCAGCGGGCGGAGATGGCGGAGCACGCCGGTCCGCCCGCCCAGGGTGACCGTCTGCCCGGCGGCGAGGAGCGGCACGAGCTCGGACCCGCGCCGCAGGGCCAGGAAGCCGAGGTGGGCCGCCGTCTCCAGCCCGCCGCCGCCGACGCGCACCGCGGTCATCCCGAGGGACTGCGGCCCGCGAACGTCGTTGGGCAGCGAGTCGCCGACGACCAGCGTCTCCTCGGGGCGGACGCCGAGCCGCGCGCAGAGATCGAGGTAGGCCCGCGGCTCCGGCTTGCGCACGCCGGTGTCGCAGGAGAACCCCGCGGCGTCGAACCGCGCCTCCATTCCGAGCGCGCGCACCGGCTCCTTGTGCACGCTCGACAGGTTGGAGAGAAGCCCCAGGGAAACGCCCCGCCGCCGCAGGAAGGCGAGCAGCGAGAGGACGCCTTCCACGGGAGCGACCGACGCGATCTCGTCCTCGAGCGCATCTGCCAGCCGCGCCTCCACGTCGCCGTCCCCGGGGCGGAGCGTCTCGACGAGGAAGGTCACGAAGGCGGCGCGGTCGGCGAAGGGGCGGACGAGAAGCTCTTCGCGCACGACCTGCATCCAGCGCGCGGAGGAGACGCCCAGCAGGCGCGGGGCGGCCTTGTGGAGGAACCGCTGGCGGATGGTGAGGAGCGTGCCGTAGAGATCGAAGATGACGGCCTCGACCATCCCGGGGGCGGCCACCGCCAGGGTCAGGGCTTCAGCCGGTTGTGGCGCAGGAAGTCCATGAATTTCTGATAGGTCGAAGCCTCGAGGCCGAGCAGCGCGATCAGGTCGCGGTAACTGCCCTTCGAGTCCGCCAGCCCCTTCACGATGAACGCGCGGACCTGCGCGCGGTTCAGGTCGCGGGCCAGGAACGCGTCGTGGACGACCTTCCAGAAGTCCTCGTGGCGCGACACGATGCGCTGGTAGAGGTCCTCCGCGGAGTCGGTGCGGTTGGCGCCGCTCGAGTCGAGCTGATCGCGGAAATCCTCGGGCTGGATGACGTCGCCCTCGGCCAGCGCGTAGCCCATGGTAGCCACGCTCATGAGCTGGCGGACGTTTCCCGGCCAGTCGTAGCCGGCGAGGAGATCGAGGGATTCCCGCGAGAACCGCTTGGCCACGCCGTACTTCAGGTGCAGCTTGTCGAGCGCGTACTGGAGGAGCTGCAGCCAGTCGTCGCCACGCGCGCGCAGCGGCGGAACGGTGAGCAGGAAGTAGCGGAGGCGGAAGAAGAGGTCGTGCCGGAACTCCTCCGCGACCATCAGCTTGTCGAGCGGCCGGTTGGTGGCGGCGATGACGCGGACGCTGACCCGCGTACGCCCGTCGGAGCCCAGCGGCTGGAACTCGCCCGCCGCCAGCGCGCGGAGGAGCATGACCTGGGCGCTCATGTGAAGGTCGGCGATCTCGTCCAGGAAGATGAGCCCGCCGTCCGCGGTCTCGAAGCAGCCCTTGCGGTCGGCGATCGCGCCGGTGAAGCTGCCCTTCTTGTGGCCGAACAGCTCGCTCACGGTGAGGTGCCCGTCCTGGTACTGGGGGCAATTCACGGAGACGAACGGATGGCCCCGCCGCGGACCCAGCAGGTACAACGCCTGCGCGAGCGCCTCCTTGCCCGATCCGCTCTCGCCGCCGATGAGCACCGGCTCGTCGTGGGGGGCGACCCGCAGCAACTTGGCCAGCAGCCCTACGAACGAGGGGTGATGGCCCACCATCTCCACGGCCTGCGCGTCGCCCCACGCGGCGACGGAATGGTTGCGGACCTGGAGCGCGACGTCGCTCAGGTATCGATGGGCGGGAGCTTCGGTACCGGTCGCCGACGACATTGCAGACCGCAGAGCATACTCCCCGCCGGCGTCACTCGTCCCGGCGGGCCAGCAGGATCAAGGTGAGAAGGGCGAGGGTCCCGTCGGTGGCAGCAAAGACGAGGAAGGAGGCCGGGGACCCGCGGGCGAAGTGGTCGATGACGAAGAGGAGCGCGCCCGCGCCCTTGGCCGCGACCCCCGCGATCCACAGGTAGCCGCGCCGCGCCGTGACGTCCCGGGCGGCCCAGAAGTAGCCAAGCGCCAGGGTCACGGTGAAGAGACCGTTCAGCTGCGCGTTGATGATCGGCGAGGGGTCTCCCGCGCCCATGAGGCGCGCCATCTGCGGCGCCGCGACGAGGAGCGGGAGGCCGAGGGCGAGGTCATAGACGCCGGAGACGAGGGCGAGCCCGCGCAGCCGGCCCGTTTCGTGGACGTTTTTCAAGGGCCTATACTAGGCATTTGGCGCCGCGGCGCCAAGAGCGTCATGGCCCGCTTTCCTTCCATCCACGGCACCACGATCCTCGCCGTCCGCTCCGGCGGTCACGCCGCCATTGCCGGCGACGGACAGGTGACCCTCGGCCGCACGGTGATGAAGCACACCGCCCGCAAGATCCGCCGCCTCCACAACGGACAGGTGCTGGCGGGGTTCGCCGGCTCCACCGCCGACGCGATGGCGCTGTTCGCGAAGTTCGAGGCCAAGATCGAGGAGTACCGGGGGAGCCTGGAGCGCGCCGCGGTGGAGCTGGCCAAGGAGTGGCGGACGGACCGCGTGTTGCGCCGGCTGGAGGCGTTTCTCGTGGTCGCCGATCGCGATGCCGCGTTCCTTCTTTCCGGCGCCGGGGACGTGATCGCACCCGACGACGGCATCATCGCCGTGGGCAGCGGGGGCCCGTATGCGCTGGCCGCCGCGCGCGCCCTGTCCCGCCACACCACCATGGACGCGGGCACGCTGGCGGGAGAGGCCCTGAAGATCGCGGGGCAGATCTGCGTGTACACGAACCAGGAGATCTCGGTCGAGGTCCTGTAGTGATCCCGGCGGCTCCCTAGTGGCGATCCACCTCCCCGAGTCGGCGGCCGACCTCGAAGCGCGGGACGCGCTCACCCCGAAGGAGATCGTGGCCGAGCTCGACCGTCACGTGGTCGGCCAGGCCCGCGCCAAGCGCGCGGTGGCGGTCGCCATGCGCAACCGCATCCGCCGCCAGCGCCTGCCCGCGGAGATGGCGGCCGAGGTGACGCCCAAGAACATCCTCATGATCGGGCCCACCGGCGTCGGGAAGACGGAGATCGCGCGGCGGCTGGCGCGGCTCTCCGGGAGCCCGTTCCTGAAGGTGGAGGCGAGCAAGTTCACCGAGGTCGGATACGTCGGTCGCGACGTGGAATCGATGGTGCGCGACCTCACCGAGGCGGCGGCGGACATGGTCCGGCGCGAGAAGCGCGCGGAGGTGCGCGCGGTCGCGCAGAAAAACGTGGAGGAGCAGCTCCTCGATCTCCTGCTGCCGCCGCGGCCCAGCTCCGCCGGGGAAGACTCCGACCCGTCCCGCGCCACGCGCGAGAAGCTCCGCGATCAGCTGCGCGCGGGCCGGCTCGACCACCGCGAGGTCGAGATCGAGGTCGCGGAGAAGAGCCATCCTTCGTTCCAGATCCTCTCCGCCCAGGGCGTCGAGGAGATGGGCGTGAACATGAAGGACATGCGGCCCGGCCTCTTCGGCGGCGGCCGCAGCCGAAGGCGCCGGCTGGCCATCCCCGACGCGCGGGAGGC
>JANMPI010000533.1:0-3079 GCA_031369785.1 Acidobacteriota bacterium
TCCTCTACGTCTACCGCGACCTCGTCCTCCTTTATCTATTCGCGGCGCTTGCGCTGGAGCAGTGGAGGGAACCGGCCGCCCGGGGCAAGATGGAAAGGTGAGCTCCGACTCGCCGCTCGCCCTCCTCCGCGCCGCCCGCGCGCGCATCGACCTCGACCGGCTGGCCGCGAACTACGACGCGGTCCGCGCCGCGGCCGGCCTCCCGGTGATGCCGGTGGTGAAGGCGGATGCCTACGGGCACGGCGCCTTCACCGTGGCCCGGGCGCTGATCGAGAAGGGCGCGCCCCGCCTCGCCGTGGCCTACGTCGAGGAAGGCGTCGCCCTCCGGCAATCCGGCGTCCGAGTCCCCATCGTCGTCCTCGCGGGCTTTCCGGCCAGCCAGGCCGCGGTGCTCGCTCCGTACGACCTGACGCCCATCGTCTCCACGCCGCAGACGCTCGCCGCCGTCATCGCCCACGCGCGCGGCGGTCCGCGCCTGCGCGCGCACGTGAAGGTCGATACGGGGATGGGGCGGCTCGGCTTCACCACCGAGGCCTTCGTCGAGGCCGCCTTGCGGCTGCGCGAAGCGGGGATCGAAGTCGAAGGCGCGATGACCCATCTCGCCTCCGCCGACGAGGACGCCGGCATCACCGCGCGGCAGCTCGACCGCTTCGACGATGCCGTGGCGCGCCTCGCCGGCCGCGGGCTGCGTCCGCCGCTGATCCACGCCTGCAACAGCGCGGGGCTCGCCTTCATCCGCCCCACGCATACGCTGGTGCGACCCGGCCTCATCCTCTACGGCGTCAAGCCGCGCCCGCTCTCGCCGGAGATCGACGTGCGCCCGGTGATGCAGCTCTCGGCGGACGTCGAGCTGGTCAAGGAGGTGCCGGTGGGCACGCGCGTGTCGTACGGCGGCCGCTGGGTGGCCCAGCGGCCCTCGCGCATCGCCACCATCCCGCTGGGCTACGAGGACGGCGTCCCGCGCACCGACCGCATGCGCGACGAAGGCGCCTTCCGCATCGGCCACGCCCGCGTGCCCGTCGCGGGGACGGTGTGCATGGACCTGACCATGGCGGACGTCACCGGCCGGCCCGACATCGTCGACGGCAGCGAGGCCATACTCTTCGGCGACGATCCCTCCGCGTGGGACCTCGCGGCCTGGGCGGGCACCACGTCCTGGGAGATCCTCACCAGCGTCGGCTCGCGTGTTCCGCGCGCGTACGTGCAGGGCGGCCGCATCGTGCACGTGGAGTCCCGCTACAAGCCCTAGGGCGGACCTTGCGCGGCGGGCTCCCGGTGCAGGATCGGGGTCCGATGGCGACGAGCGCGAAAGTAAGGACGGTCTTCAGCTGCCAGGCCTGCGGCTTCCTGAGCTCGAAGTGGCTCGGCCGGTGCCCCGACTGCGGCGAGTGGAACAGCTTCGTCGAGGAGCGGCAGGAGGCGACCGCAGCGGCGGGCAAGGGACGCACCCCGGAGATGGGCGGGCGTCCCAAGGCTTACGAAGCGATCGAGGGCACCGACGTCGATCGCGTGCCCTCCGGCATCGGCGAGTTCGATCGCGTTCTCGGCGGGGGGATCGTCCCCGGGTCGATGGTGCTCATCGGCGGCGAGCCCGGGATCGGGAAGTCGACGCTCATCTTGCAGGTCGCGCACCTGCTCGCTCGGCAGGGCGGCGCCGTCCTCTATGTCTCCGGCGAGGAGTCGGAACGCCAGATCAAGATGCGCGGCGACCGCCTCGGCATCACCGGCGGCGGGCTCTTCCTCCTCGGCGAGACGTCGCTGGAGCGCATCCTCGAGCACGTCGAGACGCTGAAGCCGGCGGCGCTCGTGGTGGACTCGGTGCAGACCATCTACTCCGCGAAGTTCAGCTCCGCGCCGGGCAGCATCAGCCAGGTGCGCGAGGTGGCGACCCAGCTCCTGTTCCTGGCCAAGGGGCGCGGGATCACGACCTTCCTCATCGGCCACGTCACCAAGGACGGCAGCCTCGCGGGCCCGAAATCGCTCGAGCACATCGTCGACACCGTCCTCTACTTCGAGGGCGAGAAGCAGCAGCACCACCGCATCGTGCGCGCGGTGAAGAACCGCTTCGGCGCCGTCTCCGAGATGGGCGTCTTCGAGATGACGGGGACGGGTCTGCAGGCGGTGCCCAATCCGTCCGCGCTCTTCCTGTCCGAGCGCGTCGCCGGCTCGCCCGGATCCGCGGTGGTGGCGACGCTCGAGGGCTCCCGTCCGATGCTGGTCGAGGTGCAGGCGCTGGTCTCGCCGACCGCCTTCGGGACGCCGCGGCGGATGTCCATCGGCCTCGACTCGAACCGCACGACGCTGCTCCTCGCTGTGCTCGAGAAGCGGGTCGGCCTCGAGCTCCTCGGCGACGACGTGTTCGTGAGCGTCGCCGGCGGGCTGGAGGTGACGGAGCCGGCGGCGGACCTCGCGGTGGCGGCGGCGGTCGCGTCGTCCTTCCGCAACCGCCCGGTGCCCGCGCGCACCGTGCTCATCGGCGAGGTCGGCCTCGCCGGCGAGGTGCGCAGCGTGGGGCAGGTCGGACTGCGGATCCGCGAGGCGGCGCAGATGGGGTTCGACCGCTGCATCCTCCCGGCGCGCAACCTCCCGCCGGCCCAGGACGGCATCGAGCTGGTCGGCGTGCGCACCCTCGAAGAAGCGCTGGAGCGCCTCGCCGACGGATAGTGGGTCGGGGGCTTTGCTCCCGTCCACGGCGTCGGTATCATGGGCGCCGATGGTCCGCCTTCACATTCTTTTGCCTTCCTCTTCATATCCGTCGGCCGAGGTCCTCGTATGTGGCTCAGCCTGGTCCGCGCCCTTCTCGTCGTGGTGCTCGCGCATTGCGGGTACGCGTACACCCCGTTCGCGGGGCAACCCCTTCCGGGGATGCTCCTCGGCCTCGCCGCCGCCGCGGGCCTCATCACCCTCGAGCGACAGCTCCGCAGCGTCCCCGGCCACCACCTCGTCGGCGCGCTGATCGGCGGCGTCTTCGGGCTGCTGGCCGCGCGCCTCGCGTGGGGAGCCCTGGCCGGGCTCACCATGACCGGCGAGCACTTCATCCACGCTCTGGTCGTGATCTTCCTCGGCTACATGGGGCTCG
>JANMPI010000523.1:0-3448 GCA_031369785.1 Acidobacteriota bacterium
CGCCGCGAATAGATAGAGGAGCACGAGGTCGCGGTAGACGTAGAGGAGCGCCTCCCGCTCTTCGAAGAGGAGCAGCACGTGGCTCACCGCCTCCGCGACGAAGACGAGCGCGAGCCGCCGGGGATGGCGCCGGTGGGCCAGCACGAGGACGACGAGGAACGCGTAGTAGTACGAGGCGAGGTTCAGGCCGAAGAAGAGAAGGGGCGCGCCCAGGGCGGCCGCGGCGACGTCGTCGAGGAAGGGCGCGGCGATCGCGCAGGCGAGGACGGCGAGGGCGAACACGGTGAAGAGCTGCCGGCGGTAGATCCGCTCGCGGCGGTCGCGGATCTCCCGCAGCTCGTCCTGCGTGACGAGCGCCGGCCGATTCTCCCGGGCGAGGACGTTCGTGATGCCGACCACGTTGGGCGAGACCGTCGTGCGGTGCTGCGCCATGTTGCGGCCGAAGCCTTCCCAGGAGGCCGTCCCATACGCGGCGAGGCTCGCGCCGCCGAGCAGGAGCGCGGTCACGGTGAACGCGGCGAAGAAGCGCCGGTAGCGGCGCTCGAGGCCGCCGTTCATCACCGCGTCAAAGGTCGCCTTGAACGCAATGCCCGCGACGAAGAACGCGGGGAAGATGCGGAGCAGGGTCGCGAGGGCGAGGAGCGCGCCCGCGGCGACGTGGCGGCCCCGGGCGAGGGCGGCGATTCCACCGACGACGCCGAAGAACCACAGGAAGCGCAGGAACGCGCCGCCCGTCCATCCGAACCCCGCGCCGAAGACCACGCCGAAAAGGATCGCGGACAAGAGCATCGTCTCCAGCCCGAACGCCCAGAAGACGGCGGCGAACGCGGCGGCGAGGAGGACGGGATCGATGAGCGTCAGCAGGAAGATTCCCGACGCGCTGCCCGCCGGGACGCAGTTCGCCATCGGGCTCCCGATCGCCGCCCACAGCGGGGTGGCGTTGAAGCCATGGTCCTGGAGCAGCGTCGCGTATTGCGGCCCGAGCGCCTCGCGGAAGTACGCGACGTCGGCCTTGAAGGCGTCCCAGCGCCCGGGGGTGAAGGCGCTCTTCACCGGCTCGCTCGCCTGCAGCAGCGCGCGGATGTGCACGAGCTCTCCGGTGCGCAGGTCGCGGGCCTCGATGGTCTTGAAGCGATTGCCGTACACCTCCGCCTCCGCGCGCAGCATCGCGGTGTACAGATCGCCGTACCCGAGCTCGCGGAAGTATTTCGATCCGAGGTAGTAGTGCGCCACGTCGTGGTAGTGGACCCACGTCGTCTCGCCGTGGAAGGTGAGGAAGTTCAGGTATCCGATGGCGGCGAGGGCGGTGATCACGCCCAGCGTGGCCAGATACCGGCCCCGGTCCCGGAGCCAGTCGACGCCGGCATGGCGCAGCAGGAGCACGGCGGCGGTTGCGGCCGCGATGAAGATGCCCAGCCGCTTGGCGTGGCGGAAGTCGAGCCCGCGATCGGGCAGGACGAGCAGCACGCCGATGACCGCGGCGGCCGTGAATGCCCAGCGCGCGAGGGGGCGCGTGAGCAGGCCGGCGCGCGACAGCAGGTATCCCGCGGGCAGGACGGCCAGCAGGAGGACGGGGATGATCAAGGGCGGCCGGTCAGGCGCCCCCGCGCCACTCGAGGTTCTCGAACCGCGTGAACTCCTTGATGAACGCGAGCCTCACCGTCCCCGTCGGTCCGTTGCGCTGCTTGCCGACGATGAGCTCGGCGATGCCGCGGTTCTCGTCGGTGGCTTTGTACTCCTCCTCGCGGAAGATGAACATGACGATGTCCGCGTCCTGCTCCAGGCCGCCGGATTCCCTGAGGTCGCTGAGCTGCGGCCGCTTCTCGGTGCGGGCCTCGGGGGCGCGTGACAGCTGGCTGAGCGCGATCACCGGCACCGACAGCTCCTTGGCCAGCCCCTTCATCGAGCGGCTGATGGCGGCGATTTCCTGCTGGCGGTTCTCGACGCGCCCCGCCCCCGACATCAGCTGGAGATAGTCCACGACGACGAGCCCGAGGCCGTGCTCGGCCTTCAGCCTCCTGCACTTCGCGCGCATCTCGAGCGGAGTGAGGGTCGCGGAGTCGTCGATGAAGATGTGCGACGACGAGAGGTCGGCGTACGCCTTGGCCAGGCGCGCCCAGTCTTTTTCCTGCAGGTTGCCGGTGCGCAGCCGATGCGAGTCGACGCGCGCGTCCGAGCACAGCATGCGCAGGACGAGCTGCTCCTTGGCCATTTCCAGCGAGAAGATGCCCACCGTCTCGCCGGTCTTGATCGACGCGTACTGCGCGACGTTCAGGCAGAAGGAGGTCTTCCCCATCGCCGGCCGCGCGGCCACGATGATGAGGTCGCCCTTCTGCAGGCCGCTCGTCTTCTCGTCGAGGTCGACGAAGCCGGTGGGTATGCCGGTGACGAGCTCCTTGGACTGGCTGAGCTGGTCGATGGTCCGGAAGCTCTCCTTGACGATCTCGCGGATGCCCACGAAGCCCTGGCGGATCCGGTGCTCGGCGATGTCGAAGATCGCCTTCTCCGCGCGGTCGAGGAGGAGCGCGGGGTCGTCCTCGGCCTCGTAGCACTCCTGCACGATGCGCGTGCTGGCGTGGATGAGGTTCCGGAGGACGGCCTTCTCCTTGATGATGCGGGACCAGTGCTCGACGTTGGTGATGCGGGGAACGCCGTCGAGCAGGCTCGCGAGATAGGCGGCGCCGCCGACGCCTTCGAGCGCCGTCCCCTTGATGAGCTCGTCCTTCAGGGTGACGAGGTCGATCGGCTGGCTGCGCTCGGCGAGAGCGGACATCGCCTCGAAGATGCGACGGTGCGCCTCGCGGTAGAAGTCGTTCCGGGTCAGGACCTCGGCCGCGGAGTTGAAGGCCTGGTTGTCCACGAGGACGGCGCCCAGAACCGTCCTCTCCGCGTCGGCGTTGTGGGGAAGCGTCTTTTCCTTGGGTACGAGCTCGGTCGCCAGCGGATCCTCCCGGAGAGGAAGGCTAGTCTACTGCGGCTCGCGTCGTCGTGAAGTGGCCTCCGTCACGATGCCGACCGCGTCAAGCGAAAGCTTGTTCCGGAACAACTCTCCGCGGCCTCGAACGAGACCCATTCCTCCGCCCGCGGCTGATACCGACCGAAGTGGAGCTCCGACTCGTAAACGTTGTGGTCCCGGCACCTCAGGGAAATGTTCGCGGTGGTTGCCTCGCCACCGCGCGCGTACGGATCGACGTGGTGGTACTCGAGGTAGCTCCGCTCTCCGCATCGCATTCCGTTGGCGGCCACGAACGCGCACCGGCCGTCGTCGCGCTGCCAGACGATTCGCTGAACCCCGGCGGCGACATCCCGGGAGCCCAATCGCATGCCGCGTGAAGCGTGCGGCGCTGACGTCGCCGCGAACGCCTTCTTCGCCACCTGCCCGCGAAGGTCGCGAAGGGCGCGGGCTACGATCACCGCCGCATCACCATCCGGGATCTCGCGGCGGAGC
>JANMPI010000586.1:0-21032 GCA_031369785.1 Acidobacteriota bacterium
CCTTTCCCGCGAGGGACGACGTCGTCGCGCGATCCTCGTGCCCGGTGAACACGTCCTGCTCGAGGGAACGAAGGGAAGCGCCCGCCCAGAGCCAAAGGCGCTCGTCCGCTACCGGTCCGCCCGCGTTCGCCGACATTTCGCGCTCGGAACGCGTTTGGCTGCGGAAGAACGGACGCTCCGACAGGGCGGCGGGGAGATTGTCCGACTGCACGACGCTGCGGGCGAACGTGGCGCCCCCGGTCCACCGCTCGAGCGGCTGCGGAAGGGCGAGCCCCGCCTGCACGCCGGGCGTACGCACGCGAACGTCGCTGGTGTCGGTGCGCGCCTCGAACGACGCGGCGAGGGCGGTATCGGCGTAGAAGGCCAGCGAGCCGGGGGCCGCAGGGTCGGTGATGTCGATGCCGTCGAGGGTCCACGTGGCGCCGGTCCCGGGATCGCCGCGCGCGATCACGAGCGACTGCTGCGCCGTCTCGGAGCCGCCGACGTCGACGCGATCGAGGACGACGCCGGGCACGTCGCGGAGGATCGACCACGGGTCCGACGGACGAGGCCGCGCGCGCAGGTCGAGGGCGGAGAAACGCGTGACTCGCTCCGTGGGCGCCGGAGTCGGCGTGGGGGAGGGGAGCGGGGTTTCCGCGGTCGCGGCGACGGCGAAGAGCAGGGCGGCGAGCATCCGCCGGCCGGAAGCCTAGGCCTTCTTCTTCAGGACGTAGAAGGGACGGCGCCGCCCGCCTTCTTCGGTGAGCGCGAAGTCGGCGGCGACGTATCCGCGGCCGAGATAGGCCTGGAAAGCCCGCTTGACCTTGGTCTGCCAGGCCTCGGCCACGCGCGGCGCGGCGGCGGCGAGGACGTTCCAGTCCGGCGGGATCTCGAGCATCAGCTCCGGCGCCTCGAGCCCGAGAACGGGCTCGGACGAAACCGGCCAGCCGGCCTGCCACTTGACCTCGTTGATGCGCGAGAGATCGGGGACGGGCACGCGCCGATTGGCGTCCTGCTTCTCGGCGAGCGCGGCGACCCGCGGCGAGCGCAGGTTCCAGTACACGAGCAGGCGATCGGTCGGGAGCCGGTGGTGGAGGGTCGAGGACGTCACGCCGTAGAAGTTCTCCAGGAACTCCATCGCGGTGGCGCCGAGGCGGTGCAGGTTCAGGTTCGCATTGCGCGCCTGGAGCGGATCGAAGGTCCAGGTGATCAGGCTGACCCCCGCGCGCAGGGCATCCTCGCGCTGCGCCCACTTCAGGCGGCCGCCGATGCCCCGCTCCTGGTAGGCCGGGAGCACGGCCAGCATGTCGGAGTGCAGATGCGCGACCCCGCCGCGGATCGCGGGGAAGGCGTAGGCGAACGCGACCGGGGTTCCTTCCGCGGTCTCGGCCAGGTGCAAAAGGCCGCCGGCATGAAGGGTCGCGGTGAGCTGCAGGGTGGACGTGATCTCGAGATCGGAGAGCCCCCACACCGCCCGCTGGAGAGCCACGCACGTCTCGAGGTCTTTCCGGCCGGTGGCGGGGTGAATCCGGATCGAATCGTCCATTTTCGCGGCGAGTCTACCACGCGGCTTTTATGCGCTATGGCCGCGCCGTACACTCCACGCCAGCGCATGGCCAGCCCGACTCCGCCTCCCGGACTGCTGCGCGCCTTAGACGCCAAGGACGTCGCGCTGCTCACCATCGGCGGCATCCTGGGCTCGGCGATCTTCATCGCCGCCGCCGACGTTCCGCGCGCGGTCCCGCATCCGGCCCTGGTCCTCCTGCTGTGGATCGCCGGCGGCCTCGTCACCATCGCGGGGGCGCTCACCTACGCCGAGCTCGGCGCGATGTTCCCACGCGCGGGCGGGCAGTATCAGTACCTGAAGGAGGCCTACGGGCCGCTGTGGGGATTCCTCTTCGGCTGGGCGGCGTTCCTGGTCGTGATGTCGGGGGGCATCGCGAGCCTCGCGGTGGGCTTCGGCCAGTACCTCGGCAGCTTCGTCCCCTTCTTTTCGAGCACGAACGTGCTGGCCGCGGTGGGCGGATGGCGGATGACGGGCGGCCAGGTCGCGGCCGCGCTGGCCATCGCGGGGCTCACCGCCATCAACTACGTCGGCGTGCGGGAAGGCACCGTGGTCCAGAACGTGGTGACGGTGGCCAAGCTGGGGACGCTCTTCGCGATCATCGGGGTCGGGCTCGTGATGCCTTCGCCGGTCCGCACGGAGTGGATGCCGGCGCTGCCGGCCGCCGCCGGCGCGTCCACTTTCGGGGTGGGAATGATCGCGGTCTTCTGGAGCTACGACGGCTGGTACAACGCCACCTTTTCCGCCGGCGAGACCCGCGACCCCGAGCGAAACCTGCCGCGGGGGCTCATCGTCGGCGCGATCGCCACCACGGTGCTCTACACGCTGGTGAACGTCGTGTACTTCCGCGTCCTGCCCATGGACGCCATCACGGCGTCGCCGCGCGTCGGCGAAGCGGCGGGGGTGGCGCTGTTCGGCGCCGCGGGGGGACGGCTGATCGCGGCCGCGGTCGTGGTCTCGATCTTCGGCTGCCTCTCCGCGACCATCCTCGCCTGCGCGCGCATCTACCTGCCGATGGCGGAGGACGGCGTCTTCTTTCCCGCCCTCGCCCGCATCCATCCCACGTATCGGACGCCGGGCGCGTGCCTCCTCGCGCAGGGCGCGTGGGCGATCGTGCTGACGTTCAGCGGCACCTACGAGCAGCTCTACACCTACGTCGTGTTCGCTGCCTTCGTGTTCCACGTCGCGACCGCGCTCGCGGTCATCCACCTGCGCCGCACGCGTCCGGAGGCCCCGCGGCCGTACCGGACCTGGGGGTATCCATGGGTTCCGATCGTCTTCGCGGCCGCGTCGCTCGCCTTCGTCGTCAACACGCTGATCGAGCGGCCGATGGAATCGCTCATCGGCCTGGGGCTGGTGGCGCTCGGCCTGCCCGCGTACGCGTGGTGGCGGCGGGCGCGGTGATGCTCCTCTCGATTGCGCTTGCCGCATCCGTGGCCGTGGCCGCCGACGGGCCGTTGCTCGGCTTCAGCGCGGACTCGGGCCGGCGGCAGCGCGCCGTGGAAGCGGCCTTTCTCCCGCTGCCCGAAGCGTCGCGCTGTGAGGCGCTCCATCGCGAGCTGACCGCGGAGCCGCACACCGCGGGGACGGACGGCGCGCGGCGGGTCGCGGAGACGATCGCCCGGCGGTTCCGCGAGTACGGTCTCGACACCGAGATCAAGTCGTACGAGGTGCTCCTGTCCTCGCCGCGAACGGTCGAGATGGAGATGGTGGCGCCGCGGCGCGTCACGCTCGGAAGGCGCGAGGCGGTCCTCGCGGAGGATGCGCAAAGCGGAAACCCCGCGCTCTCCGGGCCGTGGCACGCGTATTCGCGCAGCGGGGAAGTGACGGCGGAGGTCGTCTACGTGAACCACGGGCGCGCCGAGGACTACGACGCGCTGGCCGCGATGGGCATCGACGTGCGCGGGAAGATCGCGCTCGCCCGGCACTTCAAGGGCTACCGCGGCGGCAAGAGCCTGGAGGCGGAGCGCCGCGGCGCGGCGGCCCTCATCACCTATTCCGATCCCGCCGAAGACGGCTACGTCCAGGGCGACGTCTACCCGCGGGGGCCGTGGGGCCCGGAGAGCCACGTGCAGCGCGGCGCCAACGTCTACGACTTCATCGTCCCCGGCGATCCCCTCACCCCGGGATGGGCCTCGGTGCCGGGTGCGCGGCGCATCCTGGAGGGCGAGTCGCGGATCCTGCCGAAGATGATGTCGGCGCCGCTCTCCTTCCAGGACGCGCGCGTCCTGCTGGAGGCGCTCGCGGGGCCGGTGCGGCCGTCGGTGGACTGGCAGGGCGGCGGCCCGTTCGCGTATCACGTCGGCCCCGGTCCGGTACGGCTGCGCGTGAAGCTCGACATCCCGCGCGAGACGCGGACCATCCGCGACGTCATCGCGCGCATCCCGGGGGCCGATCCCGATCCCGCGGTGGCACGCCAGATCGTGCTGCTGTCGAACCATCACGACGCCTGGACGTACGGCGGCGTCGACCCGTCGTCGGGGACGGCCACCGCCCTCGAGATGGCCCGTGCGCTCGGCGAGCTGCGCCGGCGCGGGCTCGCGCCGCGGCGAACCCTGGTGATCGGGATCTGGGACGCCGAGGAGTTCACGCTCACCGGATCGACGGAGTGGGGCGAGGAGATGCGGGAGACGCTCGCCCGCGACGCGGTGGCCTGCCTCAACGTCGATGCCTCGACCTCCGGCGATCGGCTGGCCATGAGCGCGACGCCGTCGCTGCGCCCGTTCCTCTACGAAGCGGCGCGCGCGGTGGCGGACCCCAAGGGGCGCGGCACCGTGTACGACGTGTGGCGCGCGGGCACGGGCGCGAACATCCGCGGATACGGAGTGGCCGCGGGCACGAAGACCGAAGAGCCCGAGGTCAGCATCCTGGGCAGCGGCAGCGACTACACGGTCTTCTTCAACCACATCGGCATCCCGTCGGTGGACATGCTGTTCGACGGTCCGTACGGCGTGTACCACTCCGCCTACGACTCGCACGAGTGGATGCGGCGCCACGGCGACCCCGGCTTCGCGTACCACGCGGCGATGGCACGGCTGTGGGGCGTCATGGCGCTGCGCCTCGCCAACGCGGACGCGATGCCGTTCGACTTCGCGGTGTACGGCCGCGATCTCGTCGCGTACATGGACGACCTCGACGCGGTGGCGAAGCGCGCCGCGGTGCCCCTCGATCTGGGCCCGGCCCGATCCCAGGCCCTTCGCCTGGCCGGACTCGCGCCGGGCGTCCCCGGGACCGCCGTTCGCGGCGACGCGGAGCCGCTACGGCTGGCCGAGCGCGACCTCCTGATCCCCGAAGGCATTCCCGACCGGCCCTGGTTCCGCCATCTCGTCTATGCCCCGCTGCCGTCGTATGCCGCGGAAACCTTGCCCGGGGTGCGGGAGGCGGTGATGGCGGGGAATGCCGCCCGCGCCGCGCGGCAGGCCGCCGTGCTCGCGGACGCAATCCGGGGCGCCGCCGATCGGTTGCGCGCGCCGCCGCAATAACCGCCGTGCGCGCGGCATACTGACGTCATGCCTGACGCCGACGCGGCCCCGGCCCCCGGGGCGGGCGAGGGACGGCTCCTCGTCGTCTCCAACCGCCTTCCCCTGTCCGTCAAGAAGCTCCGCGACGGGCGCTGGAAGACGGAGCCGTCGTCCGGAGGCCTGCAGAGCGCAATGGCCCCGATCCTCGAGCGGCGGGGCGGGATGTGGATCGGGTGGCCCGGTTACGGGCCGCGTACCACCGACGAAGGGTGGGACGAGCAGATCGCGCAATGGAAGGCCGACCTCGGCTACGTCGCGGTCGACCTGCCCTCCGATCTGGCGCGGAAGTTCTACGAGGGCTACGCGAATCAGACGCTGTGGCCGCTCTTCCATTCCTTCTCCACGCGGTTCGACTACGACGCCGAGCTGTGGGCCGCCTACGTCACCGCCAACCGCCGCTTCCGCGACGCCGTGCTCGAGCACCTGCAACCCGGCGACACGGTGTGGATCCACGACTATCACCTGATGCTCCTGCCCCGGATGCTGCGTGAGGTCGCGCCGGAGACGCGCATCGGGTTCTTCCTCCACATTCCTTTTCCCGCCTCCGAGCTGCTGCGCATCCTTCCGCGGCGCGACGAGGTGCTGCGGGGCCTCCTCGGGGCCGACCTGGTCGCATTCCAGACCCACGCCGACCTCCAGCACTTCCGGGCGAGCCTGCTGCGCCTCGTCGGCCTGCCCAGCCAGATGGACCGCGTGGTCGCGCAGGGGCACGCCACGCGCCTGGAGGCCCTCCCGATCTCGATCGCGCCCGCCGAGTTCACCGATCTCCTCGATCACGACGAGCCGACGCGGCGCGCGCTCTCCGATCTCCGCGAGCGCTACTACGGCCAGCGGATCCTCCTCGCCGTCGACCGCCTGGATTACACCAAGGGCATCCCCCAGCGGCTGCGCGCCTTCCGCAAGCTGCTCGCGGGCGCGCCGCAGCTGCGGGGGAAGGTCACGCTGGTGCAGGTGGCGGTCCCGTCGCGGGAGCGCATCCCCGAGTACGAGCGGCTCCGCCACGAGGTGAGCGACCTGGTGGGCGAGGTCAACGGCGAGTTCGGACAGACCGACTGGACGCCCATCGTCTACATGCGGCGCGGCATCAGCCGCAGCGAGCTCGTAGCACTCTACGCCGCGGCCGACGTCGGCTGGGTCACGCCGCTGCGCGACGGGATGAACCTGGTGGCGAAGGAATACGTGGCCTGCCATCGCGGCTCGGACGGCGCGCTGCTGCTCTCCGAGTTCGCGGGCGCGGCGGCGGAGATGGGGGAGGCGTTCCTGGTCAATCCGTACGACGAGGAGCGGACGGCGGCGGCGCTGGAGCGCATCCTGGCCCTGCCCATCGAGGACCGCCAGGACCGGATGGGGCTTCTCCACCGTCGGGTGGAGCGGAACAACGTCTTTCGCTGGGCCGACCGCTTCCTGCTGATGCTCGACGCCGCCTCCGGTGCGCGCGGCGTCCATTCCGAGCGCCCGGAGGAGCTCCCGGTCGCCGAGGCGGTGGAAGCGTTCCGTGCCGCGCGGAGCCGCCTGCTCCTCCTCGACTACGACGGCACGCTCGTCCCTTACGCGGCGCGGCCGCGGGAGGCGATCCCTCCCGGGCACGTGCTGTCCCTGCTGGCCGGTCTCGCCGCGACGCCGGGGGTGACGCTGGCGCTCGTTTCCGGGCGGTCGCGCTTCGACCTCGAGACGTGGTTCGGGCGCATCGATCCCCTGTGGCTGATCGCCGAGCACGGGGCGGCGGCCCGCCCGCCGGGGGGACCGTGGGAGCTCGTTCGCGGCGGCCCGCCGGTGGGATGGAAGGCCAAGGTGCTCCCGGTACTCGAGCACTACCTCGACCGCACGCCGGGGAGCCTGATCGAGGAGAAGGAGTTCGCGCTCGTCTGGCATCACCGCCTCGCCGATCCGGAGTTCGGCGAATGGCTGGCCAACGAGCTCGTCGCGACCCTCGACGAGATGCTGGCCGACAGCGAGCTGCAGGCCATCCGCGGGAACAAGACGGTCGAGGTTCGGCTGGTGTGGGCCAACAAGGGGACGGTGATCGACCGGCTGGAGGCCGAGCACCGCGACGCGACGTTCCGCCTGGCCGTGGGCGACGACCGCACGGACGAGGATCTCTTCGAGCGGATGCGCGAGCGCGCGTGGACGGTCCGCGTCGGCGAGGGGACGTCGACCGCGCGCCATTCGGTGCGCACGCCGGCGGAGGTGTGCTCGTTCCTCGCCCGCCTCGTCGGCCTGGCGCCGGAGCCCGTCGCCGACGGCGTCGTGTCCGCGCACGCCTCCGAGTAGTCCCCGTCCCGCGGACTAGAATGCCGGCCGTGAAGGACTACCCGAGCCTGCTCGTCCCGCCTCCCGGTCCCCGCGCGCAGGCCGTCATCGCGCGCGACGCGCGGGTGATGTCGCAGAACTACCGCAAGGACTACCCGCTGGTGGTCGACTCCGCCCGCGGCGCGATGGTCACCGACGTCGACGGCACCCGCTATCGCGACTTCGCGGCCGGCATCGCCGTCGTCGCGACCGGGCATTGCCATCCCGAGGTGGTGGCCGCCATCCGCGCGCAGTCCGAGCGCTTCCTCCACATGTGCGCCACCGACTTCTTCTACGAGAACGTCGTGGCGCTGGCCGAGGGGCTGGCCCGGCGCGCGCCGGGGCCGGGACCGTGGCGGGCCTTCTTCGCCAACTCGGGGGCGGAGGTCGTGGAGGCGGCGGTGAAGCTCGCGCGGATGCGCACCGGCCGCCAGAAGATCGTGGCCTTCTACGGCGCCTTCCACGGCCGCACGTACGGCGCCCTCACCCTGACCGCGAGCAAGCCGGTGCAGCGCCGCGGCTATGCGCCGCTCCTGCCCGAGGTCCTCCACACCCACTACGCGTACTGCTACCGCTGCCCGGTGAACCGCCATCCCGCGACCTGCGACGTGGAGTGCCTCGACCTCCTCACCAAGACGATGTTCTCGACCACCACCGACCCACGCGAGATCGCGGCGGTGATCGTGGAGCCGGTCCAGGGCGAGGGCGGCTACGTGGTTCCGCACCCCGGCTTCCTGCCGCGGCTCCGCGAGATCACGCGCCAGCACGGCATCCTCCTGATCGCGGACGAGGTCCAGTGCGGGATGGGGCGCACGGGACGGATGTTCGCGAGCGAGCACTTCGGCCTCGAGCCGGACATCGTCACCCTGGCCAAGGGGATCGCGTCCGGCATGCCGCTCGGCGCGCTGCTCGCCACGGACGACGTCATGCAGTGGGACAGCGGCGCGCATGGGTCGACCTTCGGCGGCAACCCCGTCTCCGTGGCCGCCGCCCTCGCCACCTTCCGGCTGCTCGAAGGCGGCCTGGTCGAGAACGCGGCCCGGGTCGGCGCGGGATTGATGGCTTCCCTCCGCTCGCGCCTCGCGCGCCATCGCGTGGTGGGCGACGTGCGCGGCCTCGGGCTCATGATCGGGATCGAGATCGTGGACGAGGACGGGCGCCCGGCGCCCGAGATGCGCGAGCACATCCTCGAGGAAGCCTTCCGGCGCGGCCTGCTGCTTCTCGGCTGCGGGCACAGCACCATCCGCATCGCGCCGCCGCTGATCATCGACGACGAGGACGCCGCGATCGCGGTGGCGATCCTCGACGATGCCATCGGCGCCATGGCCGGCGCGCGTTCCGCCTAGAAGATCTTGAAGAGCGGGGGACCCTCGAAACCCGCCGCGGCCGTGGCCGGATGCGCGATGGCCTGGAAGAACGCCTCCGCCATCACCTCGTAGCCCGCGTCGTTGGGATGGACGTGATCGGTGTAGAGGACGCCGTATTCGTTGTTCGTCGTGTGGAGGAACGCGGCCTCCATGTCCGCCACCACCACGTTCTCTTCCCGCGCCAGGTCGCGGATCCGCGCGTCGATCACCGCCACCCACATGTTCCGCTCCGGCTGCTGGGCGGCCACGATGGGGTTTCCGGGGATGAGGGTGGCGAGGATGGGGAGGCCCTGTCGGCCGCGCACCGCCCGCACCATGGAGCGGAGGCTGTCGATCGTGTAGCACGGGATGTGCGACCTGCACTCGCCCATGTTCCAGTCGTTGGTCCCGTAGTGGATGAGCGTGTACGCGGGCCGGATCGCGAGGCTGGCCGGCAGGCGATCCGCGCCGCGGTTGCTCCGGGTCGCGGTCAGGCCGTCGCGGACGATCGTCGCGCCGCCGAAGTGCGCTCGGAGCTTGCCCTCGAGCCGCGACGCATACCCACCGCCATCCGAAGATCCCTCGCCCCCGGTGATGCTGTCGCCGAACGCGAGGTAGAGGTTGGGGCGATTGGACCCGATGGGCAGGGTGATTGGAATGAACGTCGTCCCCGCCGCCTGCGGGACCACGATCGGGACCGGCGCCGGCGGCACGTAGTAAGGCGGCAGGGATGCGGCCAGGACGGTAAGGGTCTGCGCGCCTTCGCGCACGCCCTCGATGATGGCTTCGCCGGTGAGCGGCACCGAGTGGCCCTGCTTGCCGCCGATCTCGACCACCGCGTCGGGGATGCGGATCCCCTCGTTACCGTCGAGGACGCCGTTGCCGTTCTGGTCGTAATACAGCGCGACCCCGACGGAATGCGTGGGCACCGGCGGAGACGGCGGCGCCGTCGGGCTGCCCGCGCTGCCGCCGCAAGCGGCGGTGGCGACGGCCAACGCGAGGATGCGCCTCACCTAGAAGATCGGGCTCTTGAAGAGCTCCGGGCCTCCGAGGTTCGCGCCGGCGGTCGCCGGGTGCGCGATGGCCTGGAAGAACGCCTCCGCCATCACCTCGTATCCGGCGTCGTTGGGATGAATGTGGTCCCTGAACAGCGCGGGCACGCTGGGCGCGCGCAGGAACGCGGCCTCGAGATCGGCGACCACCGCCCCTTCGCTCCGCGCCATCTCCCGGATGCGCACGTCCATCGCCGCGACCCACGGGTTGCGCTCCGGTGGGTTGAAGGAGTGGATGGGGTTGGAGGGGATGATGGTGGCCAGTACGGGAAGGCCCTGGCGCGCCTTCACGTCGCGCACCATCGTCCGCAGGCTGTCGATCGTGAAGCACGGGGGGTTCGCCTTGCACTCCGCGGCGTTCCAGTCGTTGGTGCCGTACTGGATGAGGGTGTACGCGGGGTGCACGCTGAGGCTGTCGGGCAGGCGGTCGGACCCGCGGTTGCTGCGCGTGCCGCTCAAGCCGTCGCGGATCATCGAGGCGCGGCCGAAGTGGGTGGCGAGCTTGCGCTGCAAGCGCGCCACATAACCCTGCCCGTCGCTCGATCCCTCGCCGTCGGTGATGCTGTCGCCGAAGGCGAGATAGACGTTCGGCCGATTCGAGCCGATGGGGAGCGTGATGGGAATGAACGTCGTGCCCGAGGCCTGGGGAACGGCGATGGGCACCGGCGGTGGGGGCTCGTAGAACGGGGGCAGGGACGAGGCGCGAACGGTCAGCGTCTGCGCGCCGTCCGGCACGCTGTCGACGATCGCCTCGCCGGAGAGCGCCGCCGAGCGGCCCTGCTTGCCGCCGATCTCGACCGTCGCGTCCGGGATGCGGACGCCTTCCGCTCCGTCGAGCACGCCGTTCCGGTTCTCGTCATAGAACAGCACGACCCCGACGGTGTGGGTCGGCACCGGCGGCGTGGGGCCGCTGGGACCGCCACCTCCGCCGCCACACGCGGCAACGCCGAGACACAAAACGCCAAGGATGATTCGAGGGAGCCGGGCCGCCATTCCGAGGGAAGTTTACACGACCGGGGACCGCCGGCATTGCGGGTAACATCGTTCCCGAAAAGGGAGGTCGGGGGTGCGCAAGTTTCGGAACGCGGCGCGGGTCGGACCGCGACTGGGAGCGCTGCCGGTCGCGCTCATCATCGCCCTGGCCGCGGGAGCGATCGCGCTCGTGTTCGTCGCCTGGAAGGTCGCGTTCGCGTCCAAGCCAGTGGTGGCCCTCGGCGCACCGTGGAAGCTCGTGGGACGAAACGCGCCCCTCATCGTCGACGTCAAGGACCCGCGCCACGGGGTCAAGGCGCTGCGGATCGCCATCGAGCAGGCGGGCAAGGAGCAGGTCCTCCTCGACGAGCACTACGATCCGCCGAAGCCCGAGGTCCATTTCCGCTGGATGCCGGCGCAGGACAAGACGGTCCGGCTCGCCGAGGGTGCGGGGCGGCTCTCCGTACGGGCGCGCAACGCGTCCTGGGGCGGGCTCTTCCGCGGTCGATCGGCGTCCATCGAACAGCCCTTCAGCGTGCGCCTCGTACCCCCGCGCATCGAGGTCCTGACCACGCAGCACTACGTGAACCAGGGCGGCTGCGACATGGTCGTCTACCGCGTGAGCGAGAGCGCCACGGAGAGCGGGGTCGCCGTCGGAGCGACGTTCTTCCGCGGTTTCCCCATGCCGGGGGCGGCGGACGCGCGCCTGCGCTTCGCGATCTTCGCGTTCCCCTACGATGCGGCACCGAACACCCCGCTGCGCCTCCGCGCCCGCGACGAGGCATCGAACGAAGTCGTCGCGAGCTTCAACGTGAAGGTGGACCGCAAGGTGTTCCGGTCGCGGCCGCTCCCCATCGACGATGCGTTCCTCGAGAAGGTCGTGCCCGAGATCCTGAGCCAGAGCCCGCAGATCCAGGACCAGGGCGATCTCGTGAAGAGCTACCTGGCCATCAATCGCGACCTGCGCAAGGCGAACAACGCGCAGCTCGCCGAAATGGCGGGACGGTCACAGGAGCGCTTCCTGTGGACGCAGCCCTTCCAGCAGCTCGGCAACTCGCAGGTCGAGGCGAGCTTCGCCGACCACCGCACGTACCTGTACAAGGGCCAGGAGATCGACCGCCAGGACCATCTCGGCTACGACCTCGCGAGCACGTCCAACGTGCCGGTGTCGGCATCCAACGACGGCGTGGTGATGCTCGCCGGGTTCTTCGGGATCTACGGCAACACCGTCGTGATCGACCACGGCTACGGCCTGCTCTCGCTGTACGGCCACCTGAGCAGCTTCGCGGTCAAGGCCGGGGATACGGTGAAGCGGGGACAGGCGGTGGGCCGCAGCGGCGCCACCGGCCTTGCCGGAGGCGACCATCTGCACTACTCGATGGTGCTGCAGTCGGTGCAGGTCGATGCCAGGGAGTGGTGGGATCCCCACTGGATCAAGGACCGCATCACGGCGAAGCTCGAACAGTTCGGCGCGACCGCGCCCGGTCGCTGACGCGCACTCTGGAGGAGGCATTGATGATCCGCGCCGGCCGGCTGTCGATGATCGGTATTCTCACCCTGCCCGTGACGCTCGCCGCGCAGACGCCGCCCATGACGCCGGACATCCCCGAGAAGTACGAAGCGCCGATGGCGGGGTACGACTACGTCAAGCGCACCGTGATGATCCCGATGCGCGACGGCGTGAAGCTCTTCACGGTCATCGTCATCCCGAAGGCGGCCGCCCATGCGCCGATCCTCCTGACCCGCACCCCCTACAACGCCACCGAGCGCGCGCGCCGCAACCGCTCGCCGCGGATGCTCGCGACCCTGCCCATGGGCGACGAGGTGTTCGTGGCCGACGGGTACATCCGCGTCTTCCAGGACATCCGCGGCAAGTACGAGTCCGAGGGCGACTACGTGATGACGCGCCCGCTGCGCGGGCCGCTGAACGCCACCGCGGTCGACCATGCGACGGATGCCTACGACACCATCGAGTGGCTGGTGAAGAACGTGCCGGAGTCCAACGGCCGGGTGGGCATGATCGGCAGCTCCTACGAGGGATTCACGGTGGTGATGGCGCTCGTGAACCCGCATCCCGCGCTGAAGGTGGCGGCGCCCATGAGCCCGATGGTCGACGGCTGGATGGGGGACGACTGGTTCCACTACGGCGCGTTCCGCCAGGTCAACTTCGACTACTTCACGGGGCAGACGACGGCGCGGAAGGAGGGCGCTTCCGCGGTCCGCGAGGGCTACGACGACTACGAGAACTTTCGCCGCGCCGGCTCCGCGGGCGACTACGCGCGCGCGGCCGGCATCGATCAGCTGCCCTGGTGGCGCAAGACCACCGAGCATCCCGCCTACGACGCGTTCTGGCGCGAGCAGGCGCTCGACCGCACACTGGCCGCGCAGCCGCTCGCCGTTCCCACGATGTGGATCCAGGGCATCTGGGACCAGGAAGACATGTGGGGCGGCATCCACGCCTATGTCGCGACGGAGGCGAAGGACACCGGGAACGACCGGAACTTCCTCGTCCTGGGACCGTGGCGGCACAGCGGCGTCAACTACGAGGGCTTTTCGCTCGGGCCGCTCAAGTGGGAAGGGGACACCGCGCTCCAGTTCCGGCGGGACGTGCTGAAGCCGTTCTTCGACCAGTACCTGAAGGACGGCGCGCCGCGCGCGAACACGCCGCCGGTCTTTTTCTACAACACCGGGGAGAACCACTGGGATCGCTTCCCGGCCTGGCCCCCGGCCTGCCCGGTCGGATGCGCAGTGAAATCGAAGGCTCTCTATCTCACCTCCGGCTTCGGGCTGTCCTGGAGCGCGCCCGCCGAATCGCCGCGAGCGTACGACGAGTACGTGGCGGATCCCGCCAAGCCCGTCCCCTACGTGCCGCGGCCGGTCCGCTTCGCCGACTCCGACCTCTGGCGGCGCTGGCTGCTCACCGATCAACGCGCGGTGGCCGACCGCACCGACGTCTTGAGCTACGTGACGCCCGTCCTCACCGATTCCGTCCACGTCGCCGGCGCCCCGCGCGCGAGCCTGGTCGCCTCCACCAGCGGCACGGACGCCGACTGGGTGGTGAAGCTCATCGACGTCTATCCCGACGAGATGCCGAGCCAGCCCGAGATGGGCGGCTATCAGCTGGGGATCGCGATGGACATCTTCCGCGGGCGATACCGCACGAGCTTCGAGACCCCGCGGCCGATCACGCCGGGCGTTCCGCTGGCGTACGAGTTCGACCTGCCGACGATCAACCACGTCTTCCTGCCCGGCCATCGGATCATGGTGCAGGTGCAGTCGAGCTGGTTTCCGCTCTACGACCGCAACCCGCAGACCTTCGTCCCCAACATCTTCTTCGCGAAGCCGGGGGAATACGCCGCCGCGACGCAGCGGATCCATCACGGGCCGGGTGCGGCGAGCCGGGTCGATCTGCCGGTGGTTCCCTAGAAAGCCGCCGTCGCGCCGGCGGTTACCGGCGGCGTAGGATCCTGTTCTCGCGCCACGGCGATCGGTGCGCGAGGGCGCCGGCGGTGGAGAGATCGCGGATGCTCGCCGTGACGTCCGACGTCGGGGACGGGCATCGGCCGTCGAGGATGTATCCGAGCGCGGCCTGCAGGCGCCCTTCGCCCGGATCGCCGAGGTCGCGGCTGAAATCGTCGGCGACGGCGCAGCCCGGGATGGCGACGCCGGCGCGGCTCACCGCGTTGGCGGGCGAGAAGCCGTCCGGATAGTCGCCGAAGCCCTGGGCGTTCACGCCCTGGAACTCGATCGAGAAGTACGTCGTGCCGCAGTTGTCCTCGGGGTAGAAGCCGTAAGGCTTGCCGCAGGTCGTGCCGCCGACCTTGATCACCGGGATGCCGACGCCGCGCAGCCCGTTCATGATCGATTCGCTCGCCGAGCAGGTGTCGTCGCTCGTGAGGACGAACACGCGCGACAGGTTGAGCGTGGGCAGCGGCTGGCGATCGGGGGCCGAGAAGCCCTGCGCGGTGTCGTGGAAGGGCACGGGGGTCAGCCGCCCCCCGGTCACCGGATTGGTGTTCGGGTACTTGTCGTTGAACATCGTCCGCTCGAACGTCTGTCCCGCGGTCGGGCCGGCGCCCGCGATCATGTAGGCGACCTCGCTCGCGATGTCGAGGTAGCCGCCGCCGTTGTAGCGGATGTCGAGCACGAGGTCGCTCACCCCCGAAAGCTGGGAGAACGCGGCGATGAGCGGCCCCTCGGAAGTGGCGATGTGGTCGTTGAAGAGGATGTAGCCGACGCGGCCGCCGGGCCCGATCCTCCGCACGTTCTGCACGGGCGTCGAGGTGACGTTCGTCGCGGTCAGGGTGACGGCGCGCGGCGCCGCCGCGTCGCGGTCGAGGACGGTGAAGGTATGGGTGGTGCCCGGCTCGGAAGGAAAGAGGCCGGCATTGAGCGCATTGATGGTGGCGTTGTCGTTGCCGTTCACGAGATCGGCGCCGTCGACGGTGAGCACCTGGGCGCCTCGGGTCAAGCCGGCGGCGACGGCAGGCGAGCCGGGCTCCGTATACGCCACCACCACGCGCCGCGGCGGCCGCGCGGCGACGATGACCCACCGCGCGCCGTAACCCGCTTCGATCCCCGATTGGGAGAGCGCCACCCACTGGGGCGTCGGGTAGGTGAAGTGGAACTTGTCCTTCGGATTGCCGGAGGGGGTGGTCGCGGGCGTCTTCAGCCGGTCGAAGTAGTCGGCGGTGGAATAGGCGCCCGGATCGAGGTCCGGCACCTCGCGGTACCAGAGATAGAGCTCGTGCGTCCACGACCGCAGCCACTGGTTCTCGAGAAGCCTCGAGCCGGGCCGGTCGGGGTACGCGCGGCCCGTCGTGGGGTCGATGCCCGTGCGCGGGACGGTGCACTGGTTCGCGAACGAGGCGGAAGGCGGGAACACGCCCGGTGTCCAGGCCGCCGACGGCACGTTGCCCGTCCCGGCGGCGCTCCCCTGGTCGCAGGCAACGGAAAGGGCGAGCGCGACGACGAGGCAGAGGCGATTCTCGGCCACCATTCCGTTCACCAGTCAATGATAAGCGAGTGAGCGCGGCCGCGCTCCACCGTGGTGGTACTGTGTGCCGCCATGGCGCTCCCGCCGCCTTTGCCGCGCGCGACGCGACGCCCTTCCCTCGCGGACCAGGTCGCGGTCCTCGGCCTTCTGGCCCTTGTCCTAATGGTCTTCCGCGAGGCCCTCGGCGGAGGCCGCGTTTTCTTCGAGCGCGACATCGGCTTCTACTGGTACCCGCAGGTCGAATCCCTGGTGCGCGCGCTGGGGGAAGGCGCGTGGCCGGTGTGGAGCCCGCGGTTCGGGTTCGGCGCGCCGATGTGGGCGGATGCCAGCCATCAGATCCCGTATCCCATCACGTGGCTCCACCTCGTTCTCCTGCCCGCCACTTATTACAAGGTCTTCGTCATCGTCCACGTGATGGTCGCCGGCGTGGGGGGCTACGTCTTCGCGCGGCGCGCCGGGCTCGGCTCCTTCGCGAGCTTCGCGGGAGCCGTCGCGTGGTGTCTCTCGGGGCCGTTCCTGTCCGCGACGAACCTCTATCACCACTTCGCGGCCGCGGCCTGGATGCCGTGGGCGCTCTTCGCCCTGCACGGCGCGCTCGTACGCGGGAAGTCGCCGGCTCTCCTCGGCGCCGTGGTCGCGATGATGGTGGTCGCGGGCTCGGCGGATGTCGTGCTGATGACCGCGCTTCTGGCCTTGTTCTATTCCGCCGCGTTCGTCGCCGGTGATGCGGCCGGCGTCGGACCGCGGCTCCGTGCCGTCGGTCGCGCGGGCCTGATCGGCGCCGGGGTGGCGGCGGCCCTGTCCGCCGTGCAGTGGGTTCCCATGGCGGCGCAGCTTCGCCTTGGGTCGCGCCTCGCTCTTCTCCCCGCCGACAACCTCTACTGGTCGGTCCATCCGGCGTCGCTCGTCGATCTGCTCGTCCCCCGTCTGCTGGCCGATTTCCCGCTGCGCGGGGAGGCGAAGAGCGTGCTGTTCGAGGGACGCGACCCCTTCCTGTCCACGCTCTACCTCGGGCTGCCCGCGCTCGCCGCCGTGCTCTTTGCTCCGCTCCATCCGGCGCGCCGCTTGTTCCTCTTTGCCGCGATCAGCTTCGCGTTCTTCGTGCTGCTGGCCCTGGGCGCGCACACGCCGCTCCTGCCCCTGCTCCTCCATGTGCAGCCGATGGCGATCTTCCGCTACCCGTACAAGTACCTCTTCCCGGCCGCGCTTTGCTGGGGGGTGCTGACCGCACTCGGCGTCTCCGTGTGGACGGGGCCGTGGGGAGCGCGCGAGCGGCGCCAGGCGCGTTGGGTGGGAGCGGCGCTTCTCCTGGCGGGGCTCGCGATGCTCGCCGTGGCGAGCCATCCGGAGCTCGCCGCCGGGTGGTCGGGCGCGCTCGTCGAAGCCGGCCACGAGGCGGATGCCGCCGCGCACGTCGCCTTCCGGGTGTCGGGCGTCGCGTGGATGAGCGTCGCCATCGCCGCGGCGCTCGCGGTGCGTGGCTTCGGGAGCCGCTCCACGGAATGGGCGGCGGTGGCGGTGGTGGCCTTGCTCGCGGCGAACCTCGCCGGCATCGCGCGCACCGTCTTCCTCCTCGCGCCCCGCGCGCTGCTGGAGCGCCGTCCCGCCCTCGCGGACGTGATCGCGCAGGGGACCGGCGGACACCGCGTGTATTCCGTCCGGTATCCGCTGGACTGGATGAGGGCCCATCTGAAGGACGCGCCCGGGGTGGACCCCGAGTGGACATGGTTCCTCGGCAATCAGGAGCGGCTCACGCCGCCGTCGGGCGCGCGATGGGGGATCGAGGGCAGCTACGATCCCGACTTCACCGGCCTCGTTCCGAAGCACGTGACGCGGCTGGTCGAGCGCTTCGACGCGCTGACGGATCCCCGCGCACGCACGCGGCTCCTGCAGGTGGCCGCGGTCGACTACGTGGTTGCGCTCGTGCCCCCGCCGGCGGAAGGGCTCCGCGCCAAAGCCGCGCTGCCTTCCGTGTATACGATGCCGATCGTCCTCTATGCGGTGCCCGACCCGCTCGCGAAGGTCTACCTGGTGGGCGCGGCGCGCGCGATGGACGATGCGCCGGCGGTGGAGACGCTCACCGACCCCGCCTTCGATCCGCGACGCGAAGTGCTGCTGGCCGCCGATACTCCCGCTTTCACGGGTGGTGACGGCCTCACCGGCGCCGTCCGCGAGGTCGAGCGCCGGTCGGATCGGATCGCCCTCGATGTCGAGGCGAGCCAGGAGGCGCTGGTCGTGATCGTCGAAGCGTGGGCGCCGGAATGGACGGCCGCGGTCGACGGCGTGCCCTCGCCCGTGCTGCGAGCCAATACCGCCTTCCGTGCCGTGCGCGTCCCGGCCGGCCGTCATCGCGTGGAGATGCGTTATCGGCCCGGCGCGGTCCCCCTCGGCCTCGCGATCAGCCTTGCCGCCGTCGCCGGGCTGCTGGTCGCCTGGGAAGTCGGCCGGAGGCGGCGGGAGTCCGTTCCCGGCTGACCGACGCGCAGGTCAGACATCCTCGGCGCGTTCGCGCGGCCCCCCTGTGCGCTCGCGCACAGCCTACCTGCGCCCCGACCGGCGCCCGGTTTTCCTGGCCCGCGGCGTGGTGCCCGACCGCATCGAGCCGAGCGCGCGCTTGAAGTCGTCGGGCAGGGGGCTGACCGCCCGCACCGGCGCGCCGGTGAGCGGATGCTCGAAGGCGAGGAGCGCGGCGTGGAGCATCTGGCGCGGAGCGGGCGGGGCGCCGCGGCCGGGCGTGCCGTACACGGGATCGCCGACGATCGGCCAGCCCTCGTGGGCGTGGTGCAGGCGGATCTGGTGCTGGCGCCCGGTCTCGAGCCGGATGTCGAGCAGCGCGCCGGCCGCGAAGCGCTCGCGCACGCGGTAGTGGGTGATCGCCTCCCGCGCCGGCTCGCCCGGCCCCGCGACATGCCGCCGGCCGCTCTCGTAGGCTTCGGCGATCGGGCGGTCGATGGTGCCTTCCTCGGTGGGAGGGGCGCCGCGGACCAGGGCGACGTAGCGGCGGTCCATCCGATGCTCGCGGAACAGCGCGCGAAGCGCGTCCCGCGCCTCGGGCGCGAGGGCAAAGGCAAGGGCGCCGGAGGTGTCGCGGTCCAGCCGATGCACGACGCCGGCAAACGGCCGCCGCGGGTTCAGATGGCGCGCGTATTCCTTCACCCGCGCGAGCGCGGTGTCCTCGTCCTCGGCGCCGGTCGCGGTGGGGACGGCGAGGAGACCCGCGGGCTTGTCGAGCACGAGGATGGTTTCGTCGGCGTGGAGGATGGGCAGCGACAGCCGAGCCCGCCGCATCGCCTTGCGGTTGGGGTCCCACGCGATGACCGCGCCCGGCTCGACCGCGAACCCGGCCTCGGTGACGAGCCCTCCGGCCACCGTGACCTGGCCCTTCTCGATCACGTCGCGCGCACGGCGCCGCGAGAGCTCGGGGTGGAGGGCGATCAATGCGACGTCGAGGCGCACGGTCAGGACCGCAGGGCGAGCCACTGCTCGCGGATGGCCAGTGCGCCCAGAAGGCCGAACATCACCGCCGACCACGCGAGCGCGGCGATGCGCCCGCCGGTGATGCGGATCGCCTCCGGCAGGAGGCGGCGGTTCAGGCGGATGAGGAGCATGGAATAGATGCACATCATGAGGCCGCCGACGCAGGACGACATCACGAGGAGCGCCATCGGCTGGCGGAACCCGAAGCCGAGCACCGCGCACCCCAGCAGCACGAGGCCCCACACGAGGACGAAGTAGATGCGGCTCTCGCTCCACGCCGCGTCGCGGAGGTAGACCGTCTTCAGCACGTCGGCGCCGAGGCGGCTCGTGTAGTCGACGATCCCCAGTGCGGCGACGAAGAGGGAGACGACGCCGAGGATCCAGTACAGGACGCCGAACCAGGGCCCGATCATCGACTGCATCCGCTCGCCCTGCAGGCGAAGGAACTCGGCGTTGGGCGGGAGGTCGGGACGGCCGTGAACGGTGGAAAACGCGATCATCGACATGAACACGATGGTGAGGAAGGAGAGGGCGGCGAAGGTCACCGCCTGCTCCAGGCCGGCCATGCGCCACCAGCGCCGCCAGCGCGCCATGTTGGCGGCGGTCGGCTCGAACGTGTATCCGGTCGAAGCCACCGCGGTCTCCTCGCCCGTCACCGGGCTCACGAGGCGCGGCACGTATGCGCCCATGCCGAACCCCTTGTCGCGGATCCAGTTGCTCTCGCAGAGATTCTGGCCTCCGCCGGCGCCGGCGAAGGTGAAGGCGCCGAGCACCAGCGCGAAGCGGAGCCCGGTCGGGATGCGCCCCGCGTGCGTGAGGCCGCGCGGCAGCTCCATCCATGCTTCGCGGCTCACCACCACCGCAATGGCCACGATCACGAAGACGATCACCGCCGCGACCTTCAGGAACGAGAGACGCTCGAGAGCGACGTAGATGACGGGCGCCACGGTGAGCGCGGCGCCGATCACGAGCAGCATCGCGATCGCGATGGGCAGCACCTCGCCCCCGACCAGATAGGTGAGCATCGTCGCCGAAGCCGTCACCCAGCCCGGCCACAGGTTCGCGAAATAGGTCAGGGCGACGAAGACGAGCCCCCAGTGCTTTCCGGCCCGCGAGAAGCCGGTGAGCGCGGTCTCGCCGGTGGCGAGCGTGTAGCGCTCGATCTCCATGTTCAGGAACCACTGCGTGCCGATCCCGAGCGCGGCGCCCCAGAGCAGCACGAGCCCGACCTGGGAGGCGATGTAGGGCCAGAGCACGAACTCCCCGGACGCGAGGCCGACGCCGGCGGCCACCACCCCCGGCCCGACCAGCGTGCGATAGGAGACCGGAGCATCGGGCAGGTCGCGAACCTCGAGCTCCGGCAGATGGCGCGCGGTCGGCATCGGTGCAAAGGATAGCGTGCGCGCGCGGCTTGATAGAATCCGCGCACATGACGAGCGAGCGTACGGGCCTGGTCGTCGACACCGCCGCCGGACCGGGCGTGCTGCACCAGCTCACGGGGGTGATCGCCGGGCATCACGGCGACGTGGCCTCGGTGGAGATCCTCGACCACCGCACCACGGGAAGCCGGGTGTATTTCGAGATCGACCTTCCCGGCACCGCGGCCGCCCTCGCCGACGAGCTCCGCGCGCTCTCCGTCGTGCGCGCCGTCTGTCTCGTGAGCAGCTTCCAGGCCATCTACGGCAAGCGCGTCATCATCATGGGCGGAGGCGCGCAGGTCGGGCAGGTCGCGATCGGCGCGATCTCGGAGGCGGACCGCCACTACATCCGCGGCGAGCGGATCTCGGTGGACACCATCCCGCTGGTGGGGGAGAAGCCGCTGGCCGACGCGGTGCG
>JANMPI010000007.1:0-4836 GCA_031369785.1 Acidobacteriota bacterium
AGATGGTGACGGCGTTCATCGGCCCGTCGGGGTGCGGCAAGTCCACCCTCCTGCGCTGCCTGAACCGGATGAACGACCTCATCGACGACGTGCACACCACCGGCTCCATCCTCGTGCGCGGGCTCGACATCTACGCGCCGAAGACGGACGTGATCGAGGTGCGCCGGCGTATCGGGATGGTGTTCCAGAAGTCGAACCCCTTCCCCAAGTCGATCTACGACAACGTGGTCTACGGCCTGCGCATCGCCGGCATCAAGGACAAGGCGACCCTCGACGAGGCCGCGGAGCGGTCGCTGCAGGGCGCGGCGCTCTGGGACGAGGTGAAGGACCGGCTGGGGGAGAGCGGCCTCTCGCTCTCCGGCGGCCAGCAGCAGCGGCTCTGCATCGCGCGCGCCATCGCCGTGGAGCCCGAGATCATCCTCATGGACGAGCCCTGCTCGGCCCTCGACCCCATCGCGACCCTGAAGATCGAGGAGCTCATCTACACCCTGAAGGAGCGCTACACGATCGTCATCGTGACCCACAACCTCCAGCAGGCGGCGCGGGTCTCCGACCGCACGGCATTTTTCTGGCTCGGCAAGCTTATGGAGTACGGGCGCACGCCGGAGATGTTCACCGCGCCCAGGAACAAGCTGACCGAGGACTACATCACGGGGAGGTTCGGCTGATGGAACCCAGACACTTCGAGACCGAGCTGCAGGCGCTCAAGAACCGGCTGCTGCGCATGGTCGCTGGTGGAGGAGCGCGTGCACGGGGCGATGCAGGCCCTCATGGAGCGCCGCATGGAGGTCGCGGAGGCGATCGTGGCCGGCGACGTCGAGGTCAACGACATGCAGATCGAGATCGACGACCGTTGCCTGAAGCTCCTCGCCCTCCAGAACCCCATGGCCTCCGACCTGCGCCTCATCACCGCGGCCATGAAGATCAACGCCGACCTCGAGCGCATCGGCGACCAGGCGGTGAACATCGCCGAGAACGCGGTCAAGGTCGCGGCCGCGCCGCCGCTGCGGCCGATGATCGACCTGCCGCGGATGGCGGAGCTCGCCGAGGCCATGACGCGCGACAGCCTCGATGCCTTCGTGCGCCGCGACGCCTCGCTCGCCCGCGAGATCCTGGCCCGCGACGACGAGGTGGACCAGCTGAAGGACCAGATCTTCCGGGTGCTCCTCACCCACATGATGGCGGACCCCGGGACCATCGAGCGCGCCCTCGGCCTCATCCTGGTGAGCCGAAACCTCGAGCGCATCGCCGATCACGCCACGAACATCGCGGAGGACGTGATCTTCGTGGTGGAGGCCAAGGACGTCCGGCATCATCACGAAGAGCCGAAAGTCCAGTTTTGAGCCTGCCGGAGCGCAACCCGAAGCCCCCGGAAAAGCCGCGCGGGGCGCAGCGGGTCGTCGTCATCGAGGACGATCCGGACATCGCGGAGGCGATCACCTATCAGCTCGAGCGGGCGGGGCTCGCGGTGAAGGTCGCGCGCACGGGCGAGGAAGGGCTCGACGGCGTGCGACGCGGGGCCGACCTCGTCCTTCTCGACCTGAACCTCCCCGGGATGGACGGCCTCGAGGTCTGCCGGATGATCCGCCGCCAGCACTCGACCGCTCACGTGCCCATCATCATCGTCTCCGCGCGGGCGGACGAGGTGGACCGCGTGCTCGGGCTGGAGATGGGTGCCGACGATTACGTCGTGAAGCCGTTCAGCATGAAGGAGCTCGCCGCGCGCTGCCGCGCCGCGCTGCGCCGCCGTGGAGCGGAGGCCGGGGGCGCCATCCAGGGATACGAGGACGAGAACTTCGAGGTGGAGTTCGACGCCTACTCCGTGCGCTATCGCGGCTCGGAGGTGCGCCTGACCCCGAAGGAGTTCGACCTTCTGCGCTGCATGCTGGAGCGGCCCGGGCGCGTGCTGACCCGCGATCGGCTCCTCGAGCGGGTGTGGGGCGACCACCAGACCGAAGTCGACGCCCGCAGCGTCGACGCCCACATCCGGCGGCTGCGCGTGAAGCTCGGACCGGCGCGGGACCACGTCGAGACCGTCGTCGGCATCGGGTATCGCTTCGTCGCCCACACGCGCCCGGGGTCCTCGGGAGGCGACTAGAATCAAGACGGTGAGCGGGCCTCCGGGGGTCGGCCGGCGCGGGTTTCTCGAGCGGGTGGCCGCGGCGTCCGCGGGCGCTTTCCTGGACGGGCCCTCGCCGGCGGTCCGCCGCAACGCCGCCCGCCCGCACGCCATCGCGATCTCCTCGGGCGACGTCGACGGCGGGCGCGCGATCGTGTGGGGTCAGGCCGATCGGACCGCGCGCATGGTGGTCGAGTACGCGACCACCGAATCCTTTGCCGACCCGCGGCGGATCGTCGGACCGGCGGCGCGGGCGTCCACCGACTACACGGCGCGCGTCGAGCTCTCCGGATTGCCCCCCGGCCAGCGCCTCTTCTATCGCGTGACCTTCCAGGACGCGGCCGACCCCCGTTCGCGGAGCGAGCCGCTCGTCGGACGCTTCCGCACCGCGCCCGACACGTTGGGCGGCGTCTCCTTCGCCTGGGGCGGAGACGTGGCGGGCCAGGGCTGGGGGATCGACAAGGCGCGCGGCGGGTTCGCGATCTTCGACGCCCTGCGCCGCGCGGAGCCGGACCTCTTCATCCATTCCGGTGACGCGATCTACGCCGACAACCCGCTCGCGGAGGAGGTGAAGCTCGACGACGGCACGCGGTGGCGGAACATCGTCACCCCGTCCAAGAGCAAGGTCGCGGAGACGCTCGACGAGTTCCGCGGCAACTACCGCTACAACCTCATCGACGACCACTACCGCGCGTTCCAGGCCGAGGTCCCCTGGGTGATGCAGTGGGACGACCACGAGGTGCTGAACAACTGGTACCCGGGGGAGATCCTCGACGACGCGCGCTACGCCGTGAAGGACGTCTCGCTGCTCGCATCGCGCGCGAAGCGGGCGTTCCTGGAGTACGCGCCGCTGCGCCCGACCGCCGGCGACCCGCGGCGGATCTATCGCAAGCTCTCCTACGGGCCGTCCCTCGACGTCTTCGTCCTCGACCTGCGGACGTACCGCAGCCCCAACGGGTCGAACCGCGAGGCCGCGCTCGCCCCGGGCGCCCGCATCCTCGGCGCGGCCCAGACGGCGTGGCTCTGCGCGGGGCTGGCGGCGTCGAAGGCCACGTGGAAGGTGATCGCCTGCGACATGCCGCTGGGGCTCGTGGTCAGGGATGGGCCGGACGCGTTCGAGGCGGTCGCGAACGGGGAGGCCGGAGCGCCGCTCGGCCGCGAGCTCGAGATCGCGGAGGTGCTGCGCTCCGCGCAGTCGGACGGAGTGCGCAACATCGTGTTCGTCACCGCGGACGTCCACTACGCCGCGGCCCACCACTTCCATCCCGACCGCGCGACCGTCCACGACTTCCGGCCCTTCTGGGAGTTCATCGCCGGGCCGCTGCACGCGGGGACCTTCTTCAACGGGGATCTCGATCCGACTTTCGGCCCCGAGGCGCTTTTCCGCGCGGTGCCGCCGGACCTGAAGCCGAACCGCCCGCCCAGCGACGGCCTCCAGTTCTTCGGCACGGGCCGGATTGCGGCCGCGACCGAAACGCTGACCGTGGAGCTCCACGACCGCGCCGGCAAGGTGCTCTGGGCGGTGGACCTCGAGCCGGAGCGAAGCTAGCTAGAAGGCCAGCCGCAGCGCGTGATAGCTGAGCGCGCCCACCATCGCCGAGATCGGGATGGTCAGGATCCAGGCCCAGACGATGGTCTGCGCCATCCCCCATTTCACCGCCGACACGCGGCGCGTGGCGCCGACCCCGATGATGGCGCCGGTGATGGTGTGGGTGGTGGAGACGGGGATTCCGGCCAGGGTCGCCACCGCGAGCGTGATCGCGCCCGCGGTCTCGGCGCAGAAGCCGCCGATGGGCTGTAGTTTGGTGATCTTGCTGCCCATGGTCTTGACGATGCGCCAGCCGCCGAACATCGTCCCGAACGCGATGGCGGCGTGGCTGATGAGGATCACCCACAGCGGGACCTCGAAGGCCTTCAGGTAGCCGCCGGAGACGAGCAGGCCGGTGATGATGCCCATCGTCTTCTGCGCGTCGTTGCCGCCGTGGCCGAGGCTGTAGAGGGCGGCGGAAACGAGCTGCAGCCGCCGGAACAGCTGGTCCATCCGGAACGGGTGCCAGCGCCGGAACGTCCACGTCACGCCGACCATGAGGAAGAACCCGATCAGGAGGCCCATGAGGGGGGCGAGGACGATGAAGATCAGGGTCTTGACCCACCCCGACCAGAGGATTGCCGCCATGCCCGCCTTGGCCACCGCCGCGCCGGCGTACCCGCCGATGAGGGCGTGCGACGAGGAGACGGGGAGTCCGTAATACCAGGTGATGAGGTTCCAGAAGATCGCGCCCAGCAGGCCGGCCATCACCACGTGCTGGTTGACGATGGCGAGATCGATCATCCCCTTGCCCATCGTCTTCGCGACGTGCGTGCCCATCACGAACGCAGCCGCGAAGTTGAAGAACGCCGCCCACAGCACGGCCTTCTGCGGCGAGAGGACACGGGTCGACACCACGGTCGCGATGGAGTTGGCGGCGTCGTGGAATCCGTTCAGGAAGTCGAAGGCGAGCGCGACCAGGATGATGACGATGAGGACGGCGAACTCGCTCATCGGCCGGTCAGGCGTTCTTGACCACGATGTTCCCGATGGCGTGCGTATAGTCGCGGCACTCGTCGCAGGCGTTCTCGAGGCCGTCGTAGACTTCCTTCCACTTCAGGATCTCGATCGGGTTCTTTCCCGACTTGAACAGGTCGGCGATCACCGTGCTGTAGAGCGCGTCCGCATC
>JANMPI010000048.1:0-9960 GCA_031369785.1 Acidobacteriota bacterium
ACCAAGAAGGTCGGGGAGCTACTGAAGGAGCTGCAGAAACGGCGCACCCACATGGCGCTCGTCATCGACGAGCACGGCTCGCTGGTCGGCCTGGTGACCCTGGAGGACCTGCTGGAGGAGATCGTCGGCGAGATCCAGGACGAGTACGACTGGGAGGAGCGTCCCGTCGAGCGCCTCCGCGATGGGTCACTGGTGGTGGACGGGACACTGTCCGCGGAAGACCTGCGCACGAGCTACCAGATCCCGATTCCGGAGTCGGCGGAGTTCGAGACCGTAGCCGGCTTCATGCTGGAGAGCCTGGGGACGGTGCCGCGCGGGGGGGAGTTCGTCGATCTGGGCGGCCACCGGCTGACCGTGGTGGACGTCGAGAAGAACCGGATCAGCAAGGTGAAGATCGACAAGGTCCCGGTCGCGGTGCCGCTCAAAGCGGCCACTCCCCGACGATAGCCCGTGACCGGCCCCGAAGAAACGGAACGGGCGCGCCCCGGGCGTCGTAGCCCGATTACGTCCCCCTGGCGGTGACCAACTTACGGCCCCCTCCGCTGACCCTCAGGCGGATTTCGGAAGCGCCAGCGTCTCCCGCACCGCCGCGACGAGTGCCGCACGTTCCAGGGGCTTGCCCAGATGGCCTTCGAATCCCGCTTCCTTCGTGCGCTGAAGGTCGCCCTCGCTCACCAGGCCCGTGAGGGCGACGACGGGCGGGTGGCGGCTTCCCATGGTGCGCGACAGCTCGGCGAGGAACTCGAAGCCGTCCATGCGCGGCATGCGCAGGTCGCAAAGGACGATGTCGGCGGGCGCGGCGGCAAGCACCTCCAGCGCTTCCCGTCCGTCCCGCGCCACCAGCACGCGGGCGCCCAGCACCTCGATCATGACCTGCATCGCCTCCAGCGTATCCTCGGTGTCCTCGACCACGAGGACGGTGAGGTTGGTGAACGGAAGCGGGTCAGCCGGAGGGGCCACGAGTTCCGGAGTGGTGACGTCGTCCACTGGAAGCCGGGAAACGAGCAGCGGCAACCGTATGGTGACCTGCGTCCCCTGCCCGACGCCGGGGCTCTCGACGGCGACGCTCCCCTGGTGCAGCTCGACGAGGCGCTTGACCAGGGCCAGCCCGATCCCCAGCCCGCCGTACTGCCGCCGCGTGCCGTGCTCCGCCTGGCGGAACATGTCGAAGACGTAGGGCAGGAACTCGGGTGCTATGCCGGCCCCGGTGTCGGCGATCCGGACGACGGCGGCGGCCGCATCCCGCTCGACGACCAGGGAGACGCGTCCCTTCACGGGCGTGAACTTCACCGCGTTCGACAGGACGTTGAGGAAGACCTGCTGCAGGCGTCCCGCATCCCCCTCCACGAGCAGAGGCTCGCGGAACCAGACGAGCTCGACCGTGATCTCCTTGGACGCTGCCGCCGCCGCCGTGGACTCCACGGCCGACCGCAGGAGATCGCCGAGATCGTGGACGGCGACCTCCAGCGTCACCTTGTCCCGGATGACCCGGTTGAGGTCGAGCAGGTCGTCCACCAGCTTCAGCTGCATCCGTGCGCTGCGCTCGATGGAGTCCGCCGCCTTGAGGCGGCGCTCGGGGCTGTCGCCGGCTTCCCGGAGGATCTGCGCCCAGGTCAGGATGGGGGCGAGGGGGGTGCGCAGCTCGTGGGAGAGCACGGCCAGGAACTCGTCCTTGGCCGCCATTTCCCGCTCGAGACGTGCCGCCGTCTGTTCGTACTGCCGCGTCCGGCTGTTCTCCCGCAGGAGGGTGTCGCCCAGCACCTGGAGCAACTCCCCGTGGAGGACGAGGCGCCTCTCGGGCATCGGCTGCTGCCGCCGCACGATGTCCCGCAGCTCGCGATAGGGGATGCCGGCCTGGCGCGCCAGCCGCTCGACCGCCTCCGCCTGCGGAAAGTCGACCAGCGCGTAGCCGGCCACGGCGGCGCCGACGATCGTTCCGTCCAGCACGAGCGACGTGCCCACCACCGCCAGTCCATAGGAAGGCGCGACCACGACCGCCGGCCGCCCCGCCGCCTGCAACAGGCAGCGATGGGCGCAGTCGGCAAAGACCCCGGGATGGAAGCCCTGCCCCTCGAACGCCGCGAACAGGGGAGTCTCCGGCACGGGAACGCCGACGACCTGCTCGTTGGCGTCGAAGAGCGTGACGGTGAGGCCGGTGACGGCTCCGTAACTCGCCAACGCCGGCTGCCAGAGGGCCGGGTCCAAGAGCGCCGCGTTCGGACGGGGCTCCGTTGGCGGCCTACTCGCCCTTGTCGGTGGCGCCGGGCGCGCCGGGTGTCGGGAGCCGCGTCGGCGACCGGGAGATGAGCGCCCGGTAGGAGGCGAATGGGTGCACGGAGACGGGCAGCGCGCGCGGCAACACGCGCATGCCCTGGCCGTTCACGACCTCGCACTCGTGGGTGACGCGGGTACACGGGTTGCTGCGCATCTTGGCCACCGTGAGCCCCAGGCGGAAGGAGTCCCCGAGCTCGACCCAGTTCATCAGGATGATGTTGTCCACCAGCGAGCTCATGTGGAAGGCGCCCATCATGGACGACATCCCGAGCATCTCCGGGTTCTCGTGGTTGTAGACGCAGGCGATCTGGTTTTCCTTCATCAGGGAAACGAGGGCGTGGAAGAAATCGCGGAAGACCCGTCCCTCGGTGCCCAGGCTCGAGCCGTACGTCGAGAGGCTGTCGAACACGACGCGTCGCGGCTGGAATTCCTCCACCATCTCTTCGATTTCGTGGAAATGGCGGTCGACCTCGATCTCCTGCGGGGGGTCGTACCGCACCCGCACGATGCCCTGGTCGATCCAGGGCTGCAAGTCGATCCCGATGCTCTTGGCGTTGCGCATCACCTGGGGGACCTGCTCGTCGAGGGTCAACATGATGCTGCGCTCGCCGCGCCTCGCCCCTTCCGCGATGTACATCAGCGCCATGACGCTTTTGCCCACCCCGGAGATGCCGGCGACGACGGTGGTGCTACCGAGAAAGTAGCCGCCGTTCACGATCGGGTCCAGGCCGGGAACCCCCGTGGAGACGCGCGACGTCGGGTCGAAGGCGGCGTCGCGGTCGCGGCGGCGCGGGGCCTGCACCCGTCGGTACACCTGGAGGCCGTGCCCGTCAGCGATGCGGAACGAGTGCCGGCCCATCTGGAAGTCGTGGCCTCGCGACTTGACGATCTCGATCGACCGCACACTCGCCCGCTGGACGTCTTCCTTCCGGAGCCGGATCACCGTGTCCGCGATCGACTCTTCGGGCAACGCGGATGCGTGATCTCCATCGAGCGCGCTCGCCTCCACGGCGAGGATCGCGGTGAGGCGCTCCCGCTGCAGGCCTTCGACGAGGTAATGGAACGTCTCGCGGGGTTGCACCCCCGCCGTGTCGACGATCAAGCCCGCCAACCCGTCCACGAAGATGCGGCGGGCGCCCATCTGCGCGGCCTGCTCGAGGAGAAGGCTGTCCGCCTGCTGGAGCTCCTGCCGGAACACCTGGCGGGTGGTGAAGACGATCTTCAGCCGCCCGTCGCGCTCCATCGTCGGCAGGTCCCAGCCGAACCGCGCCGCGTCGCGGATCAGCTTGTCCGGTGAGACCTCGAACAGCACGATCAGGCCCGGCTCGCCGAAGTCCTTCGCGCCACGATAGACGAACTCGACGCCCAGCGTGGTCTTGCCCGTCCCGATGGCGCCTTCCAGCAGGATGACGTTTCCGCGCGGGATGCCGTCGGCGAGGATGGGATCGAGGCCGCTGATCCCCGTCTGGACGAGGTCGCGCTCAGGCTCAGGCATAGGCCCCTATCCTACGGGATCAACCCGGCACTCGTCTCTGACAAGCGTTCCGATACAGGGGGGCGGCCGGCGAGCGCGAAACGCAAGGCCAGACGACCCTCTCGCGTGGACGCGAGGTCCAGCAGCTCGGGGAGCCAGCCTTCAACCGATCCGCTGGGCTCGAACACGTACAGGCGGGCGGCGTGGACGGGGGTCTGCCTCCGTTGGAGAACCCCCGCGGCCAGGAGCACCTCGATCGAGCCGGCGATCTGGTGGTGGCTGCAGCCGACAAAGGCCGCCAACGACTCCATGGCCAGCAACGAGCTCGGATGCTCGGCGAAGAAGAGGAGGAGGTCCAGATCGCTGCGGTTCCGCAACACACCGATGCGATCGAGAAGCCTGAGCGCTTCCCTGCCTGTATCGGCGGCCAGCCCGCTCCACGGCACTTCTGGTGATTATAGTTGCTTACCGCTCGACGACCGCTCGTGCACGCCGAGGCCGCTCATGGAGTCTGCTCGAGCCCCCCTGGTTACTTCGTCGACGCGGTTTTCAGTGCGGCAGCGGCCTGCCGTCGTTCGGCCGGCCACAGGTCGTTCAAGGCCAGGGCCTGCTGCAGGTCGCGCCGCGCGTCGTCGCTGCGGCCGACTTCCTTCTCGATCATTCCGCGGTGGTATAGGAGCCGCGCGCGACGCGTGCCCAAAGCGCCCGCGCGCTGGGCGGCCACGAGCGCGTCCGCATGGCGGCCGGACCGGTGCAGCGCCCAGGCGAGGCCGTCCCAGGTCTCGAAGTCCTGGTGGGTCACGAGCTCCGCTTGCACCATGCGCACCGCCTCCGGGAGGTTCCGCTGCTGGTCGGCATAGAAGCGGGCCAGCCAGCGTGGCTCGGCTTTCGCGGGATCCTGGAGGGCGGCGAGGGCGTCCACCTCGGCGTAGAGCCGGCTCGCCTGCGCGCGCCGGCCGGCTTCGGCATAGAGGTCCCCGAGCGCGGCCGCCGTGGTGGCGGACGGCGTCGAAGCGTGCAGCGGCTCCAGCGCCGTGATCGCATCTTCGATGCGGCCGGTAGCGGCCAGGCTGTCCGCGAGGTGGAACGTCGCGAGGTGGAAGCCGGGGACGGCTCGGAGCGCCTCCCGATACAGGCGCTGGGCCTGGTCGTGCTCCCCGCGCACCTGGTGCTCGCGCCCGAGCATCACGAGCATCCACGCGCGGTCCTCGCGATCGGCGGGGCTCGTGGCATCGACGGCCATCTTCATCAGGGACACCGCGCCGTCGGAGTCGCCGTGCAGGGATCGCAGATGCGCGGCGCGGCTGTAGGCCGCCGCTCCCGGCCGGCGTGCCATCATCTTCTCCACGGCGTCGACCGCCTCCGGGTAACGGCCGAGCTCGGTCAGCGCATCCGCGAGCACGCCCCACGCCCAGGGGCTGGCGGGGGCCGCGCGGGTCGCCGCCGAAGCGGTGACCACCGCTTTCTCGAAGTCGTGCCCCGCGGCCTGCACCCAGGCTTTGACGGTGAGGGCCTCGGGGTCCGCGGGCGACACCGCGAGGGCATCGTTCACCGCGGCCGCAGCTTTCGCTTCCCACTCCGCGCGACCCGTGAGACGAGCCAGGGAGCGACACTCGAGGGCCAGATCGACGCGCGCCGCGACGTCCCCAGGCCGCGCAATCGCGCGCTCCTGGAGACGCGCGACACGCGCGATGGCCTCGCCTTCCACGCTCGGGCCGGCCGCGCTTGCGCCGGGAACGGAAACGGCCAACAGCGCGGCGACCGCGAGGCAGGACGGCGTGGTGATCGTCACCGGCCGGGGTTGCCGGGGAAGGGCACGCCGAGGTACGGGAAGGTGGCGAGATACGGAGCATCGTTGGCGTCCACGCCGTCGCCGAGCATCGCCCCGAACCCCGGGACGAGGATCCCGCTGGCCGCGGTCACCACGATGTCCACCACGTCATCACCGGGGCGGCGTCCGTTCGGATAACCGGCGAGGTCCCCGCCGATCACGCCCAGCCGGTTGGGATTCGCGCGATTGGGAGGAATGGCGGTGTTGAGGCGCAGCATCTCCGACGGCCGCACGCCAGGCGGCATGGTGGCCCCGGGGATCCCGGTCAGGAAGACCTGGACGAGGTCGTTCCGCGGCGTCGGCGGAGTGTTGACGCCGAAGAGCGCCTTCAGAAGACGCGCGGGCTCCGGATCGGTCACGAAGGCCGCGAACTGCGCGTCGTTCACGGGCTCGGATGCGTTGAAGGCGTCCTTCATTCCGCGCGGGATCACGAGCTCGTTGACGAGCGGGCTTCCGAGCCGCGACACCTGCACGAAGTTGCCGCGGGTGTCCGGGCCCTGGCCCGGGCGCAGCACGGAGACCTGCTGGCGGCTGGCCGTGGACCACACACCGATGACCGCGTTGGCGGCGGTCGCGCCCGCCGGACGCTGTCCGTCGCGGGTCAGCTGCTCGATCGGCACCTCGATCGCGATGCTGTTGACGTTCTTGCCGGCCGCGCCGTCACGGGGTGTTCCGCGCGTGACCTGGAGGAGGTCGAAGACGCGGGGCAGGTCGACGTAGAAGCCTTCCTCCCGCTGCCCGGCGAAGACGTTGATGCCCCCGGACAGCGACTGCACGGCCGAGGCGGCGAGGCCGGCGTAGTCCGGCATGGAGTTGACGCCGACGTTGCTCGGCGCGGTCAGGAGGTTGGATCCGATGTCCTGGCCGCGGCCCGTGCGGCGGCCGTCCGCGACGCGCGTCACCGTGTAACGCTGGATGACGATCAGGTCCGGATCGTCGAGGGACGTCACCTGGCCCGCGTTGTAGAGGAACGTGTTGGGGTTCCGGTTCTCGGTGCGGAAGCGGAACTGATAAGTGATGTCCTCGACCGCGTCGCCGTCGTTGTCGACGTGGATCTCGTAGAGGACGTTGTCGTCGAACGGATAGAAATTCGGTCCGCCCGCCGGATCCTCCAGCGGGATGAAGTTTGCGATGAGCGTGACCTTGCCGGGATCGGCGGGGCTCACGAACGCGTACACGTCCGTGTTGTCGGCGGAGGGATCACGGCTGATCAGCGGCGCCTCGCGGTGGCTGGACGCCATCGCGGGCGCGACGGCCGCGGCGGCTAGCGCGACGGTCAGGGCGGCGCTTCGCAGGGACAGTGTCATTCGATTTCTCCCATCGGTGATTTGTCGTTCGTACAAAATCAGGTTGTAAATCTCGTCGCACGGAATTGCGTCGACACAAGGGGTACGCGCGCCGCCGGCATTTCGGATGACGGCCACATCCGTGACCGTGCGATCGCGCGTATCCCCTGCGAGACATCACCAAGGAGGGACCATGTCGCGTCTATCGATCGTCGCCGCACTCGTACTCTCGGCCACCGTGCCGATGGCCAGCGCCCAGGACGCCAACGAGGACTGGAGCACGCCGCGCGTGCACGTGGCGCTCTCCGGAGGGACCACAATGTTTCGCGGCGGCAATCCGGGGCTCCTGATCCCGTTTCAGCCCGACACGGATTCGCGCACGGCGGGCGGAACCATCGCCTTTCGCCTGATGCGGCATCTCGCATTGGAAGCGGGCGTCGATGGCACCTGGGGACGCGAGGAGAACGGCTCCGACACGCCCGACAACACCTTCGTCAACGCCGGCTTCAAGATCCCGCTGCTCGCGCGCCGCGTGGTCCCGTACCTCACGCTGGGCGGCGCGCTCGTGCAGCGCAACACCAGCAACGAGACGGACCAGATCATCGAGGACGCCTTCGACGTGAAGAACAATGACAAAGCCGCCTACGGCGGGGCCGGCATCGAGTTCCGCCTGACCCGGCTCCTCGGAGTGCGCGGCGACTACCGGTACTTCCGCGTGTTCCCGGACGACGTCGAGGACATCGGCATCCGCGATTCGTTCTCGATCCACCGCGTGCTGGGTGGGGTGACGTTCAGCTTCTGATGACCAGGGGGTTGGGCTCGGCGGGCGTCGCGGTTGCGCTCGCCCGGCTCTGCTTCCCCGCCGGCCCGTTCCGGCGTCCGCCTGAAGGCTAGTCGGTCCTCAGCGGGCAGGGGGCGCGAGGACGACGTAGCACAGGCAGGGCACCGGTCCCACGTTGCGTGAGGTGTGCTTCGAGCCCGCCGGACTATGAGAGATCGAGCCCGCCGGATAGATCCCGCTGCCGTGGCCGATGTTCTCCACCGTACCCTCCAGGATCAGGGTGTCCTCGGCGACGTCGTGCGTGTGCGCGGCGATCACCGCGTCGACGTCGGCCCAGATGAGGATGCGGCGAGGGCAGCCGGCGTCGTCGCTCTCCAGCACATGGGAGCGCACGCCGGGCCCGAGTGAGTTCCACTCGAGGGCGTCCAGATCGATCGGAAGCCGCGGCGCGCGGAGGAAAGCCCGAAGCCGCGCGCGCGCCCCGTAATCACCCTGGCTCATATCACCATTATACGAGGCCGCCCGCGAGTCGGATCATCTGGCGCCAGCCGGAGTGGCGGGTGAGGGTCGGGCGTTCATCGGGATTCCGTGTCCAGGCGCTCCCGCAACCGGATCAAACCCGCGCGCACGCGTCCCTTGACCGTGCCCAGGGGTACGGCCAGGCGGCGCGCAATCTCGGCCTGGGTCATCCCTTGATAATACGAGAGCTCGATCACCTGGCGCTGGTCGGGGGTCAGGCCGGCCAGGGCCTGGCGCATGAAAAGGGCCTCGTCGATCCTCGGACTCGGCAGCGCCACCTCGCCCGCCAGCGGGACCGTCGGCCGCTGACGGCGAAGCCGGTCGAGAGCGCGGCTGCGCGCGATGATCCGTATCCAGGACGCCACCTCGCCCCGTTCCGGATCGTAGGCCTGCGGTCGCGTCCAGATCTGGACGAACGTCTCCTGCACCGCGTCCTCCGCTTCGAACGGATCCCGGAGGACGCGCATCGCGATTCCGAAGGCACGCCCGCGGTGGGCGTCGAAGATGGCGATCAGCGCGTCTTCGTCTCCGCGTACGACGCGCCGGAGAAGGTCGCGGTCCGAGGAGCGGGACGCGGACTGATCGCGAGGACTGCTCTCCGTCGAGGTCAGCACCGCGCGCGACCCCGAAGCGGACACACTTTCAATGTATTACGGCCTGGGGTGTTCCCGGCCGGGCGCGCCGGTGATTTCCGCGAAACTTCGCGAGGAAGGCTACGAGTCGATGCGCTTGGCGGTAGGGAGGTCGAGCCGGCCGGCCCGATCGGCATCGTCGCCGGCCTTCAGCAGCCAGCGCACCGCCATCCAGATGAGCGTCGCGTCGTCGAGCCAGCCCACGATCGGGACGACGAAGTCGGGCAGCAGGTCGACGGGCGAGATCAGGTACGCGAGCGCGGCGAGCATCGCGAAGCGCGGCAGCTTGCCCACGCGGGGATCGCGCAGCAGGGCCAGCAGCCGCTGGATCTTCTGGATCGTGCTCACCCGATCGGGCTCGGAGAGGGCACGGGCGCAGGGGGGCGAATGGGCTCCGCGCGCGGCGCGTCCGGGGGGCGGATGGGCAGGGACGGAATCGAGATCGATGGAACCGACGGCACCTCGAACATCAGCGGCGCGTTCTCAGTGCCTACGGAGAACGATCGCAGGTCCTCCTCGGTCAGCGTCGTCTGGCGGACGATGTGCGGCGTCAGCGTCATCACGATGTCCGTTTCCAGCGCCTCCGTGCGATTGCGGGAAAAAAGCCGGCCGAGGATCGGCACGCTGGCCAGGCCGGGCAGGCCGGAGAGGCTCGTCCGCTCCTCGTCGCTGATCAGCCCCGCGAGCACGTTCGTCTCGCCGTCACGGAGACGGATCGTGCTGTTGACGGTGCGGCTCCGGAAGGTCGGGTTGTTCTGGAACAGCGGCCCGAGGGAGGAGATCTCGAGCTTCAGCACCAGGGTCACGTCGCCGTCGTGGTGGACGCGCGGCGTGATGTCGATGTTGACGCCGACGCTCTTGTACTCGAACGACGTCACCGGCTGCTGGGGGACGCCGCCGGTGGCGATGGGGGAGAAGACCGTGACCGGCACCGGCACCTGGTCGCCGAAGCGCGCCTGCGCGGTCTGTCCCTCCGCGGTGCGCAGCTGCGGGTTGGCGATGAGCCGGGACGAGGTGTCGGTCTTCAGCAGGCGGTAGATGACCCCGGGCAGGCTGGTGATGAGCAGGCTGGACGCGCGATAGGGGTTGTCGTCGAGCGTCACCGGCCGGTCGCGCGTGAACACCGGGTTGCCGACGGCGTCGCGGACCGTCTCCTCGATCGT
>JANMPI010000057.1:0-4591 GCA_031369785.1 Acidobacteriota bacterium
GCTCCTGGACGTTCTCGGAGATGCTGTTGTTGTCCACGCCGTCGAGGGTGAAGTTGTTCTGCAGCGAGCGCGTGCCGTGCACGTTGACGCCGCCGGTCCGCCCGAACGAGGTGCCGCCGCCCTGCTCGGTGAATCGGTCGCCCTGCACGCCGGGGACGAGGGCCAGCAGGTCATCCCAGTTGCGGATGGCCAGGGGCAGGTTGGCGACCTTCGCCTGGTCAATGACCGTGCCGAGCGACGACTGCTCGGTGTTCAGGAGCCGCTTGGCCTCGACGGAGACGGTCTCGCTCCCTCCCTGTATGCCCAGGTTGAAGTCGACGTTGCCCTTCTGCCCGACCTCGAGGATGACCGCCCGCGAGCCCTTCTGGAATCCCGAGAACTCGGCCTCCACGACGTAGCGGCCGGGGATGAGGCTCTGGATCAGGTACACGCCTTCGCTGTTGGTCTTGGTCGATTGCGGCGCCTGCGGGCCCGTGATCGTGACCGAGGCATTGGGAATGACGGCGTTCGTCGTGTCCTTGACCGTTCCGGTCAGGGACGCGCGGTCCACCTGCGCGTGGGCGAAGGCGCTGGTGAGGACCAAAGCCAGGACGGCGAGAACTCGCTTCATCGACGGGCTCCTCTCGGGTAGCGTTCGAGAACGGCGGGAAGGGAAGGAAGGAAGGGCACCTGAAAAACCTCTGGAAGGCGGACGTTACTCGCGCGTCGGGAGGCTGTCAAGGCCTTCCGGACGGCAGGGTTAGCCCCCTCCAACGGGCTGGACACGGCGTCCGGTGACGGCGTCGAAGAAGAGGGGATGATCTTCCGAGAGCGCGTACCAGGCGGGGCTGCCGGCGGTGAGATCGAGCGCGGATGGGACCCGCGCGACGACGCGGCGGCCGTCGGCGAGGAGGGTCGTGATCGTCTCGTTCCCCATCGGCTCGACGACCACGACCCGCGCCTCCGTCCAACCCGCGACCGCCACCGGCGAGACGCGGACGTCCTCCGCCCGCACGCCCCTCTCGAGCCCGTTCGGGCCGGGGAGGATGTTGATGGCGGGGCTGCCGAGGAACGTGGCCACGAACTTGTTCGCGGGCGCGCGGTACAGGTCGAGCGGCCGGCCGACCTGCTCGACGGCGCCCGCGCGGAGGACGGCTACCCGCCCGCCCATGGTCATCGCCTCGCCCTGGTCGTGGGTGACGTAGAGGGTCGTCGTCCCGAGCTCCTGCTGCAGGCTCTTGAGCTCGGCCCGGGTCTGGATCCGGAGTTGCGCGTCGAGGTTGGAGAGCGGCTCGTCCATCAGGTACACGACGGGATTGCGGACGATGGCGCGGGCGAGGGCGACGCGCTGCTGCTGGCCTCCCGAGAGCTCCGCCGGGCGCCGCGCGAGGAGCGCCCCGAGCTCCAGGCGCTCCGCCGCCTGCTTCACCCGGGGGCCGATCTCCGCCTCCGCCACCTGGCGCGCGCGCAGCGGGAAGGCGATGTTCTCGAACACGGTGAAGTGCGGGTAGAGCGCGTAGTTCTGGAAGACCATGGCCACGTCGCGCTCGGCGGGGGGGAGATCGTTGACCACGCGATCGCCGATCCACAGCTGGCCTTCGTCGGGCGTCTCCAGGCCGGCCAGCAATCGCAGCAGCGTCGTCTTCCCGCAGCCGGAAGGGCCGAGGAGAACGAGGCATTCCCCGGGCTCGACCTCGAGGTCGATGGCGCGCAGCGCGGCGTGCGCGCCGAACCGCTTGCCGATCCCCTCGAAGCGGACGCGCATCGCGGGTTTGATTGTGGCGGCTGTAGAATCCTCCCGCAACCATGCGCCATCCAATCGACGTTCGTGATTCCTGCCGCGCGCTCGCCGGCGCGTCTCTCCTTCTCCTCATCGCCGCCACCTCCGACGCGCAGACCTTGAAGGGCGTTACGTTCGAGCTCGACGGGCCGGCGGAGGTGCAGGCCATCGTCACCGCGCGCTGCGAGGGTTGCGATTGGGGGCGCCGTGGCCGCGAGGCCGCCGTCATCATCGTCACCGTGGACGGCCGCGAGCCGCAGGATCTGGTGCTGGCGCGCGGACCGGAGCGCGCGGAGTACGCGATCGCGCTGGGGCCGGCGTCGAAAGGGCGGCATCGCGTGGAGCTCACCCTCGACCGCGAGGCCACCGCTCCCGTCGCCCGCGACGTCGTGATCGAAACCGTGCGCATCGTCGCGATCCCGCCGAGCGACCCGCGCCATGTCGCCGCCGCCTACGCGCCCATGCTCCATCCGCGGCCGGACGCGCACGCCGCCTTCAGCGATCTGCCGCTGCTGCTGTGGTACGAGGTCGACGCGCTCCCGACCGGCGGCCGGCGCATCCGGTACTCCGTCGTCTTCAGCAACGAGGACGGAGGGACGCCCGCGGATCGCCTGATGGCCACGTGGGGACGCCTCACCGACATCGAGTTCGTGTACGGGATCGAGCTGGACGCCGCCGGCCGTGTCGTCGCGGAGGAGATCCAGGGCGACGATCACAGGATCATTCCCTTCCGCGGGCGGCGGCTCGGCCACCACCCGATGCTGTGGGTGGTGAGCGAGAACAACATGGTCGGCGACTCCGGACTCGCCCGCCGGCGCGTGGCGCCGGCGCCGTTCCCGTTCGACCTCACCGCCGTCTCCCGCGAGGCGGTGATGGACGCGCAGCCGTGGACGTATCGCGTGAGCTCGCAGGAGGCGTTCCGCGAGGGGCGCGTGCACGAGGGCGCGGTCCCGGGGTCGAAGGAGATCGTCGATCCGCGTCGCTTCGTCTATCTCGAGGCCTGCGCCGCGCTCGAGAACGCGGACCTCACCTTCGCGGTAGCGGCACGCGAGGAAGACGGTCGCCTCAAATGGTACGAGTCTAACGGCGACGAGCCGCGGTATCGCATCCGCCGCACCTCCTCGGAGTTCCCGAACGGCTGCTTCCGGGGCGCGGTCGCGCTGCCCGCGGAGATCGCGGACGGGGACATCCGGCGCCTGCGATTCCGCGCCTACACGCGGACGCCGGAGAAGGGCGAGGCTCCGTTACCCGCCGGGAGCGGCCGGGCGCGGATCACGCGCGTCAACCGGCTGTTCCGCCTGGGCGAGGACTACGGTCTCGGCCGGACGCTGCTCACCTGGACGGGCGACCTCGCCATCGAAGTCGACGGCCCGCCGGCCGAGGTGCCCACCAGCTCGGGATGGTGACGATCGGCTGACTCGCCCTTCACGAAGGCAACCGCCCGGCTGACGATGTCGTCGTCGCGGAGGATGCGCCGGTGGCCGAGTCCGGTCGTCGTGATCAGTCGCGCTCCCGGCCACGCGGCCGAGGATCGCAAACGCGGCCCGGAACGGCCACCGCGTGGTCATGACTTTCCCCTCCGCTCGACGCGAGCGTCCTCCAGAAGCCGCTCGAACGCACGGCGCGTGCGCTCGGCGGCTCCACGGGCCCGCAGCAGACGCTGCGCGTGATGGCCGGCCAGCATGATCCCGTAGAGCTCGTGGGCAAATTGCTCGGCGTCGGTGTCGCGCTGGAAGTCCCCGTGAGCGACCGCGACGCGCGCCGCCTGGGCGATGACACCCAGCCACTCCTTCTGGGACTGCACCAGGCGCTCGCGCACCCGCCCCGGCTGATCGTCGAGCTCGGTGGCAAAGGCCACGAACAGGCAGCCCGCGAAGCCGCTCGTGTTCGGCCACTCGAGCCAGTGCTCGAAGAGCGCCTTCACCCGCTTCTCGCCGCGGGGGGTGGCCAGCGCCGGCTTCACCACCGTATCGACGAAGCGCGCGATGCCGAACTCGAGGATCTGCAGCTGCAGCTCCTCCTTCGACTTGAAGTGGGCGAAGAGCCCGCTCTTCGAGAGCTCGAGCTCGTCGGCCAGGGCGCCGATGGTGAGGCCTTCCAGCCCGACGCGGCTCGCCATCCGCGCCGCGCGCTGGAGGATGGCCTGGCGGGTCAGCTCGCCTTTGCGCAGGGAGGTGGCGGTCATGGTTGCAAATAAAATAGTACGACCGTTCGTATCAGGTCAAGGGTGGTAAGAATGACGCCGTGAAATCCATGCTGGCGGGGACGGCGCGCGAATCGGCGGCGGAGTTCTTCGGCACCTTCGTGCTGATCACCCTCGGCGCCGGGGTCGTGGCGCAGACGGTGCTGAGCGGCGGCGCGAACGGCTCGTACATCGCCATCAACATCGCCTGGGGGCTCGCGGTCACGCTCGGCGTCTACACCGCGGGCGGTGTCTCCGGCGCGCACCTCAATCCCGCCGTGACCCTGGCCCTCGCCGTGCACCGCGGCTTTCCGTGGCGCAAGGTGATCCCGTTCGCGGCCGCGCAGACCGCGGGCGCCTTCACCGCGTCCGCGGTCGTGTACGCGGTCTACCGTGAGGCGTTCGCGCACTTCGACGGCGGCGTGCGGCAGGTGACCGGCGCGCAGGGAACGGCGGGCATCTTCGCGACCTACCCGCAGGAGTACTTGTCGCTGACCGGCGGGCTCGTCGACCAGATCGCGGGCACCGCGATCCTCGTCGCGCTCATCTTCGCCATCGTCGATCCGCGCAACGTCGCGCCGCCGGGATGGCTGGGCCCGATCCTCTTCGGCGGCCTCGTGGTCGCCATCGGCATGTGCTTCGGAATGAAC
>JANMPI010000070.1:0-1762 GCA_031369785.1 Acidobacteriota bacterium
GCCCGTGCCCTTCCGCCGCCGGCCCATCCAGCCCGTCGGCTACGACAACGGGTTGACGTGGCCGCTGTGGCTGGTCGACGACCAGCGCGAGGCGTCGGGCCGCACGGACGTCCTCGTCTTCACGTCCGACGTGTTGACCGCGCCGCGGAAGATCAGCGGGGAGCCGATCGCGAACCTCGTGGCCTCGACCAGCGGCACCGACGCCGACTGGGTGGTGAAGCTGATCGACGTCTATCCGGATGAAGTGGCCGGACAGCCGGGGATGGGCGGCTATCAGCTGATGGTCTCCGCGGACATCTTCCGCGGCCGGTACCGTGAGAGCTTCGAGACGCCGAAGGCGATCGTGGCCAACCAGCCCTTGACGTATCGATTCGCGCTGCCCACCGCGAACCACGTGTTCCTGCCCGGGCACCGGATCATGGTCCAGGTGCAGTCGAGCTGGTTCCCGCTCTACGACCGCAACCCGCAGACCTTCGTCTCCAGCATCTTCTGGGCGAAGCCGGAGGACTACAAGAAGGCCGTCCAGCGCATCTATCACGCGCCCGGACAGCAGAGCTTCGTCGAGCTGCCGCTCGTCACCATGCCCTGAACGCGGCGCCGGCCGCTGTACTCTGGACGCAGTGGTCAAGATCGGCCTCTGCGGCTTCACCATCGGGATCGCCGAATACCTCGAGACGTTCCCGGTCGTGGAGATCCAGCACACCTTCTACGAGCCGCCGTCCCCGGCGACGATGGCGCGCTGGCGGGACCAGGCGCCGCCGGGGTTCGAGTTCACGATCAAGGCCTGGCAGGTCATCACCCACCGCGGCACCAGCTCGACCTATCGCAAGGTGAAGACGCCGCTCACCGCGAAGCAAAAGGAAGAATGCGGCGGGTTCCGCGTCAACGAGACGGTGCTCGCGGCCTGGGACCGCACGCGCGACGCGGCGCGGACGCTGCGCGCGACCGCCATCCTCTTCCAGTGCCCGGCCAGCTTCAAACCGCTCCCCGAGAACGTCGCGAACATGCGCGCCTTCTTCGCCGCGATCGAGCGGCCGGCGAAGATGCGATTCCTGTGGGAGCCGCGCGGCCCCTGGCCGGACGATCTCGTCCGCGAGCTGTGCGTTGATCTCGGGCTCACCCACGTCGTCGATCCATTCGTCCGGGCGACGGTGACGACGGGGCTCGTCTACTGGCGGCTGCACGGGCTCGGAAATGCCTACCGCGCGTACACGGACGACGAGCTCCGGCGGCTGGCGGCCATGATCGGGGACGGCGAGACCTACGTCATGTTCAACGAGATCCCGCGGGTGGCGGACTCGAAGCGTTTCCGGAAGATGCTGTCGTGAGACCATCGTCCTCCATGTTTGGAGGACTTCGCCGGGGGTACTGGCAGGCGCGGTTCCATGTCATGAGGACCATGGCGCCGTCGTGGCGGCGGCATCCGGGGCGTTTGCCGGTGCCTCCCGAGCCGCTGCGCTACCTGATCAGCGGGATCCCCAACTATCCGGTTGCCGATTTCCTGCAGATGGGGCAGCACTGTCTCGCGATCGTCGAGAAGACCCTGTCCAGGAACGGGATCCAACTGGCCGGGCTGGGTGGTGTCCTTGACTTCGGATGCGGTTGCGGCCGGATCCTTCGCCACCTGGCCCACCTGAAAAAGACGCGCCTCTACGGGACGGACTACACCCCGGAGCTGGTCGGGTGGTGTCGGCCCAACCTGGCCTTCGCGGAATTCGCGGTGAACGGACTCGAGCCGCCACTGGCGTACGGCGACTCGATG
>JANMPI010000081.1:0-33049 GCA_031369785.1 Acidobacteriota bacterium
GCTTTCATTTCGCGCCGACGGCGGCCGCGCGCGCGAGCCTCCGCGCCGAGGGGATCGCCGACGCCGCCATCCACGTCACGGGCAACACGGTGATCGACGCGCTCCTGCAGGGGGCGGAGCGCGACGTCCCGATCGGGGTCACCCTCGATCCCGCCAAGCGGCTGATCCTCGTGACCGCTCACCGGCGCGAGAGCTTCGGAGCGCCCTTGCGCGCCGCCTTCACGGCGCTGCGCACGCTCGCCGACCGCAACGACGGCGTGCAGATCCTCTACCCCGTGCACCTGAACCCGAGCGTGTCCGGGCCCGCGCGGGAGATCCTCGGCGGCCACCCGCGCATCGTCCTGTGCGCGCCCCTCGAGTACGCGCCTTTCGTCTCCGCGATGAAGCGGGCCGCGTTCCTCGTGACCGACTCCGGAGGCGTGCAGGAGGAAGCGCCCGCGCTCGGCAAGCCGGTGCTCGTCCTGCGCGACGCGACCGAGCGCCCGGAGGCAGTCGCGGAGGGCGTGGTCCGGCTCGTGGGAACGTCGCCGGAGCGCATCCTGGCCGAGGCGCAGCGCCTGCTCGACGATCCCGCGGCCTACGCGGCGATGGCGCGCGGCATCTCCCCTTACGGTGACGGCCACGCCGCGGAGCGCATCGTCCGGGTGCTGCGGGACGCTTTGCCGGCGCCGCCGCAGACTGTATAACCGACGGCGATGAGGCTCGCGGCGGGGACGGATGCGCAGCTGCGGGCGTTGCACATCGGCGGCTACTGGCGCGGGGCCAACGACATGGTCCGCCAGATGATGCTCGGCCTGCGGAGCACGGGCGCGACGGTGGTGGAGTACAACACCGACGATCATCCGGAGGCGCTCGACACCGAAGGGCGGCACTACGACCGCGGGACGACGGGACCGGTGTGGCTGCGCTTCGAAGCCCTCCGCGATCCGCTGGAGGCCGCGCGCCCTCACCTCGTCATCTGCAACGCGGGCGGGCTCGCCTTCCGTCCCGCGGACGCGCGCCATGTCCGCGAGTCGGCCTGCCTGGTCGGCATCGCCTTGAGCGATCCCGAGGTCTACGAGCCGGCCACCCGCCACATCGCCGGCGCCTTCGACGTGTTCCTCACCAACGCGCCCTCCTGCGTTCCCCGCTACGAGGCGCTCGGGGTCCGCAGCGGCGTGCTGCCCATCGCGACCAACGACGCGTTCTTCCGGCCCGTGCCGCCGCGCCCCGACCTCGGGTGCGACGTCCTCGTCCTCGGCCGCGCGCATCCCGATCGCGTCGCGCCGGTGAAGGCGCTCGTCGGCGCGTTCTCGACCCACGTCTACGGGGAAGGCTGGGCGGAGCACGGCATCGCGAGCCGCGGCCTCATCTTCGGCGACGACGTCCTCGCCGCGCTCAACTCGGCGCGGGTCACGCTCGTCTTCTTCCTGACCGTGGGCGGCCACGCGCTGGTGAAGGTCGGCCTCTTCGATTTCGCCGCCGCGGGCGCGCTCGTCGCCACCAACCACTTCCCCGAGGTGGAGCCCTACTTCGCCTACGGCAAGGAACTCATCGGCTTCACGTCGACCGACGATCTCCTCCGCAAGGTCCGCTACTACCTCGACCATCCCGCCGAAGCGCAGGCAATCCGCGAGGCCGGGCGCGCGCGCGTGCAGCGCGATCACACGTGGCGGACGGCCTGGCCGCGCGTCCTGGACGAGCTGCGACGGGACCCGCGTTGATCCGTACCGGGCCGCGGGAGATCGCCGCCGGCGACGTCCGCCTGCGCGAGGTGACGCTCGCCGACGCGCCGGAGCTCTTCCGGTGGCGCATGGACGCGGCCAGCCGGCCCATGTTCCGATCCACCGCGCCCGTCCCCTACGAAACTCATCTCGACTTCATGGCGCGATACTTCTCCCCTGGCAATACCGACCGGTGGTTCGTGATCGAACACGAGGGCGCGGCGGTGGGGACGATCACGCTCTACGACCTGGACGCCGTGGCGCGCGACGCCGAGTGGGGCCGCCTCGTGATCGCGCCCGAACGGCGCGGCCGGGGGCATGCGTCCCGCGCGCTCGCCCTGCTCGTGCGGCACGCGCGCGATCTCGGGCTGCGGCGCCTGCGCTGCGAAGTGCTCGCCGGCAACACGCGCGCGGAAGGCCTGTACCGCGCCACTGGATTCGTCGAGACTTCGGTGACCGACGTCTCTGGCCGGCGGTTCGTCCAACTGGAGCTCGACCTCACACGATGAGCGATCCCATCCACCTGTTCGTTCCCACGTTCCGCATCGACGAGGTGCTGGCCGAGATCCGCGAGTGCCTGGAGAAGGGCTGGACCGGGCTCGGCTTCAAGACCGTGGCCTTCGAGCAGGCGTGGCGCGACTACAGCGGCCTTCCCCACGCGCACTTCCTGAGCTCGGCCACCGCGGGCCTGCACCTCGCGGTGCGGATGCTCAAGGATTCCGGCGGGTGGCAGGACGGGGACGAAGTGATCACCACCCCGCTCACCTTCGTCTCCACCAACCACGCCATCCTTTACGAGAGCCTGCGGCCGGTCTTCGCCGACGTGGACGAGCACCTCTGCCTGGATCCCGCGGACGTGGCGGCACGCATCACGCCCCGCACGCGCGCCGTCGTCTTCGTCGGCATGGGCGGAAACCCCGGGCGCTACGACGAGGTGCGCGCGCTCTGCGCGAAGCGCGGGCTGAAGCTCATCCTGGACGCCGCGCACATGACGGGCACGCGGGTCGCCGGCCGCCACGCCGGCCACGATGCCGACGTCTCCGTGTTCTCCTTCCAGGCGGTGAAGAACCTGCCCACCGCCGACTCCGGGATGATCTGCTTCGCGGAGGCCACGCTCGACGCCGAGGTCCGCAAGTGGACGTGGCTCGGCATCAACAAGGACACCTACACGCGCACCGTCTCCGACGCGGCCTACAAGTGGCACTACGACGTGGAGCACGTCGGGTTCAAGTACCACGGCAACTCGATCATGGCCGCCATGGGCCTCGTCGCGCTGCGCTACGTGGAGGAGGACAACGCCCGCCGCCGCGAGATCGCGGCGTGGTACGACGAGGCGCTCGCGCCGTCGACCGCGATCCAGCGCGTCCCGATGGCCGCGGGGTGCGTCCCCTCGCGCCATCTCTACCAGGTGATGGTGGACGCCCGCGACGCGGTGATGGTGACGCTCAACGCGTCCGGCATCTACCCCGGCGTGCACTACCGGGACAACACGGTCTACCGGATGTACGCGTCGTCCGCGGGAACCTGCCCACGCGCGGCGCGGGCGAGCGACCGGATCATCTCGCTGCCCATGCACCTGCGGCTGCGGCGCGAGGACGTGGCGCGCGTGGCGTCGGCGCTGGCCGCGGCCACGACGACTCGGACGTGACGCGCAGGCGGCTCGCGCGGTGGGGGTCTGCCCGGCGGCGTCGGGGGCCCGCGCCCACGCCGGCGCCGGCCCGTGGCCGGGGCCTTGACGCGGTGGCCGCCGCGCCCATAGAATCCCGCGCAATTCCCCTCGCCGGCGAGTCGCTCGCCCCCTTACGAGGGCAAAGGAGCCCATCGATGTCACTGCAGAAGACCCACGTCAGCCGCCTGCTCGCGACGGCGGCAGCTCTGACGTTCATGCTGTCCGCACCCGCTCACGCCGTTGATCGCCCGTCCTCGGCGCCGGGAACGATTTCCCTGCCGCCGGCTGACGATACCCAGGACACGTACGGAACGGCCAGCTCGACCGCGCTCTGGATCCCCGCCGCGGCCTTCAACCCGCACGACAGTGCCACCACGTACGTCCGCACCGGCGGCGGCAGCGGCGCCACCGCGAGGACCGGCGGCACGGGGCAGTTCTGGGCGGAAGTGAATCTTCCCGCCGGCGCACTGGTCACGCGGGTCGAGATCCATCATCAGGACAACAGCACGGCCAACTCCGGATTCCACTGCCTGACGCGCTACAACGTCGACGGGGGCTACACGAACATCGAGACCTGCGTCGCTTTCCCCGCCGGGGCACCCGGCAACACCACCTTCGGGTTCGCGCCCGCGGCGGCCATCTCCACCGTCAACAACCGCTTCCCCTACGTCGTCCACATCTTCGTCGACGGCAACAACCCGACGTACGCCTTCTACGGCGTCCGCATCGTGTACAAGCTGCAGATCTCCGCGGCCCCCGCCACGGCGACCTTCCCGTCCGACGTTCCCACGACCCATCCGCTCTACCGCTTCGTCGAGGCCCTCGCCGCGGCGGGCATCACCGGCGGCTGCTCGGCCGGTGCGTACTGCCCCGACTCGCCGTTGACGCGTGGCCAGATGGCCGTGTTCATCTCCACGGCGCTCGGCCTGCACTTCCCGGACGTCGCGACCATTCCTTAACCGTCGCTCGCTGCATCGAGGGCCGGCGGCGCATGTCGCCGGCCCTTCGTTTTTCAGGGACACGCGAGCGGAGGACACGATGATCCATCGGACCCGGGGCGGCCGGCGCCGCCGCGCCGTTCTGGCCGGGGTCGCGGTGCTCCAGGCCGGGCTGCTCGCCCTCGGCGCGAGGGAAGCGCGCGCGCAAGGCGCGGACCTCATCCAGCGCGCGACCGGCCTCAACGCACCGATCGGCCTGGCCAACGCGGGGGACGGCAGCAATCGCCTGTTCGTCGTCGAGCAGGCGGGATGCGTCCGCTTCTACGTGAACTACGCCATCGTGGGCGCGCCCTGCGGCCCGACCGGCACGCGCTTCCTCGACATCCGCTCGAAGATCGCGAGCGGCGGCGAGCGGGGCCTCCTCGGCCTCGCCTTCCATCCCCAGTACGCGACCAACGGGTTCTTCTTCGTCTACTACACGAGCCTCGCCAACGCGACGCCCCCGGCGCGGAACAACGGGGACATCGTCATCGCGCGCTACTCCGTGACCGCGGACCCGAACATCGCCGACCCGGCCTCGGAGCGGATCCTCATCGTCATCCCGCACTCCTCGCAGAGCAACCACAACGGCGGTCAGCTGGTCTTCGGGCCCGACGGGTTCCTCTACGCGGCGGTGGGCGATGGGGGCGGGGGCGGCGACCCCTTCGAGTCCGGCCAGAACCTGAACACCATGCTCGGGAAGATCCACCGCATCGACATCAACGAGCCCACTGCGCCCTTTTACCGGATCCCGACCACCAATCCCTTCCAGTCCGGCGGCCCGGGCACGTGCGCGAACGGATGCGACGAGATCTGGGCCTACGGGCTGCGCAACCCGTGGCGGATCACGTTCGACCGGTTCACCGGCGACCTGTACATCGCGGACGTCGGGCAGAACGCATGGGAGGAGATCGACTTCCAGCTCGCGAGCGACCTCGGCGGCCGCAACTACGGCTGGGACGTTCTGGAGGGACGACACTGCTTCGAGGACGTCCCCACCGGCTCCTGCGCGGCCTTCCTGAACGGCGGCTCGACGCTCCCCATCCTCGAGTACGACCACGGCGCCGGGTTCTCGGTTACCGGAGGCTACGTCTACCGCGGCCCGGTCACGAGCGCGGTGTGGACCGGCTCCTACGTCTTCGCGGACTGGGGCAGCGGCCGCATCTGGCGCGCCTTCCGCGACACCGGCGGCGCGTGGCAGATGCCGCAGATGTTCAGCGGCGTCCCCTCCATCACGAGCTTCGGCGAGGACGAACGCGGGATGATCTACTACACGCGCGGCGCCGTGCTCTGGCAGCTCTACCCGTGGAGCTTCATGGACGTGCCGCCGGGGATGACCTTCGCGCCGTTCATTGCCCGCCTGTACGCGGCCGGCATCACCAACGGGTGCGCGAAGGACGACTTCTGCCCCGCGGCCTCCACCACGCGCGAGCAGATGGCCGTCCTCGCCCTGCGCGCGGAGGACGCCCGGCTCGTGCCGCCCCCGTGCGGGACGCCGCGGTTCACCGACGTTCCGTCGTCGAGCCCGTACTGTCCCTGGGTCGAGGAGCTGGCACGGCGCGGTGTCGTCTCCGGCTGCGGCGGCGGGGCGTACTGTGCGCAAGGGCCGGTGACGCGCGCGGACATGGCGGTCTTCACGCTGGCCACGCTCGAAGGCGCGGGCTACGCGCCGCCCGGCTGCACGACGCCGATGTTCTCCGACGTTCCCGCGGCAAGCCCCTCCTGCCGATGGGTCGAGGAGCTGGCCCGTCGCGGCGTGGTCTCGGGATGCGGCGGAGACCGCTATTGTCCGGACGCGGCGGTCACCCGCGCCGAGACCGCGGTCTTCCTGGTGGTGGGATTCAGCCTGCCCTGATCCCCCGCGAGCGGTGAGGGGGGCACGTTCAGTCTCCCTTGACGCCCGGCTTCGCCTAGAATCCTCCGCGAGACCAAGGAGACCCATGTTGAAGAAGATGGCCGTCGTCGCCGCACTCTGCTCGCTCGCCGGAACCGCCCGCGCCACCGATTTCTTCGTGACCGTCTCCACCACCTCGGCGACGTACTCGCCGCAGATCGTCTTCATCCAGCCCGGGGACACGGTCACCTGGACATATGCCGGCGGAGCAATGCCGCACAATGTCCAAGCCGACGACAACAGCTACTCGAACATCCTTTCCGCATCCGCCTGGACCTTCAGCCACACCTTCCCCACCGCCATGACCTCGCGCTACTTCTGCACGGCGCACGGCGGCCCGGGCGGCGTGGGCATGAGCGGCACGGTCGTGGTCGGCGGACGGCTGGCCTGGGCCGCGTCGGACATCGCGTACACCCTGAACGCCTGGGATTTCGGCCCGCGGACGTCGGCGATGACGGTGGGCAGCCCCGCCGCGCCGGACTTCCACCTGACCGGGCCGGGGACGGAGCTCGTCGCGGGAGTCCGCCTGCCCTCGGGGTCGACGATCACCGGCCTCGAAGTCGCGGGGTGCGACACCGGGATCGACGCCATCAACGCGAACCTCTTCAAGTGCCTGGACCCCGACGCGTCGTGCGCGATCCTCGGATCCGTGAACTCCGTCGGCTCGCCGGGATGCGGGTTCTTCGGCTCCGCCATCCCCGGCTCCCCGAGCGTCGAGAACCTGGGCTCGACGTACCTCGTGCGCGTGGTGCTCGGCAACAACCAGAGCCTGCGCAGCGTGCGCGTCTTCTATCGCAAGGCGGTGAGCCCCGCGCCGGCCACGCCGACGTTCGGCGACGTCCCCGCGAGCGACCCCCGCTATCGCTTCGTCGAGGCGCTGGCCCGCGCCGGCGTCACGGGTGGATGCGCGAACGGGCTATTCTGTCCCGACGCCCCGCTCACCCGCGGCCAGATGGCAGTGTTCCTGAGCGTGGCCCTGGGCCTTTACTGGCCGAACTAGGAGCGTCCCTCATGGTCCGTCGATTCCTCGTCCCGGCGATCTGCGCAGCGGTGGCTTCCATCGCCGCCGCACCGTCACCGTCACCGGCGCCTTCCGCCTCCCCGGCGGCGTCCGCGTCACCGGCGGCCGCGGCATCGCCCAGCCCCGTGCCACTCCCCTATACGGCGGCGCCGGCCGACCCGGCCCGCGGATCCGCGCTCCTGAAGAAGGCGGTCGCGGCGCACGGCGGCGCGGCGGCGATCGACGGCGTCCGTACCGTCGAGCTCACCGGCACGAGCGGCCGCACGATGGGCGGGCAGGATCCGATCTCGATGCCATCGCACACCCACATCGTGATGCCGAACCTCTACCGCAACGAGCTCATGACCCAGGCGGGGCCGATCGCGACGCTGCTCAATCGCGAGGGCGCCTACGTGCTCCTGAACGGCGGCGCCCTCCCGCTGCCGGAAGCGGAGGGGGCGGCGCTGCGGGCCACCGCGAACCGCAACCTCCTGACCCTTCTTCGCACGCACGACGCCGCCGAGTTGCGCGTCGCCCGCGTGGGGTCGGCCCGGCTTCCCGAGGGCGAAGTGGAGATGGTCGAGTTCCAGCTCGCCGGCCAGAAGACGGTGCTCGGCATCGATTCCGCGAGCGGGCTGGTGCGCCAGTCGATCTACGAGATGCCGGTCGGCGGGGCGATGGGCAAGGTGGTCGCGACGTACTCGGACTATCGGCCGCTGTCCAACGGCGCGCGCTATCCCTTCCGCTCCGACGGGACGGTCGACGGCAAGCCCGTCTTCACGTCGCGTCTCGAGAAGGTGGTGGTGAACGGCGCGATCGACGAATCGCTGTTCGCGCTTCCGTCACCGCCGCCCGCCCCGTCCGAGCCCCTGCCGTGGGCGAGCCCCTCCCCGTCGGGCCAATAGGCGGAACCTACCGTCCCGGGCGGCGCGCCTCCCGCCAGCCGCGCAGCCGCGCGCCGAGCGTGAGCCGGGAGGCGGCGCGGCGCCGCTCCTCGAGCTCCGGCGGCACGTAGTAGTCGAGCGGCGCCCGGACATCCGCGTCCGTCATGGGCGGCTTGAACACCACGAGGTGGTAGAGGACCTGCTCGCAGACGTCGAGATGGTTTCGGCGCGCGCGGCGCCTCTGTGCCGGCGGCGCGCCCCAGTACTCCTGGAAATAGAGGAACTCGATCCGCACGCACCGCAGGTCGAGGGCGGGAGAGCTGTTGTCGCTGCTCGCGAGCCCCCACTGCGTGCCCAGCGGCGGCTGCTGCCACTCCTCGGCCGGCACCGCCGTGGTCGGCGCGTCCGTCCAGAAGCGCGGGGTGTGCTCGTTGAAGGCCTGCTTGTGATAGGGGTTGGCGAGGTTCAGCCCGGCCGTGAAGTACGGCGAGGCGATGCAGACCTGCGCCCCCGGACGGCCCACCCGCCAGATCTCGCGCATCACGCCGAGAAGGTCGAGGACGTGCTCGAGGGAGTGCATCGCTACGACGAGGTCGAAGGAGTCGTCGGCGAACGGGAGCGCGGCGCGGTCGAGATCGGCGACGACGGCGACGCCGGGCATCGCGAAGCGGTCGAGGCCATAGAAGCCCTCGCGCTGCTTGCGTCCGCTCCCCACGTCGAGGCGCCTCATCGCGCCATTATCGGTCCCCGTCGCCGGCCAGCTCGTACACGCGCACCCCGCTCGCATTGCGATGGAGAAGGGTGGCTCCGGAGGACTCGATCGGCCACGGCTCGGGCAGGCGATGGGCGCGGAACTGGCCGGGGGCGACGAGCACGTAGCGCACGCCGTAGCGGGCGACGAGGGCGTCCGCCCGGCGCCCCGAGAGAACCGCGCGCTCGGCACGGAGGCGCCGCTCCTCGTCGCCGGCGATGATCAGCGATGGGGCGCGGACGACGCGACGCCCCGCGAGCACGGCGACCGCGGGGGCATAGTCTTCCCCGGCCACGAACGCCCCCCGCGGATCGGTGTTGGCGCGGATCCAGTCCATGGTGTCGGCGAGCCCGGCGGGGATCGGCTCGAGGCTCGCACGCGCGATGGGGTCGGTGCGCGGCGGGTCCCACCACGTGAGGCACGAGCCCGCGAGGGCGACGCCCACGATCCCGCCGCGGAGCGCCGCGCCGTCGGCGGACCACCATCGTCCGCGCGGCAGGGGAACGCGAGCCCGGCCGCTCGCCCTCTCCGTGAGACGCGCGATCAAGGGCGCGGCGGCCAGGACGAGACCGGCACGATAGAAGGCGGCGCCGACCGCGGCATCGCCCACCCCGAGAGCCGCGAGGACGAGCGCCACCGCGCCAAGGGCGACGAGCCCGCGCGCCGCGGCGTCGGCGGTGGAGCGCAGCGCGAGCAGTCCAAGGACGACCCACGGCAAGGCATCGAAGACGAGGGCCCCCGCGAGGTCCGCGGGGCCCAGCCCGCCCTGCGCGCCCGCGGGCATCGACCACAGCGCGGGGACGAGGGCGACGCCGCGGACGACATCGGCGTCGAGCGTGAAAACGGCGAGCCACAGGATCGCCGCCAGCACGCCGGCCGACGAGCGCCGCGTGAACGCGATGAGCGCCGCGATCCCGGGCACGATCGCGAGCGGGAGCAGCGTCGGCGCCAGGAGTCGGCTCGCGCCCCCACCCGGCGCGCGAGGCCCGCCGACGCGCGATGGCCGGTCTCCTCCCCCACCAGGAAGCCGTCGCCACCGCCGGCGCGCGCGGCCACGCTGACGTCCGCGGCCCATCGCGTCGTCGCCGCGTCGGGAAGTACGCCGTACGGGCGCGCGAGAGCCAGCGTCCAGAAGCCGATGGCCACCAGCGCCCACGCGATCGCGAGGGCGAGCGCCGCGCCGTCCCGCCGACGCGCCATCGACACGCCCGCGGCGACCGCGAGCAGGACGAGCACGTCGCGGCAGTACGCGACGTCGAAGACGACGCTCGGGAAGCCCGGCGGAAGGCCGAGGAGCGTCCCCGGCCGCAGATCCATCAGGATCGGACCTCGTAGAGCGCCACGAAGGCGCCGTCGGGATCGACGCCGACGGTCAGCGGCGCGAGGTCGGGGCTGCCATCGAGGTCGGCCAGGGTGAGACCCGACGACTGCAGCATCGCTGACGTCACCACGAAGTGCGACACATGGTAGCGGGCCGCCTCCGCTCGCGCCCCGGGATCGCCGTGGAGCAGCATCTCGGTGAGCCGGAGGCGCGCGGCGTAGTCGGGCGCCATCGGGAAGTCGCGGGCGAGCACGACGCGGCGGCCGGTGAGAGCGGCGATCCATCGCGCCGCCTCCGGATCGCCGGCGACGATGCCGTCCCGCGCGGTGCGCAGCGCCGCCGAGGGCGCGGTCACCGAAGCGGGGAGGGGGGTGAGCGATCCCGCGAAGTAGAGATCCATGCGCGCGGGGTCCCACCAGTACGGCAGCATCCAGGGAAGCGCCGCGACCGCCAGCGCGGCCGCCAGCCATGCGGGGGAGCGCAGCCACGAGGCGCGTCCCGTGGCCGCGGACGCCGCCCGGCGGGCCAGATCCCAGGCTCCGATCGCCGCCAGCACGGCGGCCAGGAACCGCACCCAGTAGTAAGCGTCGTCGCGCTCCTTGGCCAGATCGAGGGCGGAGAGCGGGTAGAAGGCGAGCCACAGCACCAGCGCGCCGATGGCCTGCGCCGCCCACGCCCGGCCCAGGCGATCCCGGCGCCACGCCACCACCCCGCCCCACGCCGCCAGCGGCAGCAGGAAGCCGAGCCGCGCCGTGGCTTCGAGAACGTGCGGCGACCACGGCGGGATCTGGTGGCGCGGGTTCCCGGAGAAGACCGCATGGCCGACGAGCAGGAGAACGAGGTACGGGCTCACCACGAGGAGGTTGATCCCGATGACGGCGGCGACGTCGGCGAGGTCCCGCCGCGCATCGGAACGGCGCAGCGCGAACGCGAGCGCGGCGAAAACGACGAGACCCACGCAGGTGGCGGCCATGTGAACGGCGAAGGCCCACCCCATCAGATGGAGGAGAACGCCGGCGACGATGCGCGACCGCCAGCCCCGGATCGAGGCGAAGGCGCGCAGCACCCACGGCAGCAGCACGAGCCCGACCGCGTGGTTGGGCTTCAGCAGGAAGGTCATCGCCCAGGGGACGCGATACGTCGCGGCGAAATCGAGCGGCGCCGAAGACAGGAGCGTCGCCGCCCCGGCGATGAGGGCGCGCTCCCATCCCGACCAGGGCTCGACGGGTCCGCCCGCCGCGGGACGCGTCGCGTAGTAGAGCGACACCGCGAACGCGCATACGGTGACGAGGGGCAGGAACGCGTAGAGCGCGAGCAGCCGCCCGGTGTCGAAGCCGGAGAGGAGCGCGGTGAGGAGGGCCCAGAACGGCTCGAAGTGCAGATGGCCGACCTGCGGCGTCTGAAGCGGCGAGTGGCCGGCGGCGACCACCTGGCAAAGAGCGACGTTGTTCACGCGGTCCGAGCTCGGGCCGAGGGCGTAGAGCCGCTGCAACGGCCAGCTCGTCTCCATCCACGCCCACGCGTTCGCGAGCAGGACGAAGGCGAGCAGCCATTCCGGCCGGCGCAACCGCCGGAAGCGCAGCATGGCGGCCAGCCAGGCCACGGCGCAGAGCGGGAACAGCCCGCGGGCGGTGGCGAGGAAAGCGGAGGCGTCGAAAGCGCGGACGTCGGCTCCGAAGAGGTTCACCGGCGAGGATGCTACGTCAGACGGGTGAGGGCGCGTACCACCGCCCGCCCGCGTCTAGCCGCGGGAGAGGCGCAGCAGCGTCTCGATGAGCTCGTCGCGCGCGAAAGGCTTCGAGAAGACGGCGCCGTACCCCGCTCGCTCGGCGTCGCGGCGGCTGTCGAAGGACGGGTGGGCGGTGATCGCGATCCCCGGGGTGCGCCCCCCGTGCGCGGGAGGCAATTCGCGCACGCGCTTCATGAGATCGAAGCCGTCCATCTCCGGCATGTAGAGGTCGGAAAGGAAGACGTCCGGCGCCTCCTCCGCGATCATGCGCAGCGCGTCGCCCGCGGAGATCGCGTGACGGATCTGCGCGCCCCACGCGCCGACCATCGCCGTGATGGCCATGAGGCTCACGCGATCGTCGTCCACCACCACGATGCGCAGGCCCGCGAGGGGTCGAACCGACACGCGCGGGGTCGGCATGAGCACGACTTCAATCTAGCGTCGCGGCGGCGGCGCGGGGACGGGGCGGGCGTCATTTCTTCGCCCCGCGTGATCCACGTCACGCCTTGGGTCAGCCGATGCGGGCGAGGCCGGGGAAAAGTCGCGAGAACCACTGCGCGAGAAGCGTGAGGCGGTCGGTCAGGAGCAGCAGTCCCACTGCCACCAGCAAGATGCCGGAAGCCACCTCGACCGCGTGCATGTGGCGCTTCAGCCGTGAGGAGGCGCGGAAGAAACGATTGATGGCCAGCCCCGACACGATGAAGGGAACGCCCAGCCCGGCGGAGTAGCAGGAGAGCAGGACGACGCCCTCGGTGACCGTCTCCTGCTGCGACGCGTACAGGAGGATCGCGCCCAGGATCGGCCCGATGCACGGCGTCCACCCGAAACCGAAGGCCACGCCGACGAGATACGCGCCGAACAGGCCCACCGGACGCTGGCGCATCTCCGCGCGCTTCTCGTAGAGGAGCCACGGGATCTTGTAGATGCCGGCGGTGTGCAGGCCGAGGATGATCACGATGACGCCGCCCACCATCCCGAGCTCGCGCTTGTACTGCTGCAGCGTGTAGCCGAGCATCGTGGCCGCCGCGCCGAGGCTCACGAAAACGGTGGAGAACCCGAGCACGAACACGCAGCTCATGAAGGCGACGCGGCGCGCGAGGCCGGCCGGGGCCTCGGTGGCCTTGAACTCGGCGACGTTCACGCCGCTGATGAACGACAGGTAGCCGGGCACGATGGGCAGCACGCACGGGGAGACGAAGGACGCGAGGCCCCCCGCAAAGGCCGTGATGAGGGAGACCGATCCTTCCATCACTGCACCCGCTCGAGCATCAGGTTGTCGCAGGCCCGGCGGCCGGTCTTGGCGAGGTCGTACCAGCGGCCTTCGATGCGGACGCGCACCACGTCCGCGGTGTAGTCGTTGTTGGTGCCGTGCTCGTCACAGCTCGACAGGAGCCACGAGCCGACGCCGTAGATGTCCGCCGGCACCTGCAGGTCCTCGAATTGCTTGATCCGGGCCGGGGTGAAGCCGCCGGTGACCGCGATCTTCACCTCCCGGCAGTAGCTCTCGGCCAGCGCGCGGTCGTCCGCGGGCAGGTCCCAGGAGCGCCACTCGGCGTCGATGGCGGCCCGCATCGCGAACACGAGCCGCGGGTTGACGCCGCAGTCGAGCCGCTTGTCGCCGAGCGGGAGCACCGAGACGTCGCGCATGTTGGCCGAGGTGTCGGGGCGCACGCCGTAGAGCTTGTACTTGCGCGCCTCGTCGTCCCGGCCGGCGCGGATGAGCTCGAGGTACTTGCGGAACATCGCGCGGATGACGTGCACGGACGTCCCCACGCAGTCGTTGCGGAAATCGACGAGGGCGATGCGGGGGATGTCCGCCGGCCGCGTGGCCGCGAAGGCCATGGTCGCCTCCGCGGTGTCGCCGAGAAAGCACGCGATGGCGGAGTGCGCGACGGTGCCGCCGCCCGCGCCGCCCCACCAGTCGCCCTGGGCGTCGGTGGAGATCTGCGCGGCCACGCTCTTGCCGAAATTCTGGTTGAAGAGCTGGATGGCCACCTGGTAGGCGTAGCCGTCCGCGGCCTGCACTTCGTGGGCGTCGAAACGCGCGGGAAAGAAGAGGACCTGCTTGCCGCGCGCCGCCTTCAGCACCTCGTACACGTTGGTGGCCACCCGGCTGCCCCGCGTGAGCGCGCCCATGGTCGGCGTCTCGAGGATGGCGAAGTCGCGGTATCGCCCGCGCACGCGCATCACCGGCGTCACGTTCAGGACGTCGCCGTCGTACGGCGCCTCCGAGCCGTCGTGGACCGCCCACACTTCCATGTCGCCGAAGGTGCTCACGAACCGTCCCGCGGCGTCGAAGTATCCGGTGCCCTCGCGCAGGATGGCGAGGGCCTTGTCGACCCCGACGACGACGCTCGCGGGCGGGCGCCGCGCGAACCACTGCATCTCGACCTCGATGGACCCGACGTCGACGTTCGCGAGATCCACGTCGAGGTCGGAGAGGTCGGGGGCGGTGCCGCCGAACCGGTACCCCGCGGCGGCGAGCTCGGCCAGCGTGCGCGCGATGTTGATGAAGTACTTGTCCGAGTACCAGCCCTGCCGCATGCGCTCCACGTCGAGCTTGAACACGGACGCGGGCAGCCGGCGGCGATCGAAAACGGTCATTGGCCTTCGATTATGACCGGAACGCGGCGCTTGGCCGCCATCTGTCCCTGTGCTCTACTGAGCCGTCGGGGGCGCCGGACGAGGATGTCGACACCGTGGACCATGTCTCGCATCGGCGCCGGGCCCCGATGACCGCGGCCGCCCTGCTCGTGTGCCTCGCCCTCGTCGCCGCCGACGCGCGCGCCGGGGCGACTGGCCCCCCGCCCGCGGATCCCGGCGCCCTCCTCGGGGCGTTGCAGGCAGCGTGGCGCGCCCACGACTCCGACGGCTACCTCCGCCTGTGGCGTCTGCCCGACGCCGCCACCGAGGACGCGGAGCGCTCGTTCCTGATCGACGCGTGGCGGGGCGAGGAGGCCGGTCTCACCGTCGAAGCCCCCCTTGCCGCCCCCGGCCAGGCGGGCCGCGTGACCGCGTCGGCCCAGGTCTTCACCGTCTCCGAGCCCCGGGCCCGCGTGGCGCAGATGATCTACACGCTGGAGCGGGCGGATCCGGCGGGCTGGGCGATCATCGGCCGCGAGGAAGTCGGCGACATCGACGGCCTCGTCCACCTGACCCTCGCCCCCGAGGGATTCAAGGCCGCGGGCCTCACCGTGAAGCTCGACGACTTCGAGATGACGTGGACGCGCGGCTCCGTCTTCACCTCGCCGCCTTCGGTCGGACCGACGGTCCTCGTCTTCGTCGGCGAGGGCACGGTCCGATTCCGTCCGCGCCCGGAGGCGGAGCGGGCCCAGCTCCGCCATTACGCCGGCCGTCCGGAGCTCGTCGAGACCGTGCGCTCGGCATTCCTCCGGATCCATCCCGCGGATTTCCACCGCGTCCTCTCGCCGGGAAGGCTGGACCCGGATCCGGCCTCGGCGCGGCATTTCGCCGCCGCGCAGCGGGTGTATCGCTCGCAGATCGAGGCGACCTTCGTCCTCGACACCGCTCTTCCCCGCTCCCCCTGGTGGCTGATGCCGTCGCTCGGCGACGCGATGGTCGCGTTCGAGGCGCGCCGCGGCGTCCTCACCTATGCGCTCAACCGGTCGGATCCGGAGGCGATCACATTGTTCGACCGCCAGCGGCGCCTGCAGATCGCGCTATACCCCGCGGAAGGCGGCAACACGTCCTACAGCGAAGACGACGAGCTCGCGCCCGACATCCTCCATCACGACCTCGCGGTGCGGTTCCAGCCCGACCGCTCGTACCTCTCCGGAGAGGACACGCTGCGCATCCGCATCCGCACGCCCGCCGCCACTCTCCGCCTCCGGCTCGACGATTCATTGCACGTCGATTCCGTGCGCTCCCGCCAGGGCGGCGACCACCTTTTCTTCCGCGTGCGCCACCAGGACAGCGTGATGGTCTCCCTGGGGCCGCTGGCCGGTCGCGTGGGTGAGATCGCGCTCACCGTCCGGTACTCCGGCGCGCATCACCCGGAGGCGATCGAGCAGGAGGTGCTGCAGGCGGGCGAGACGTCCTTCGCCGTCGATCCCGACGCCGACATAGCACTCGAGCCCGTGATCGTCTATTCGAACCGGACGGCCTGGTACCCGCAGGGCTCGCCGGGCGACTACGCGACCGCCGTCCTCCAACTCGACGTGCCCGCGGGGCAAATGGCGGTGAGCGGCGGCGTGATGGCGCCTCCGCGAACCGAGAAAGGACGCACGCTCCTCGAATATCGCCAGGACCTGCCCGGCAAGTACATCACCGTCGCCGTGGGCAGGCTTACCGAGGGCGCGGGCGCCTCCGCGGGGTCGAAGCTCCGCGGCTTCGCGGTCCCCCGCCTGCGGTCGCAGGCGCCGGCGATCCTCTCCGAAGCCGCCGGGATGCTCGCGTTCTTCGAAGGGATCTTCGGGCCCTGCCCCTATCCCGCGCTTTCCGTCGTGCTCATGGAGGGCCGTACTCCTGGCGGCCACAGCCCTCCGGGCATGGTCGTGATGTCGACGCGGCCGCTACTGATGCGCCGCGTTCTGCGCGACGATCCGGCCACCTTCTGGGACATCCCCGGCTTCTTCCTCGCCCACGAGCTCGCGCATCAGTGGTGGGGACAGGGCGTCGCGGGCCAGAACTATCACGAGCGGTGGATCTCGGAGGCGATGGCGCAGTACGCGGCCGCGCTCTGGGTGCGCCACGACCAGGGCGAGGCAGCGTTTCGCACCGTCATGGGCCGCATGGCGCGCTGGGCGGTCCGCCATACCGACCAGGGACCGATCCATCTCGGCCATCGGCTCGGGCATCTGCAGGGCGATCCGCAGATCTACCGCGCCGTCGTCTACGACAAAGGCGCGTGGGTGCTCCACATGCTGCGGGAGATCGTGGGCGGCAACGCCTTCGACCGCGCGCTCACCGCGCTGCAGCGCGACCATCGGTTCGGGAAGATCGGCGCCGAGCACGTCCGCGCCGCGCTCGAGAAGGAGTCCGGGCTGGACCTCGCGCCCTATTTCCGCCAATGGATCGAGGGGACGGCGCTCCCCGAGCTGCGCGTCTCGCATCGGACGACGGTCACCGCGGCGGGATTCAGCACGGCGGTGACGGTGACCCCGCGAAACCTCCCGGGACCGGTGCCGGTCGACGTCGCGGCGAGCTACGCCGGGGGGCGGGAGGCGATCAAGGTGATCCTGCCTCCGGCAGGGGGCACGTTCGCGATCACGACGAGGTCGCGCCCGCGCCGCATCGAGGTGAACGGGGCGGGCTCCATCCTCGCGCGCGTGGTGACGATTCCCTAGTATCAAGCTGGGGGGGAACGTCGGCGATGCGCAAGCGAAGCGCCTCGCTCCCCCCCAGACCCCCCACCGGGCGCCGTCGCGCTGCGCGCGCCGCCGCCCTCCTCCTCGCTGTCCGGCTACGCCTACCTGAACCCCGCCCGGCGGCCTTCTTCCTGGAGGTCGACCACCGCCTGCTGCGCGAGCGCGAGATTGCGCTTGCCTTCCTCGACCCGGGTGATCAGGCCGGAGCGCGTCCCGCCGTAGAGCGGGCCGCTGATGTCGTTGAGCGACGTCTGCGCACGATTGATCTCCTCGGAGATCCGCACGACGTCACCCTCCGCCCGCTGCAGCCGATCGCGCCAATCCGCCTGCTTCTCGGCGCGCTCCTCGTCCGGCGTCTTCGGCTTCTCGCCCGCCGGCGGCACCGTGCCCATCCCGGCGGCGGCGCCGGGCGCCGGCGAAGCGATTGTCGCCGGCTGGCCCTCCATCTGCGACATGGACCCGGAACCGGTACGGCCGCGGAGGTCGGACTCGGTGTACACCTTCGCCGGCCGGGCGGTCTTCTCTTCCTTCTTCTTCGTCCGTGCCGCGACCTCCGCCAGGCTCTGGGCGGGGGACGGAGAGGCGAAGACGAAGGCGGCGGTGGCGACGAGCGCGGCGGCAAACCATGGGCGCATGAGGACCTCCACGCAGATTATAAACCCTGGCGGAAGAGGCCGGAAATCAGGCCTTTCGAGGCTCCAGCACGACCCGCGCGGCTTCCTGCACGAGGCTCGCGAGCTCGCCGTGCAGGGCCTCCAGGGTCTGGTGGCGCGCGGCGGGATCGCGGGCGAGCGCCTTCAGGATGACCGCCTCGAGCCCCGGCGAGTATGGGGTCACGGGGAGGGCGGTGGAATCGGCCGCGCCATGGACGATCTGGAACATCACTTCCGTCAGGCTGTCCCCCTGGAACGGCCGCCGCCGTGCCAGGAGCTCGTAGCCGATGGCCCCGACTGCGAACACGTCGGCGCGGGAATCGACGGGCCCGCCTTCGACCTGCTCGGGAGCCATGTAATGGATGGTGCCGAGGAGCCGGCCGCTCCCGGTCATCGTCGACGACGCGACCCGCGCCAGGCCGAAGTCCATGATCTTCACCAGGCCCGAGGCGCCGATGCGGTTGTTGGCGGGCTTGACGTCGCGATGCACGATAGCGGCCCGGTGCGCGTAGGCGAGCCCCTCGCACATCTGCCGGAGCACGTCGAGCGCCCATTCCGTCGAATAGCCCCCGGCGCGGATGATGTGCTCGAGATCCGTGCCCTCCACGTACTCCATCGCGATGTACGGGCGGCCGGCGTCCTCGCCGACGTCGTACACGGTGACGATGTTGGGATGGCGGAGCCCGCCCGCGGCCTGCGCCTCGCGGCGGAAGCGAAGGAGCTGGTCGGGAGCGTCCTCGCCGCCGGCGGTCATCACCTTCACCGCGACCGGGCGGTCGAGGACGGGATCGCGCGCAAGGTAGACCGTGCCCATCGCGCCCTGGCCCAGCACCTGCTCGACCAGGTACTTTCCGATCGTGCGCAGGTTGCCCCCGATGCGAAGGTGGTCGCCGGACCACCGGCATTCTAGGCCCCGACGCTGCGATAATCCACACCAGTGGCTGGGACCTCGCGAGTCACGGGATGATCGCCGGGCTCGGCATCGACCTCGTCGAGGTGGAGCGCATCGAGCACGCGCTCGCCCGCTGGGGGCCCGCGTTCCTGGCCCGCCTCATGGATCCGGCCGAGATCGCGGGGCTGCCGGCCGGACCGCCTGCGACCGCGGTGGCGGATGCGGTCGCGGTCAAGGAGGCGGTGAGCAAAGCCATCGGCACGGGATGGAGCGGGGGCGTGCGCTGGCGAGACGTGGTGGTCTCGCACGGAGATCGTCCCGCGGCGCGTCTCGAGGGAGCGGCGCTCGCCGCGGCCCGCCGGCTGGGCTCGGCCGGCGTGACCGAGGTGAAGATCGAGCGCCCGGCCGGGCTCGTGATCGCAACCGTGCGGCTCCTGGCGTGAAGATGCCCGCTGAGGCGTGGCGCCGCAACCAGGTCGTGATGACAGCCGTGGTGTTCGTCGTCTTCACCGGGTTTGCCTTCGTGCTGCCATTCCTTCCCCTGTACGTGCGGGAGCTCGGCGTCCGCGACGAGGAAGACGTCGCGCAGTGGGCGGGAATCCTCATCGGCGTGGCGCCGCTCCTCGCCGGCCTCCTGGCGCCGGTGTGGGGACGGCTGGCGGACCGCTACGGCCAGAAGCGCATGGCCGCGCGGGCGCTCCTTTCCTACGTCGTGCTGATGGTGCTCTCCGCGTTCGTGACCAGCGTCGGCCAGCTGTTCGTGCTGCGGGCGGGGGTCGGCCTCTTCGGCGGGATCGGCCCTCTCGGGCTGGCGATGGCGACCTCCGGCGCGCCGCGCGAGCACACCGGCCGCGCAGTCGGCTCGATCCAGTCCGCGCAGATCCTGTCCGCCGCCGTCGGCCCGCTGGCCGGCGGCTTCCTGGCCGACGTCATCGGCATCCCCTGGACGTTCGTGGTCGCGGCCCTTGCCTGTGCCATTTCCCTCGGCCTCCTGCTCGCCTACTACGAGGAGGCGCCCGTCCCCGCCGCCGGCGGCGGCGAAGCGCGGGTGCGCGCCCCGTGGACGGCCGTGCTCGCCCTTCCCCACGTGGCCGGCCTGCTCGTCGTCCTTTTCCTCGTGAACTTCGTCGGCCGCTCGTTCACGCCCATCCTGCCCTTGCACCTGCAGAGCCTCGGAGTGCGGCCGGCGCGGCTCGCCTTCACGACCGGCGCCCTCATCTCCTGCTACTCGGTGGCGGCCGCGATCTCGGCTTCCCTCCTCGGGCGCGCGAGCCGCCGTGTCGCGCCCCGGGCGCTCCTGGTGGCCAGCCTCCTCGCCGGCGCGCTCGTGGTGTGGCCGATGGCGCGGGTCTCGACCTTCTCCATGGTCCTCGCGCTCGCGGTTCTCCTCGGGCTCGCCTCCGGCGGAGCACTGACGCTGTGCTACACGATCGGCGGCCTGGTGGTGGGGAGCGAGCAGCGCGCCACCGCGTTCGGCTTCTTCTCCGCCGCCGCGCTCTTCGGGGGCGCGGTCTCGCCTTCGGTGGCCGGCCTCCTCGTCCGCTGGGACCTGAAGGCGATCTACACCGTCGACGCCGCGATCTTCCTGATCCTCGCCGCCGGGCTCGCCCTCGGCGCCACCCGCGCCGCCCCACGCGCGACCGAACCACCCGCACCGGCGGAGGCGTAGAAGGAACCGATGAAGATCCTGTACCTGGACTGCTCGGCGGGCATCGCGGGCGACATGACGGTGGCGGCCCTCGTCGATCTGGGCGTGGATGCCGAGTACGTCTTGTCGGAGATCCGCAAGCTGTCGCTGCCGGGATGCGAGACGCGGTTCTTCCGCGACAAGCGGGCCGCCATCGCGGGAACGCGCTTCGACGTCACCGTCTCACCCGACGAGCGCCGGGCGCACCGGAACCTCGCCGACCTGTGCGCGGTGGTGGGAGGCCGCGGCCTGAAGAGCGCGGTGGAGGATCGCGCGGTGCGGATGTTCCGGCGCATCTGCGAGGTCGAAGCCGCCGTCCATGCCGAGCCGATCGATCGCGTCCACCTGCACGAGGTCGGGGCCATCGATTCCATCGTCGACATCGTGGCCGCGGCGGTCGCGTTCGACGCCATCGGCGCGGACGAGATCGGCGCGTCACCCGTTCAGGTGGGCCGCGGGCGGGTGGACACACGCCACGGATCGATGGTCATCCCCGCCCCGGCGACGGCCGCGCTGCTGCGCGGAATCCCTTCCTACCAGACCGAGACCGAAGGCGAGCTCTGCACGCCCACCGGCGCCCTCCTCCTCGCCGAGTACTGCGGTGGATTCGGCCCGCAGCCCCTGATGCGCGTCGACCACATCGGATACGGCCTCGGCACCCGCGACCCGAAGGGGTACGCGAACGCGCTCCGCGCCCTGGCCGGGACGTCGGACACCACGGCGGGGACGACCACCATCGTCTCCATCGAGACCGACCTCGACGACACCACGCCGGAGGTGATCGGTTTCGCGATGGAGCGGCTCTACGCGGCGGGCGCGGTCGAGGTCGCGCTGCAGCACCTGCAGATGAAGAAGAACCGTCCCGGCGTGCTCCTGCGCGTCCTCTGCCGCCCCGAGCGTCGCGCCGCCGTGGTGGAGACGATCTTCCGCGAAACGCCGACCATCGGCCTGCGCTATGTCGAGATGTCCCGCGTCGAGCTGGAGCGGGACAGCGTCACCCTCGACACCGAGCTCGGCCCCATCGATTTCAAGCGGAGCCGCTTCCTTGGCCGGGTGGTCACCTGCGCCCCGGAGTTCGAGTCCTGCGCCGCCATCGCCCGCCGCTTGAACCGCCCCCTGCGCGAAGTGCTGGCCATCGCCGCCGCCGCCGCCGAGAGGTCGGACCAGGGCTCGGGCTGAAGTCGACTACCCCTCGCGCGCGCCGTCCAGCGCCTTGCGCTGCACGGCGATCACGCGGTCGATGCGTTCGTTGGCCGCCGCGCTCACCGTGCGCCGCGACGCGTCGGAGTCATACCACCCGACGGAGCGCGCCATGCCCTCCGCGAACGTGACGCGCGCGCGATAGCCGGGAACGAAGCGCCTGATCTTGCTGTTGTCGAAGACGACGCTCCACGCCTTGTCCCCGCGCAGGCTTCCCGCGCCGTCGGGATCGAGCGCGGCAATGACGTCGGTGGGGACGTGCACGAGCTGGGCCTCCACCCCGGCCGCGTGAGCGATCGCGCCGTAGATGGCGTTCCAGTCGAGGACCTCGTCGCTCGTGATGTGGAACGCCTCGCCCACCGCCGACTCGAGGCCGAGGAGGCCGCACAGCCCGGCCGCGAAATCAGAGGCGGCGGTCATCACCCAGAGCGCGCTGCCGTCGCCGTGCACGACGATGGGAAGCCCGCGCCGCAGGCGGTCGACCACCGTGTAGTCCTGCCCGCCGAAGCCCGACGGAATCCACGAGGGCCCGTAGGTGTACGACGGGCGCACGATGGTGACGGCCAGCCCCGTCTCCGCGCGCAGTCTCTGCTCGCAGGCGATCTTCTGCCGCGCGTATTCCCAGAAGGGATTGGCCAGCGGCGTCTCCTCGGTGATGAGGTAGTGGGCCACGGGCTTCGCGTAAGCGCTGGCGGAGCTGATGAACACGTACTGGCCGGTCCGTCCGGCGAAGGCCTCGATCGCGGCCTCCACCTGCGCCGGCCGATAGGCGAGGAAGTCGACGACGCAATCGAAGCGCGTGCTCTTCGCCAGACCGCGGAGGGCCGCGGGATCGTCCCGCTCGCCGACGACGGCGGCCACGCGGTCCGGCACGTCGCGGCGGCCGCGGGTCAGCACCGTCACCTCGTGCCCGAGCTCGAGGCAGCGCGCGACGCACGCGGCGCTGATGTTGCCGGTGCCGCCGAGGAACAGGACCTTCACGTCCCGCGCGCCTCGCCGACGCGCAGGATCGAGGCCGCGGCGACGGCCGCGCCGAAGCCGTTGTCGATGTTCACCACGGTAACGCCGGGCGCGCAGGAGTTCATCATGGCGAGGAGCGCGGACAGGCCCCCGAAGCTCGCGCCGTAGCCGACGCTCGTCGGCACCGCGACCACCGGCCTCGGGAAGAGGCCCGCGATCACGGACGCGAGAGCGCCTTCCATCCCCGCGACGGCGACGATGACGTCGGCGGCCGCGATCGCATCCCCCTGCGCGTAGAGCCGGTGCAGGCCAGCCACCCCGCAGTCGTAGGCGCGCACCGTCGTCACCTGGAAGAAGTCGAGGGTGGCCGCCGCTTCCTCGGCCACCGGCTGGTCGGAGGAGCCCGCGGTGACGAGGGCGACGGTGCCGCGCGCCGCGCGCGACGACCGGCCGAGGCGCAGGACGCGGGCCTCCGGCCGATGGACGAGATCCGGAAAGCGCGCGGTGAGCGCGGCCGCCTTTTCCGGATCGACGCGTGTCACCAGCAGCGGAAGGCTCTCGCCCGCGAAATGGCCGATGATCTCCGCCAGCTGGGCCACGTCCTTGGTGAGGCCGAGCACGACCTCGGGGATCGCCGTCCGCCGCTCGCGGTGGGTGTCGAACCGCTGGTGGCCGAGGGCGACGAAGCCGTAGCCGGACAGGAACTCCTCCGCCTCGCCGGGCGCCGTCTCCCCGCGGGCGACCCGCTCCAGCAGTTCGCGAAGTGTCACGCGATGGTATTGAGCTTGCCGGACCGGAAACCCTCGAGGTCGATGGTCAGCAGCGGCACGCCGATCTCCCGGGCGAGCGCCAGCAGCTTCCCCCGCACCTCCGCTGACGCCGCGCGCGGGATCTCCGGCGCGTCGACCTCGATCCGCATCTCGCGGCCGTCGAAGCGCGCGCGGAAGATGCGGAAGCCCATCTCGTCCAGCAGATCCTCGATCGCCTCGATGCGCGACAGCTTCTCCGGCGAGACCTCGGAGCCGTACGGGATCCTCGACGACAGGCACGGAGCGGCGGGCTTGTCCCACACCTCGAGGCCGAGCTCCCGGGCCACCGCCCGGATCTCGGCCTTTCGCAGGCCGGCGTCGAGGAGCGGCGCGCGCACGCCGAACTCGGTGGCCGCCCGATGGCCGGGGCGGTGCTCGCCGACATCGTCCGCGGTGTACCCGTAGGCGACGGCGGCGAAGCCGAGCTCGCGGGCCACGCTCTCGCACACGTCGAAAAGGGTGTGCTTGCACCAGTAGCAGCGATTGCGGTCGTTGTCCCGGTAGGCGTCGAGGGTCATCTCGGAGGTGGGGCGGACGACGTGGGCGACCCCGATGGACGCCGCGAGTGCCCGGGCGCGGCGCAGCTCCCGCCGCGGCATCGACGGCGAATCGGCGGTGAACGCGGCGACGCGGTCGCCGAGCACGCGGTGCGCGACGGCGGTGAGCACGGCGGAATCGACTCCGCCGGAGAACGCGATCAGCATCGCGGGGGAGGACGCGAGGGCCTGCTCGAGCGCGCCTTGGGCGGCGGCCCCATCACGGAGCGGCGCGCCCACCGCGACGCCGGGAACGGTTACCATCGGTCCATTGTAGTCGTCACCTTCCTGGAGGACTCATGACTCCGACGCTCCTGGCCCACGCCGACGCCGTACTCCACGTCCATCCCGAGACGATCGCCATCGGCGTCCTCCTCCTGGGGCTGTCCGTCGCCGGCGTGCGGTTGCTGGCCTCGCGCAAGGCGCCCAAGGCCGAGGCCGCGCCGAAGGCCTAGCTCGGGGTCGGAATCGGCGGCCGGGTCGCGCCCCGGACCACGTCGCCCTTCTCGGCCAGGCCCGTGTGCTCGAACTCGGCGACCAGCGGCAGATGGTCGGAAGCCATGATCGCCTTGCGCGTGCGATGCAGCCGAAGGCCCAGCAGCTCGAGCGGCCCGTCGTAGTAGATGTGGTCGAGGTGCATCACGGGCATGAAGGCGGGGTAGGTCTTCGAACGGCCGAGGTACTTCCGGATGTCCACGCTCTTCAGGTGCGAGCCCAGCATCTGGGTGGCGAGCCCCTGGGTCCACTCGTTGAAGTCGCCGAGAACGATCTTCGGCCCCTTGAGCTCCTCGTTGTGCAGCAGCCCCGTCTTGCGCTCGCTCAGCCGCCGGGCCTGGTGGCGGCGCTCGAGAAACGCCGTCCCGAGGTGGATGTTGAAGACGTGGAGGACCTCGGCGTCGGTGAGCGCGACGTCGGTGTGCAGCGCGCCGCGGCGCTCGTAGCCCTCGATGCTCAGGTCGTGGTTGGTGACCGCCCGCAGCGGGAACCGGCTCAAGGCCACGTTCCCGTAGGCCGCCCCATTCAGCTTGCGGTTCTCGCCGAGCTGGAAGTTGAAGCCGAGCGCCTCGGCGACGAACCGGCCCTGATCGGCCTCCCCGCCGGCCTCCGTGCCGCAGACGACTTCCTGGAGGGCGATCACGTCGGCGTCGATCTCGCCCAGGACCTCCGCGATGCGGGCCGGCTTCACCCGGCCGTCGAGCCCCTTGCCGCGGTGAATGTTGTACGTGACGACGCGGATGCGCATCCTCATCGATCATAGTGCGCCCGGGCCGCAGCGGGGGCGGTCACGCACGCGTTCAAGACGTGGGAACGCCCGGCGCGGCCACCACGACGCGGTTCCGCCCCGCCTGCTTGGCGGCGTAGAGCGCGCGGTCGGCGGCCACCACGAGCTCGGGACCCGACGCGCCGTCGCGCGGCCACACCGCGACGCCGATGCTCACCGTCACCGCGAGCCGCGCCCCATCGAAGATGACCTGCCCCTTCTCGATGCCGTGGCGGATGCGCTCGGCCATGTTCGAGGCGCCCGCCTCTCCCGCGCCGGCGACGATGACCGCGAACTCCTCGCCGCCGAAGCGCGCGTCCTGGTCCGCGGAGCGCAGGTGCCCGTGCAGCAGCGACGCGGTGTGGCGCAGCGCGGCGTCGCCCGCGGGATGTCCGTAGGTGTCGTTCAGCTTCTTGAAATGATCGATGTCGAGGAGCAGGAGCGCGAACTTCCCGCCCTCCTGCCGTCCCTCGCGGCCGATGGCCTGCTTCAGGTGCTCGTCGAACGCGCGTCGGTTGTAGAGGCCGGTGAGCCCGTCGCGGAGCGCGGTATCCTTGGCCTGCTGCAGCAGCTGGCCGACGCGGAGCGCGCCCGCGGCCTGGTTGGCGAGGACGGTCAGCACGCGCTGGCCGGTGGAGTCGAAGGCGCCCCGCTTGCCGGTAAGCACGATCGCGCCCAGCACCTCGTTGCTCGATCGCAGGGCCACGGCAAGGATCGATTCCGCGCGACCCGATCCCTCGTCGAGCACGAGGATCGGACGCCGCTTCGTCCCGCCGTGGAGATCGTCGAGGAGGACCGCGGGATCCTCCTGCTTCAGCAGCCACGCCGTCCACGTCTCCTCGAGAAGCGCTACCTGCCGTCCCTCGAACTCGCCCTCCTTGACCCAGCCCAGCGAGTTGTCGACCGAGTACGCGGTGCCGGTCGAGTTCACGGTCACCACCGCGCCGCCTTCCGGCGCCAGGAGCTCCCGTGCGCTGGCGAGCAGGCGCTGCCGCACCTTGTCGACCTCGCTGAGGCCCGCCATCTGCCGCGAGACCTCGTAGACGGCCTTGAACTCGGTGCCCATCTCCTCGCGGCGATCGGAGGCGGTCGTGGTGCGGATCGTCTCCGCCACCAGCTCCGCGAAGGCTTCGAGGAGCGGCGGCTCTTCACCCGTGAAGGCCTGGATCTCGAGGCGATCGGCGACGAGCACGCCGCGCACGATTTCGGCCAGCCGGACCGGCACCGCGAGCAGGGTCCCGACCTTCACCTGGCCGCGGTAGTAGGGGAGGCGCCACAGCAGGCGCTCGAAGTCGGTGGCGTAGAAGCTCTGCCCGCGGTCGAGGACGAACGCGAAGGGATCGGAGCGCAGCGGGGCCACCGTATCGCGGAGGAGCGCCGCGGGCCCGTCCGCCGCGCGCAGGAAGGCCTTCTCCTCCGCGCGATTGAAATCGAAGTAGCCGACCGCGTGCGCGCCCAGCGAGCGGCGGGCCAGCGCGACCACCCGCCCGAGGGCAACGTCGAGCTCGGCGGCACGGTCGACGCGCCGCGCGCGACGGGCATCCTCGGACACGTCGCGGAGCGCGAGGCCCGCCGGCCCCGCCGGAGGATGCGCGCCGGGGCCCGCGTCCTCGAGCTCGTCGATCCCGTGACGCAGCCGGGCGAGCTCGGCGCGGGCGGAGGCGAGCCGCGCCTTCTCGATCCGCTGCGCCAAGTGCACGGCAAAGACGAGCGCGGCGTAGCCGAGGGATGCCGCGACGGCGGTCTTCCAGTTCGTGAATCCGCCCGCCGCTGCGCCCAGCACCTGCAGGGCGGACGCGAGGGCGGAGGCGGCAAAGGCGATCCCGGGAGGCTCCGCCACCGCGATCGCGGCCAGCACCAGCGCCACCGCCGGCCACACCGGCCAGCCCAGCGGGCTCAGCAGCTGCCCGAACGCGTCGATGGCGAGGAGCAGGAACGCATAGAGCGCGAGTGGCTCCGCCGCGCCGCGCCCACGCAGCATGGCGAGGAGCGCCGCGGCCACGACCCCCGCGGCGAGCAGCGTGAGGGTGACGAGGCGCAGCCAGGGCGCAGCGCCCGGCGCGAGAGGGCGGAAGGCGGCCAGAACGGCAACCAGGCCGGCCAGGGCGAGGAGGACCTGCCCCGCGCGCCAGCGGACACGAAGATCGAGGACCGGCCCCGGGGAACCGGCTGCGGTCAGGAGCCCGGCTCGGCTTTGCGGCCGAGCACCAGCGCGTACGCCACGAGGTCCTGCTCGGTGAGCCCCAGCCTCTCGAGGTGGTTGTAGTAGTTCCGCACGCCGTCCAGGTGCTGGGACACGAGCGCCTTCTTCTCGCGCACTTCCTTCACGAGGCGCAGCAGCAGCTGCACGAGATCGGGCGTGACCTCGACCCCGCCTGCGCGCAGCTCCTCGGTGTGCTGGGCGAGCACGGCCTCGATGGCCATCGCCCCCGAGTGCTTGCCGAACAGGAAGCGGAGCTTCCCGCCCACCGCGTCGGGCTCGATCACCTGGTAGATCGCGGGGTGGATCATCATCCCCGCGGTGTGGATCCCCGTCTCGTGGCTGAAGACGTTGTGGCCGATGATCGGCTCCGACGCGCCGACCATGATGCCGCTGTACTCCTCGACCTTGCGGCGCAGGTCCCACAGCATGTCGTAGCGGAAGCCGGGAATCGCGATGCCGTACAGCTCCTTCAGCATCATCACCGTGGTGTGCAGCGGCGCATTGCCCGCGCGCTCGCCGAGCCCGTTCACGGTGCAGGTCGGGATCGTGGCGCCGTGGTGGAGCGCGCGCACGGTGTTGTAGGCGCCGAGGCCGAAGTCGTTGTGGAAATGGATGACCAGCGGCTTGTCGGGGAACGCGGCCACCAGCTTCGGGATGTAGTAGTCGACGCCCTCCGGCGCGAAAAACCCCACCGTGTCCGGGAACGAGTACCGCGTCCCGCCCGCGTCGTAGCACGCTCGCGCGAGCTCGATCAGGTACTGGACGTCGGCCCGCGACCCGTCCTCGCCGCCGAACTCGATCTCCTGCACTCCGCGGCTCCGCGCGTGCCGGATCGCGCCTTCGGCCATCCGGATGTTGGCCTTGCGGTAGAACGAGACCGGCAGGTCGAGCCATTCCTCCGCGGGCCGCCCCTCCAGCTGCAGCAGCGTCTTGCCGATCTTGTATTTCAGGTGGAGGTCGGAGCCCGACGTGAAGATGAAGAACGTGCAGTCGGCAGGCGAAGCGCCCATGCGCTTCAGGGTGTCGAGCGTGATGTCGATGTCCCGGGCGTTCGACCGGCACATCACGATGACCTCGAGGTCCTTGCGGATGCGCCCGCTCTTCTTCCCCTGCAGGATCAGCTCGAGCGCGCGGCGCTCCGAAGGCGCCGCGGACGGAAAGCCCATGTCGATGATGTGCACGCCCGCGTCCGACAGCAGGCACGCCATCTCGAACTTCTGCTCGGGGGTGAAGGCGACGCCGGGAGTCTGCTCCCCGTCCCGCAGCGTCGTGTCGTAGAGACGGATCTCCTTGGCCCGCGGAAACTTCGTTCCGGAGGTGAAGCGGGCCGGCGGGGCGATCAGGTCGTCGAGCGGCTCTCGCAGTTCGACCATGGCGAAAGGCTACATCGAAACCGTGCCCGCGGGAGTCCTACTTGACCAGCCGGGCACGCCCGGCGCCGCGTGCGTACTCGTCGCGGGTGACGACGCCGTTCCGGTCGGCATCCATGCCGTCGAAGGCCGACGGCCGGCCGCGCCATTCACCGCGGGTGAGGACGCCGTCGTCGTCGCCGTCGAAGCGGCGGAACTCCTCGTCCCGCGCCGCCCGCCACTGCGAATCGCGCACCGCGGCCCCATCGGCGCGCGCGTCGGGGGGTGCGCCCGGCCCCGAGCGATGGTGGAACTCCTCGACGCTCAGGCTGCCGTCGTTGTCGGTGTCGAGGGCGCGGAAGTTGCCGGGATGGCCCGGGTACTCCTCGCGCGACAGGGAGCCGTTGCCGTCCTTGTCCCAGTCGCGGAACTTGGTGTCGCGGCTCGGCGCGATGGCGTCGTCGGAGGGGTCCCCGTGCCGGCCGTGCCCCTTGTCGCCCTTGCGTTGCCCGGCCTTGTCCTCGTCGCCACGGACGACGGGGGCCGCGGCGGCAAGCGCCGCCACGGCCACCATCGTTACGGCCAGCCTGATGCTCATACGGCGATTCTCCTTCAGCTGACGAACTCGTCCAGCGTGACGCGACCGTCGCGGTTGCGATCCAGGACGCGGAACGTCGCCGGCGTGCCCGTCCACTCGTCGCGGTCCAGGGCTCCGTCACGGTCGTCGTCCAGCCAGCCGAACCGCTGCTGCAGCGCGCGGGTGTCCATGTACTCGGCCATGGTGAGGGCGCTGTCGCGGTTGCGGTCGAGGATCGCGAACGTCTCGCGGTCCGCCATCCATTCCGCGCGGGAGATGATCCGGTCGCGGTTACGGTCGAGCTCGCGGAAGCGCGTGCCGCGGGTGTCGACGGCGGCCAGGGGAGCCTGGAACTCGCGGATGGTCACGACACCGTCCTGGTTGCGATCCATGCGGTCGAACGTCGCGGCGTCCGCGTGCCACTCCCAGCGGTTGACCACGCCGTCGTCGTTGTGGTCCATCTCGTCGAAGGTCATCTGCGGCGGCGCCGGCGTTCGCGCCGCGGCCATGTTGTCGAACTCCCACCGGCTGACCACACCGTCGTCGTTGCGGTCGGCGGCGTCGAAGGCGATGCTCTCGCCCGCCGGCCATTCGCGCCGGTCGATCATTCCGTCATTGTCGGCGTCGAGCTGGTCGAAGCGGAGCTCGCGGGTGTCCGTGACCACCGGAGTCGCGAGGTACTCGCGGAGGGTGACCACACCGTCGCCGTTGCGGTCGGAGAGATGGAAGACGCCGGCGTCGGCCGTCCACTCGCCGCGGGAGATGACCCCGTCACGATTACGGTCGAGCTGGACGTACTTTTCCTGGCGCGTCGTCGCCGGCGCGGGATTCAGGAACTCGTCGAAGCTGATGCGGTTGTCGTCGTTGCGGTCGACGCGATCGAAGGTCAGCGGGTCGTCGTACTCGCCGCGGGTCAGCAGGCCGTCTCCGTTCCGGTCCTTGACGCGGAAGTTCTCGTACGTCGCCCCCGCGGATCCGACGCCAGCCCCCTGGATCTGCCCGTCCGCCACGTCGTCCTCGACCACGACGCTGCTGCGGTTCACGAACTCCCCGCGGCTCAGCACGCCGTCGCGGTTCGCGTCCAGGGCCGTGAAGTTGCCGGGATGGCCGCCCGTCGCCGTGTACTCCTCGAGGCTCAGGACCCCGTCGCGGTTGCGATCGCGCTCGACGAATCGGGCCGCGCGATCCTGGGCCGAGGCCGAGGCCACGGAAAGCGCGGCGCAGGCCGCGACGGCAAAAGTCATCGAAGTCTTCATGGTGTCCCTCCTATGAGAAGAATATGCGCCGGCCGGCCTCAATAACGGCGGCGGCGCGACGTTGCGGCACCCTGCGCGGCCCGGAATTCGTCGTAGCTCACGTAGCCGTCGCGGTTGCCGTCGGCGCGGTAGAACATGCGATCTCCCATCTCGTCGCTCGACAGCATGCCATCCCGGTTCCGGTCGCGGGCCTGGAACTCGTACTCCATGGAGCCGGGGCCGGGCGCGGGAGGCGGGTTCACGAACTCGTCGGCGCTGATCCAGCCGTCGCGGTTGCGGTCGACGCGGTCGAACGAGCGCTGCTCGCCGTATTCCTCGCGCGAGAGCATCCCGTTGCGGTCGCCGTCCTTGGCGCGGAAGTTGTCGAGCGGAGCCGTCGCGCCGGTACTGCCGATGATCGCGGACGACCGGTTGTACTCGGCCGCGCTCACATAACCGTCATTGTTCGCGTCGAGGCGGCGGAACGAGTTCGAATCGCCGTCCCACTCGCGCTTGGTGAGCACGGCGTCACCGTTGCGGTCGATCTTCCGGAATCCGCTCTTGGTGAGGACGTTGGGGTCGCTCGGATACCGGTCGTCCGCATCGCGGGGATCGATCTTCCTCGACTCCGCCCGGCCCTCGTACGCCTGGTCCTCCACGACGCCCTCGCGGCCGACGAACTCGTCGCGAGTGAGCAAGCCGTCGCCGTTCGCGTCGAGGGCGCGGAAGTTCCCCGGGTGGCCGCCGGTCGAGGTGTACTCCTCCCGGCTCAGCAGTCCGTCGCCATTGCCGTCGCGCTGGTTGAACCGGCCCGCGCGATCCTGCGCAGACGCGAAGCCGGCGCTCAACACGACCGTAGCGGCCAGTGCCACTGGATGAAGCCTCATGTGCCCTCCTCGGTGCGAATGGGTCGCGAAAAGCGTCCCGGGGAGTGTAGGAGCAAGAGCAATGCCAACTCCGATCCACATCCTCCAATGACTTACGGGCACACCACTTGGCGGGCGTCACCAAAGGAGGACGGCGTACAATGGCGGCCATGGACCCGCTCACCACGCATGCGATCGAGGACTACCACCGCCTCATCGAGAAGGACACGCCGCTCGCGCGGGACCTCGAGCAGCGTTTCCTCGACCGCATGCGCGCGGCGCGGATGACGTTCGGCGGGTCCCGCGTGCTCTGCCCCTTTCCGCGCCCGAACTTCATCTCCCCCGCCCTCTACGACGAGATCCGCGGCGTGTGCCGGGGCATCTTCAAGGCCATCGAGAAAGTGGAGGCCCGCCTCGGCGAGGACTTGTGGGACCGCGTGGACCTCACGCCGGAGGAGCGCGAGCTGGTGCGCATCGATCCCGGCTACGCACGGAGCTCCCCCACCTCGCGCCTCGATTCCTTCGTCACCACCGACGCCTATCGGTTCGTCGAGTTGAACGCCGAGAGTCCCGCGGGCGCGGCCTACGACGAGGTGTTGGCCGAGGTCTTCCTGGATCTGCCGGTCATGAAGAAGTTCCAGGAGCGCTGGCGGCTGACGCGCTTCCACGCCCGCGACCGCATGCTCACCACCCTCGAAGGGTGCTACCGCGAGGCGGGCGGAAAGGTGCCGAAGCCGACCATCGCCATCGTGGATTACGACGAGGTGCCGACGCGCATCGAGCACCATCTCTTCCGCGAGTTCTTCGAGTCCCAGGGCTACCCGTCGCTCGTCTGCGACCCGCGCCAGCTCACCTACGAGGGCGGCCGCCTGCGCCACGACGGGCGCGCCATCGACATCGTCTACAAGCGCCTGCTCGTGAACGAATTCCTCGAACGGGTGAACGAGCTGCAGCCGCTCCTCCAGGCCGCGAAGGACCGCGCGGTGACGATGGTCAATCCGTTCCGCTGCAAGCCCATCCACAAGAAGGCGATCTTCGCCGTGCTCACCGACGACACGCTGCAACACCTCTTCACCGCCGAGGAGCGGGCCGCCATCTCGTCCCACGTCCCGTGGACGCGGCGCGTGCGCGAGGGCCGGACCACGCGCGCCGGTCAGGAGGTCGACCTCGTCCCGTACATTCGCGGCCACCGCGACGGGCTGGTGATGAAGCCCAACGACGAGTACGGAGGCAAGGGCGTGCACATCGGCTGGGAGATGTCGCAAGCGGAGTGGGACGAGGCCTTGGGGGGCGCCCTCGCCGCGTCGTACGTCGTGCAGGACAAGGTGCATCTCCAGCGGCAGCCGTTCCCGGAGATCGGCGCCTCCGGCCTCACGTTCCGCGATCTCGTGGTCGACCTCGATCCCTACATGTTCAACGGCGAGGTCGAGGGGTTCCTCACCCGGCTGTCCGGGACGTCGCTGGCCAACGTCACGTCCGGCGGGGGCCAGGTGCCGGCCTTTCTCGTCGAGCCGAAGTAGCCCTGCGGGCGTACAATCCGCCCGGAGCTGCCGCCATGGCGAAGCC
>JANMPI010000103.1:0-6197 GCA_031369785.1 Acidobacteriota bacterium
GCGGTCAACACGTCGGACGTGAAGACGAGGACGTCCGTGCGGCCCGACGCCTCGCGCTGGTCGTCGACCAGCCACAGCGGCCACGTCAACCCGTTGTCGTAGCCGACGGGCTGGATGGGCCGGCGGCGGAAGGGCACGGGCTTGGCCGGGTCCGACACGTACTCGTCGTAGGCGGCGTCTCCGGCCTTGGGGGCCGCGAAGTCGAGCCTCAGCCCCGCGACGAGATGCAGCGGCGTCGGCTTCGGCGCGCAGCCGCTCGCGCACCCGGACGGCCAGGCGGTGAGATGGCGCCACGTGTTGGTCCCCGTCTCGAAGGCGGTGACCGGCGAGACGTCCGCCTTGGGCGCGCCGTCCTTCAGGTACTGGTCGAGGAAGGGACGCAGGACCTCGCGGCGGAACTGGAGTGCCGTGTCGCTGCCGAACTGGATCGCCCCCAGCGCGCTGCCCTCCAGGATCTCCTGCCCGTGGTGCCACGGGCCCAGGACGAGAAAGACCTTGTCGTTGGCGGTGTCCAGGGGCTCGATGGCCTTGTAGACCGCGGGCGCGCCGTAGATGTCCTCCTGGTCCCACAGGCTGTGCACCAGCATCACCGGCACCTTCAGGGGCTGCGCGGCGAGGATCTTGTCCATGGCCTGGTCGCGCCAGAACGCGTCGTAGGTCGGGTGGGCGAGGATCTTGCGCCAGAAGCCGACCTGTTCGGCGCCGTGGCGCCGGCCCAGCTCGCCCGCCGATCCCGCGGCCATGAAGACGTCGTACTCGTCGAAGTGGGTCGTCCACCACCGCGCCTTGTTGTCGCGCGTCGCCTGCTGCTCGTAGATGTAGGCCATGCCCAGCTGGCGGAAGGCGCCGTTGTGGAACCAGTCGTCGCCCATCCAGCCGTCGACCATCGGGTTCATCGGCACCGACACCTTGAGCGCGGGATGCGGGTTCACGAGCGCCGTCAGGGGCAGGAAGCCGTCGTAGGAGATGCCGAGGATGCCGACCTTGCCATTGGTCTCGGGCACGTTCTTGATCAGCCAGTCGATGGTGTCCCAGGTGTCGGTCGCGTGGTCCACGGGAGTCGGGTTCTGGGGGCCGTGCAGCGGGCGGTTCATCACGTAGTCGCCCTCGGACCCGTGCTTGCCGCGGATGTCCTGGACGACACGGATGTAGCCGCCCTCCACGATGACGTCGGTGGCGTTGTCGTAGCCGGAGAGGATCGGCCCCAGGTGCGCGCTACGGGCGTGGCTCGTGAGCGCCGACGCGTCGTACGGAGTGCGGGTGAGAAGGATCGGGGCGTGGCTCGCGCCCGCGGGCACCAGGATCACGGTGTGCAGCTTGACCCCGTCGCGCATGGGAATCATCGCTTCGCGCTGGACGTAGTCGAAGCCGAAGGTCGCGGGCGCGAGGGTGGCGGGCGTCTCGCTCGGATAGTCCGGGTACAGCGGGGGCGCCGGCGTGGGTGTCTGCGCGAACGCGCGCCCGAGCCACAGGATCGCGACCGCCGCGGTGAGGGATGCGCGCTTCATGCGGCCTTCGCGGTCGCCGCCGGCACCGCGCGGTCGGGATGGAAGCCGATGAACAAAATGACCGCGGCCACGAGCCCGATTCCCGCGGGCACCAGGAACAGCCGCGAGAAGTCGACGCCGTCCGCGGTGCGGTAGACGTCGCCGAGCTTGCCCCAGAGCAGGTTCCCGAAGAAGGGGCCGGCGCCGAGGATCAGGAAGTTGAAGAGGCTCTGGGCGCTGGCGCGCGAGTCACGCGGGAACTTCTCGTCCACGAAGATGTAGATCGAGGCGAAGAAGAACGCGTAGCAGAAGCCATGGACGACGTTGCTGACGATGACGAGCCACAGCGGCCCGCCGAGCGCGTAGATCGCGAAGCGGATCACGTGGCCGAGAATTCCGAAGACCATGATCCGCCGCCAGCCCAGCCGCTTCAGGAAGTACCCGAGCGCGCCCATGGTGGCGATCTCCGAGATCTGCCCGATGCTCATCGCAGGCATGATCATGTTCTCGTGCAGGCCGATCGCGGAGAGGAAGGGGCCGGTCCAGAAGAAGTAGCACTGGTGCACGACCGCGTCGAGGAAGGTCACCACGAACAGCACCGCGATGCTCGGGACGGCCAGGAGCTTGATCGCGGCAAAGGTGGCGCTCTTCTCCGCGACCTGCGTCGAAGGCGGGGTCGCCGGCAACATCAGCGAGAACGCGGCGAGGGCCAGGGACGCGAGGCCGGCGACCACGAAGATGCTGCCCAGCGCGGCATCCATGGCCGGCCCTTCCTTGCCCTTCAGGAGGAACACGAACGGCCAGCTGGCGGCGATCCACCCGATGGTGCCCCACAGGCGCACGCGGCCGAACTCCTTCTGCGCGTCCTTCAGATGATGGAAGCAGATGGAGTTCGTGAGCGACAGCGTCGGGACGTAGGCCAGGGAGTAGACGAGCATGATGAAGAAGAACGACCAGAACGTGCGCTGGTACGCGAGCGCGAACATGGCCAGGCCGCCCACCAGGTGGCTGAGCGCGAGGAAACGGTCCGTGCGCAGGTAGCGATCGGCGATCTGGCCGCTCACGAATAGCGCGGTGACCGACGCGATGGCCTGGGTCGCGAAGATCCAGCCGATCTCGGAGCCGGTGAGATGCAGCGAGCGGGTGAGATAGAGCGAGAGCAGGGGCAGCCACGAGCCCCAGATCACGTACTCCAGGAACATCATCACGCTGAGCCGCCACGCGACACCCTTGAGCATGCGACCTCCTCTTGCGCGTGGATCATACCCAAACCGCGTCCTTGACGCGCCCCTTTGGCGCGGCTAGCGTTTGGGGATGATCCTCGCTGCGACGCTCCTGGCCGTTGTTGCGGCCACCCCGGAAAAGGTCCCGGTGGCCGACGTGTACAAGAAGCATTGCCAGGTCTGCCACATGGTCGACGGCAACTCGCCACTCGAGCCCATGAACTTCGCGGACGGCGTGTGGAAGCACGGGAGCACGCCGGCGCAGGTGGCCGCCGTCATCACCAACGGCGCGCCGGGGACGGCCATGCTGCCCTTCAAGGCCAAGGTCACGCCGGCGGAGGCGCGCGCGCTGGCCGCGTACGTGCGCGCATTCGATCCGAAGCTGGCCCCGCGCCCCCGGCGGAAATAGCGCGTGCCGGACATTAACGTCGCCCTCATCGGCTATTCATTCATGGGCAAGGCGCACAGCAACGCCTATCGGCAGGTGGTGCCTTTCTTCCAGCCGCGCCTCACGCCGCGGATGAAGGTGCTGTGCGGCCGCGACGCGCGCGCCGTCAAGGCGGCGGCGCGTACCCTCGGGTGGGAGGAGACGGCGACGGACTGGCGCGAGGTCGTGGAGCGCGACGACATCGACCTCGTGGACGTGAGCACGCCGGGAGACAGCCACGCCGAGATCGCGATCGCCGCCGCCCGCGCGGGCAAGGCGGTCTTCTGCGAGAAGCCGCTCGCGAACACGCTGAAGGAAGCGAAGGCGATGCTGGCGGCGGTGACGAAGGCGGGCGTCATCCACATGGTCTGCCACAACTACCGGCGGATTCCCGCGGTGCAGGTGGCGGCGCGCCTCATCGCCACCGGCCGCCTGGGCAAGATCCGCCACTACCGCGCGACGTACCTGCAGGACTGGATCGTCGACCCGGAGTTTCCGTTGCTGTGGCGCCTGCAGAAGAACCTCGCGGGCTCAGGGGCGCTCGGCGATCTGGCGTCGCATTCGGTCGACCTCGCGCGGTTCCTGGTCGGCGAGATCACGGACGTGGCCGGCGCGCTGGAGACGTTCATCAAGCGGCGTCCCCTCCCCGGCGACCCGAAGAAGACCGGCGCGGTGACGGTGGACGACGCCGCGATCGCGCTCGTCCGGTTCGCGAACGGCGCCCTCGGGTCGATCGAGGCCAGCCGGATGGCCCCGGGGCGGCGCAATTACAACCGCTTCGAAATCAACGGCAGCGAAGGCAGCCTCGCCTTCGACCTGGAGCGGATGAACGAGCTCGAGGTGTTCTTCAATGACGAGGCTCGCGGCGAGCAGGGGTTCCGGCGCATCCTCGTCACCGAGCGCGAGCACCCGTACATCCAGGCCTGGTGGCCGCCGGGCCACATCATCGGATACGAGCACACGTTCATTCACACGGTGTTCGACCTGCTGCAGGCGATGGACAAGAAGAAGGTGCCGCGCCCCAGCTTCGAGGACGGGGTCCGGAACCAGGCCGTGCTGGACGCGATCGAGCGCGCGGCGAACAGCCGGCGGTGGGTGAAGGTGGCGGTCTAGGGCGCCCCTCTACTGCTCCAGGACCTCGCGGACCTTTGCGAGGAGCGACTCGGGGCCGAACGGCTTCTGGATGAAGGCGGCGGTCGGGGTCAGCACGCCGTGGCGTACGACGGCGTCGTCCGTGTACCCCGACATGAACATCACTTTCAGCCCCGGGCGCAGCCGCGCCAGGCGATCGGCCAGCTCGCGCCCGCTCATGCGCGGCATCACGACGTCCGTCAGCAGCAGGTCGATCGGCCCCGCATGCTCGGCCGCGCGCCGGAGCGCTCCGTCCCCCGACCCCGCTTCGATGACGACGTACCCATACTCCTCCAGGATCTCCCGCGTCAGCGCGCGCAGGGCCGGCTCGTCCTCGGCGAGCAGGATGGTTCCGGTGCAGGCTGGCTGCAGCCCCGACGGCGCCACGTGCTGCACCACCTGCTCATCGACCCTCGGAAGATAGACCCGGAACGTCGAGCCGTGACCCGGCTCGCTGTCCACCGCGATGTGGCCCCCGCTCTGCCTGATGATCCCATCCGAAGTGGCCAGGCCGAGGCCCGTACCCTCCGTCGGCCCCTTGGTGGTGAAGAATGGTTCGAAGATCTTGCGCTGGGTTTCAGGCGTCATCCCGTGTCCGGTGTCGCTGACCGCCAGCATCACGCAGCGGCCGGGGCGGACGTCCGCGCGCTCGGCCGCGTAGGCCTCGTCGAGCACGACGCTCGAAGTCTGGATGGTGAGCCGGCCGCCTCGGGGCATGGCATCCCGGGCGTTGACGACCAGGTTCATGAGCACCTGTTCGATCTGCCCGGCGTCGGCCCTCACGTTGCCGATCCCATCCAGAACCGTGATCAGCTGGATGTCTTCGCCGATCAGGCGCCGGAGCATTTTCTCCATGTCCACCACGAGGTCGTTCAGGTCGAGAACCCTGGGCTGGAGCACCTGCTTGCGGCTGAAGGCCAGGAGCTGCCGGGTCAGCCCCGCGGCCCGCTCTCCGGCCTTCACGATCTGCTCCAGCTTGGCCCGGTTCGGCCCGGGCTCCACCTTGCCGAGCAGCATCGCTCCATAGCCGAGGATGACCCCGAGCAGGTTGTTGAAATCGTGGGCGACGCCCCCCGCCAGCCGGCCCACCGATTCCATCTTCTGGGACTGAAGGAGCTGCGCGTGCAGGTTCTGCTTCTCCGTGACGTCGATCGCGAGGCAGAGGAGGGCGTCGTGCCCCTCGAAGCGGAGCCGGCTGCACGCGATGTCCATCTGCGTGACCAGGTCGCCCTTCCTCCGATGCGCGCACACCCCGAGGTTCGCGGAGGAGGCGGTGTCGGTCGGGACCGTGCGTATCAAATCGACGAGCGCGGGGACCGCCTCGGGCGGACCGAGGTCCCCGATCGACATGCCGAGGAGCTCTTGCCGGGAATAGCCGTAGTGCTTCACCGCGGCTTCGTTGACGGCCAGGAAGGCCAGGGTCCCGGTGTCGAGAACGTACATGGGGTGGGGATTGCTATCGAAGAGCAGGCGATACTGCTCCTCGCTCTCGCGCCGCTGGCGCTCCGCGGCGAGCCGCGCCGTGGTGTCCCGGAAGGTGACCACGACCCCGGCGATCCCTCCCGCGCCGTCGCGCATGGGCGCGACAAGGTACTCGACGGGAAGGGGGCTCCCGTCCTTGCGCCAGAAGACGTCCTCCGAGACGCGGCGGATCGCGCCGTCGCGCAGGGTGTCGTGCACCGGGCACTCCTCGATAGGGTATGGAGAGCCGTCGGCGTGCGAGTGGTGCACCGTCTGGTGGGCGGGGAGGCCGACGAGCTCCCCGGCGTCCCAGCCGAACATCTGCGCCGCCACCTTGTTCTCGATCGTGATCCGCCCCGCGAGGTCGATCCCGTGCACCCCGTCGGCGATCGAGTCGAGGACGAGCTCGTACTGCCGGCGCAACGCCTCGAGGGTCGTCGTTCGCTCGACCAGGTCGGCGGTGCGCGA
>JANMPI010000136.1:0-8825 GCA_031369785.1 Acidobacteriota bacterium
GTTTTGATTCGTCGGCGCAGTTGACGGGAACACTCAATCTCGACGGCGGGGGCCCCTGGATTTTCCAGATTGCGAGCACGCTCACGACCGCAAGCAACTCGTTCGTCCTCGCGAATGGCGGTCAAGATTGCGACGGGGTGAACGTGTTTTGGCAGGTCGGCAGCTCCGCAACGCTCGGAACAGGCACTCAGTTCGTAGGGAACATTCTCGCGCTCACGAGCATCACGCTCACGACCGGCGCCAACGTGTCCGGAAGCGCCTTGGCGCTTACGGGTGCCGTGACGATGGATAACAACACCGTCTCCGTCTGCAGCTCCGGTGGCGCCCCTTTCCCGCATGTCGCGATCAAGGTGACGGGCGGTGGGCAGATCCCAGTGCCTGACCCGGATAACGCCGCTCCGAACGCCACCGGCACGGGCAGGGCCACCTTCGGGTTCAATGCGAAGCCAAGTAGGTCGGGCGGCACGGCGGCGACCGGTCATTTCAACTACCTCAACCACGTGACCGGTCTGCACGTCAACGGTCCGGTCACCAACGTTGAGGTGATCGCGATCAATCCGGACGGGTCGCCGAAGACCGTCCGGTTCTCCGGGATCTGCGGCAACTTGCCGGCGTGCTCCTTCAGCGTGACGGTGGAAGACAACGGCGAGCCCGGCAGGAGCGATCAGTTCGGTATCACGGTGATCGGTGGGCGGTCCGAGGCGAGGTCGCAGCGGGTCATCAGCAGGGGGAACATCCAGTTCCATAGGGAATAGCGGCTGATCTCTGACCGCAGGGGCCGGAGGCGCGGCTCGGGGCGCGCCTCCGGCTACCCTCGGGTCATCCAAGACCTGCCAGAGGATGTGCCCGAGGCGATCTAGGGCTTCCGCAGCTCGATGACGCCGCGCTCGAGGAGCCGCGCGAAGATCATGAGCGCGTCCTCCTCCGCCATCGGGCACAGCTTCAGGATCGACTGGACGTCCCACTGGCCGTTCACGCGGGAGACCACGAAGCCTTCCTGCGCGTCGAGGTCCTGCATGGTGAGGGCCTTGAAGTCGAGGAGCAGCACCGGAACCTGATCGAGGTGGACGGTGCGCATCGCGCGCTCCCGGGTGCGCGCCTCGGACACCGAGATGAGGCCCTTCTTGGCGTCCTGGTTCAGGCGGTCGATGGCCAGCACCTGCTCGTAGGCGTCCATGGCCTTGTCGTAGCGTTTCTGGGCGCAGCGCTCGGCGGCCATGCCCAGCAGCTCGCGAATCAAGGTCGTGGCGTCGCCCACCGGCCCCGTGTCCTGCACGCGCGCGACGGCCAGCAGCCCGCGCTGGTGCAGGTCGAAGGCCCGGGCCGCGGTGTCGAACTCGGACCGGCGCGTCTCCAGCGAGATGGCGGCCAGCGTGCGGCCGCTCGCAGCGAGCTCCAGGAACCTCTGGTCCTCGCGGTCGGCGACCTCGGCCGGGATGCCCTTCGGGGTCTTGAAGGACGTGCCCGCGCTCGGGAAGACGGTGCGGATGCGCGACCATTCGTCGAGGCGGCGGGCGCCCTCCATGATCACGCCCATCACGGGAAGGTTCACCGCGATGCCGGCCGGCGCCGGCAGCTCGCCGTCCTTGAACTCGAAGCGCCCCTCGGGCCACAGGAAGAGGTCGTAGATCGCCTCCCCGACCTTCAGCTGCAGCGCGCGCCGCAGGTCGTCTTCCGATACCGCCCCGTCGGCGACGAGGATGACGCCGAGAAGGCGTCCCTCCGTCTCCTGCCGCAGCAGCGCCTTGAACAGCTGCTCCTCGGTGACGAGCGAGTCGCGGATCAGGAACTGGCCGAGGGACTCGCGGGGATCGTTGGACCAGGACGTGTCGATGATCCCGTTCACGAACGCGATGCGCTTCTTCACCGCCGCGCGGTCGAGGTGCAGCGTTCCCGTCTTGCGGCCGCCGGCGATCCACTGCAGGACCTCCGGCAGGTCCATGGTGCGGAGGTTTCCGGTGAGGCTCATGGCCGGGCCCCGGCCTCGGCGCTCAGGCCCTATCCCAGGAGATGTCCCAGAACAGGTAGTCGCGCCAGCTGTCGGGCGCTCGGTGCACCCCGAGGCTCAACGTCAGGGACGGCAGCGCGGCGGGTCGGCGCGGCTTCCGGAGCAGCTCGAAGCCGGCCTCCTCCGGAGTGCGGTCCCCCTTCTTCCGGTTGCATGGGATGCAGCAGGTCACGATGTTGTCCCACCCCTTGTGCCCGCCGCGGGCGACCGGCATCACGTGGTCGAAGGTGAGGTGGGAAGGTCCGAACCGGCGGCGGCAGTACTGGCAGCGGTGATCGTCCCGGGCATAGACGTTGGCGCGGGAGAACGGCACGTCGGCAACGGGTCGTTTCATCCGGACGTGACGGAGAAGGCGAAGAACCGACGGTAGCTTCACCCGCACCGCGACGCCGCGAATCTCCCGGTCGTAGACCGCGATCACCTCGACCTTTCCCTGGAAGAGGAGAGTCATGGCTTTCTGCCATGAGACGATCCTCAGGGGCTCGTAGGTCGCGTTGAGCACCAGGGTCTGGTCCATTTGCGTCGCGGTTCCGGAAAAATTGTGCTCTGCCGTGCGTGCAGTGTCAAGGTCGCGCCGTTGACCGTCTCCTCGGCCGAAGGCTAGAATCCGCCGTGGCGGGAGACGTCCTGGCGTTCGGTGAAGCGCTGCTGCGGCTGCAGCCGGTGGACGAGGGCCGGCTGGACGAGGGCGGCCGGCTCGACGCCTTCCCGGGCGGCGCGGAGCTCAACACCTGCTACGCGCTCGCTTCCCTCGGTGTCTCCGCGGCGTGGTTCTCCGTTGTCCCCGAGGGGCCCCTCGGGCGCCTCATCCTCCGCCATCTGCGCTCCTCCGGCGTCGACTGCTCGCACGTGCGCACGGCGCCGGGGCGACTGGGCACGTACTGGGTGGAGTACGGGCGCGATCCGCGCACGATCGACGTCCTCTACGATCGCCGCGACTCCACCGTCTGCCGCGTCCGCCGGGAGGACGTCCCGTGGGACGCCCTGCGCGCGGCGCGCCTCTTCTATGTGTCCGGCATCACGCCTGCGCTCAGCCCGGAGACGCGGGCCTTCGCGGTGGAGATGGCGGAGGCGGCCAACGCGGCCGGCGTCACCGTCGCCACCGATCTCAACTATCGCGCGCGACTCTGGCCTCCCGCCGAAGCGGCGCCCGTCCTCGAGCGTCTGGCCCGCGCGGCGCAGATCGTCATCACGACGGCGGACGATCTGCGTATCCTGTTCGGTATGGCGGGGGATCCGGAGACGATGCTGAAGACGGCGCGCGAGCGATTCGGCTGCCGCACGCTCGTGGTCACGCTGGGCGGCGACGGTGCGATGTGCGTGGACGACGGCGCGCTGCGGCGGGGCGCGGTCTTTCCGTCGCAGGCGCGGGACCGCATCGGCGCCGGGGACGCCTTCACCGCCGGGTTCCTGTACGCCTGGCTCGGGGGCCGCCGCGAGCGAGCGCTCGACTACGGCCTGGCCATGGCCGCGCTCAAGCACAGCGTCGCCGGCGACACGCTGGCGACCACCGTCGAGGAGGTGGAGCGCGTGGTGGCGCGCGGCGAAGGCGGGATCCGCCGTTGACGCGCTCGCGCATGGCGTTGTCTTTCGGCGAGCGACTCGATCTCGACCTGATGGTGGGCGAGGAGCCGCCGCCCCTCACGGGGGCGATGGTGGTGGCGCAGGACGTCCACCTGATCCTCGGCGAGAACGGCCCCATCGAGGACACGCGGGAGACGCCGGAGCAGGTCCTCGCCGCCGCCGCGCCGCAGCGCCCGCGACGCCCGGGATCGGTGGTGGTCGGCGCTACTCGCGCGGGAGCGCCGCTTCTCCTGCAGGCGATCGTCTACGACTTCGACCGCTCGCCGCCCGCGCGGGAGATCCACGTCTTCGAGGCGCTGGTCGCCGCCTTCGAGGAGGCGCGGATGCGCCGCATTCGCTCCGTGGCCGTCCAGCCTCTCGGGACCGCCCACGACGGCCTCGATCCCGAGCGGTTCCTGAAGCTGCTGGCCCAGGTCTGCTACACGTCGGCGGAGCTCGACACCACCGTGCGCCGGGTGCACCTGCTGCTGGCCTCGCCGCTCGAGCTCGGCCGCTACGAGGCGCTGCTCCACGCGATGGGCGACCAGCGGGCCCGCGAGCGCAAGGCCTAGATCACCAGCATCGCGTCGCCATAGCTGTAGAAGCGATACCGGGCCTCGATCGCCTCCGCGTAGGCGGCCAGCACCCGCTCGCGGCCCGCGAACGCCGCGACGAGGAGGAGGAGCGAGGAGCGCGGCAGGTGGAAGTTCGTCACCAGCGCGTCCGTGACCTGGAAGCGGAAGCCGGGAACGATCACGAGCGCGGTCTCCCCGGCGCTGGCCGCGAGCTCTCCGGTCGAGGCGGCGCCTTCGAGCGTGCGCACCGTGGTCGTTCCCACCGCGAGCACGCGTCCCCGCCGCGCCCGAGCCCGCGTGACCGCATCCACGGTGCGCTCGGAGAGCACGAACTCCTCCGGCTGCACGCGATGGTCCTCGACCTGCTCCGCGGTCACGGGGCGGAACGTGCCCGGTCCGACGTGAAGGACGACCTCCGCCGTCTCGACGCCGCGCGCCCGCAGGCCGTCGAGCACTTCGTTCGTGAAATGGAGCCCCGCGGTGGGCGCGGCCACGCTGCCCGGCTCCTGCGCGTAGATCGTCTGGTAGCGCTCGCGGTCCGCGGGAGCGTCGGCGCGGCGCACGTAGGGCGGGAGCGGCACGTGCCCGCAGCGCTCGAGGGCGGCCGGGATGTCGCGCGCCCGTGACAGGAGGCGCACCATGCGGCGGCTGTCCTCGGCGATCGCCTCCGACTCGACCACGACCGTGAGGTCGTCGTCGACGTTCACCCGCTGGCCGGGACGGAGGTAGCGTCCCGGGCGCACCATCGCCTCCCAGCGTCCCTCGCCGCGGTCGCGCACGAGGAGGACTTCGGCCTCGCCGCCGCTGTCGCGCTTGCCGAGCAGGCGCGCGGGGATCACGCGGCTGCGGTTTTTGACGACGAGATCGCCCGGCGCGAGCAGGCGGGGAAGGTCGCGGAAGGCGCGGTGCGCGATGGCGCCGGTGCGGCGGTCGAGGACCATGAGCCGCGACGCGTCGCGCTCGGGGAGCGGCTCCTGGGCGATGAGCTCGGGAGGAAGCTCGAAGTCGAAGTCGGAGATCCGCACCGGCTAGAACAGTTTCTTCTGGTTGGCGCCGGCCTGGGGATAGTCCCGCTGGAAGTGGTCGTAGGCGCGGCGGGTGGCGGTGCGGCCGCGCGGGGTGCGGTCGAGGAAGCCGATCTGGAGCAGGAAGGGCTCGTAGATGTCTTCGATGGCGTCCGTCTCCTCGCTGATCGCGGCGGCCAGCGTTCCCACCCCCACCGGACCCCCGCCGAACTTGTCGATGATGGTGAGGAGCAGCTTGCGGTCCACCTCGTCGAAGCCGTACTCGTCCACCGCGAGCAGCGTGCAGGCGTCGCGGGCAACCTCGACGGTGATGGTCCCGCCGGCGCGCACCTGCGCGAAGTCGCGGACGCGGCGCAGCAGGCGATTTGCGATGCGCGGAGTGCCCCGGCTCCGGCGCGCGATCTCCGTAGCACCCTCGGGGTCCATGGGGACGCCGAGGAGGCGCGCGGAGCGCGTGACGATGAACTCGAGGTCGGCCTGCGAGTCGTAGTCGAGGCGGTGCACGATGCCGAACCGGCTGCGCAGCGGCGCGGTCAGGAGGCCGGCGCGGGTGGTGGCGGCGATGAGCGTGAAGGGCTTGAGCGGGATCTTCATCGACCGCGCGCCGGGCCCGGTGCCGATCATGAGGTCGAGGGTCGAGTCCTCGAGCGCCGGGTATAGGATCTCCTCGACCTTGGCGTCGAGGCGATGGATCTCGTCGATGAACAGGACCTCGCGGGTGTCGAGGGCGGTCAGCAGCGCGGCCAGGTCGCCGGCGCGCTCGATGATGGGCCCCGCGGTGGCTTTGATCGCCACTTGCAGCTCCGCGGCCACGACGTGGGCGAGGCTCGTCTTGCCCACCCCCGGCGGACCGAAGAGCAGGACGTGGTCGAGGGCCTCGCCGCGGCTGCGCGCCGCCTCGATGGCCACGCGGAGATTCGCTACCACGTGCGGCTGTCCGACGTACTCGTCGAGCGTCTTCGGGCGGAGCGACTGGTCGAAGCCCGCGTCATCGTCGGTGGGCCGGCCGGAGACGACGCGCTTTTCCACTTAGCGGCCCGCCACCAGCTGCAGCGCGCGGCGCAGGAGATCCTCGAAGCGGCCGGCGGGGTCCGCGGTCAGCGCGCGGTCGACGGCGCGCTCGACCTCGGGCCGCGAGTAGCCGAGATTGCCGAGCGCGGAGAGGAGATCGTCCCTGGGAGAGGCGTCGGCGGACGGCTCCGCGACGGCGGCTTCGCCGGCGACGATCGCGGGCAGCTTGTCCTTCAACTCGAGGACGAGCCGCTCCGCCGTCTTCTTCCCCACCCCCGGAATGCGGGTGAGGCGGGCGAGGTCGTTTCCGCGCAGCGCGCTCACGAAGTCGCCGACCTCGATGCCGGAGAGGATACTCACCGCGAGCTTCGGCCCGACGCCGGCCACCGAGATCAGCCGCTCGAAGACCTCCTGCTCGCCCGCGGTCAGGAAGCCGAAGAGCGCCAGCGTGTCCTCGCGGACCTGGGTGTGGATGCGCAAGCTGAGCTCGTCGCCCTCGTCGCCGACGCGGTAGAAGGTCGAGACCGGGATCGCCACCCGGTATCCCACCCCGCCGACGTCGACCACGACCTCCTGCGGCGACTTCCGAAGGACGCGCCCGCGGAGGTGGGCGATCACGAGATGCCGCCGCGGCGGCGCGGGGCGGGAAGCGCTTCTCGGGCCAGGCCATGGAGGTGCGCGTGGCAGAGCGCCACCGCGAGCGCATCGCAGGCGTCGCCGGCTTCGCCGTCGCCCTCCAGGCCGAGCAGGCGCGACACCATCATCGCCACCTGTGCTTTTTCCGCGCGGCCGAAGCCCGTGACCTGGACCTTGACCGTGGCCGGCGCGAACGCCGTCACCGGCACGCCCGCCGCCGCGCCCGCGAGAAGCACCGCGCCCCGCACGTGGCCGAGGACGAGCGCGCTCCGGGTGTTCACGGAATGGAAGAGGTCCTCGACCGCGAGGGCGTCGGGAGAGATGCGGGCGATCACGGCCGAGATCCCGCAATGGATGAAGTGCAGCCGCTCGGGGAGGCCGAGCTTCGCGGCCGGGGCCAGGACGCCTTTTTCAATGAGAGCGTGCCGGCGGCCGTCCGTCTCGATGACCCCGTAGCCGGTGCGCAGGGATCCGGGATCGACGCCGAGGATGATCATGCCGCGCGGTGAGTGTAGCAGCCGCCGCGGGGACGCCGGGTCCGGCGATCAGCTCGCGGCCGCTTCCTCCATCTCCTTCTCGGAGACGTCGAAGTTGGCCCAGACGTTCTGCACGTCGTCGTTGTCCTCGAGCGCCTCCACGAGCTTCAGCATCTGCTGGGCCTTGTGGCCCTCGAGGGTGATGACGTTCTCCGCGTACTTGCCGATCTGCGACTCGTCAGGCTCGATCCCCGCCTTCTTGATCGCGCCGAGGACGGCCTCGTAGGCGTTGGGGCTCGAGTAGACCTCCCAGATCTCGCCTTCCCCGAGGATGTCGTCCGCCCCCGCTTCGAGGGCGAGGTCCATGAGCTTCTCTTCCGTCACCTTCTCCTTGGCGATCGCGACGTAGCCACGGGGCTTGAACATGTAGGAGACGCTGCCCGAGGTCCCCATGTTGCCGCCGTTCTTGGTCAGGGTGTGGCGGATCTCGGAGACGGTGCGGTTGCGGTTGTCGGTCGTGCCCTCGACGAGGATGGCGATGCCGCCGGGGCCGTAGCCCTCGAGGGTGATCTCCTCGTACATCGTCCCTTCGAGCTCGCCGGTGCCCTTCTGGATGGCGCGCTTGATGTTGTCGGCGGGCATGTTGACGCTCTTGGCCTTGTCCACGGCGGTGCGCAGCCGGGGATTGGAGCCGACGTCACCGCCATTGATGCGGGCGGCGATGCTCATCTCGCGGATGATCTTGGTGAAGATCTTGCCGCGCTTGGCGTCGAGGGCGCCCTTCTTGTGCTTGATCGACGCCCACTTGGAATGTCCCGACATGAGCACTCCTCCGGAAGAGGTGGATCCTAACACAAACAAAAAAGCCCCGACGGCATCGCCGTTCGGGGCTTCGGTACGAAGGAAAAAAATCCCGGCAACGTCCTACTCTCCCACCAGGCTACCCTGGCAGTACCATCGGCGCTGGAGGGCTTAACGGCCGTGTTCGGAATGGGAACGGGTGTGACCCCTCCGCCATGGTCACCGGGATGAAATTGTCAAAGAAACCGAAGCGTACGAAGCAAGAGCCGGCGCAACGCCGTGCGGTTTCAAACACTATAAACGTCATGGTCAAGCCTCACGACCGATTAGTACCCGTAAGCTTAGAGGCTTTCACCTCTTACACACCGGGCCTATCAACCTTGTAGTCTACAAGGGGTCTTTAGGCAGGTTCTCCTGCGGGAGACATCATCTCGAGGCGGGTTTCACGCTTAGATGCTTTCAGCGTTTATCCCAACCGAACGTAGCTACCCAGCTATGCCTTTGGCAAGACAACTGGTGCACTAGAGGTTCGTCCATCCCGGTCCTCTCGTACTAAGGACAGGCCCTCTCAAGTCTCCTGCGCCCACATCAGATAGGGACCGAACTGTCTCGCGACGTTCTAAACCCAGCTCACGTACCGCTTTAATGGGCGAACAGCCCAACCCTTGGAACCTGCTACAGCTCCAGGATGCGATGAGCCGACATCGAGGTGCCAAACCTGGTCGTCGAT
>JANMPI010000176.1:0-8495 GCA_031369785.1 Acidobacteriota bacterium
TCGGTATGGACCCGCTGCCAGATCGTCGGTTGACCACGCCGGACGAGCCCGATCCGCGCCCCCAGGCCCTGGGAGTTCTCGGCCGGACCACCCTGCAGGCGCACCGACAGCCAGGGGCGCCGGGGCCGCGACTCGTTTCGAAGGAGCCGCACCGGGCCGTTGTTGTTGGTGACGAGGATATCGACGTCCCCATCGTTGTCCACATCGCCAAAGGCGGCGCCCCGGCCAACCTCGCGCAAGGCTGAGGCGGGACCGGCCAAGGCGCTGATCTCCAGTAGCGGCGGGCGACCGAGGTTGTGGAAGAGGAGGTTGCGTTCCTGGTACGGATAAGGCTGGCCGCGCAGCGCCTCCACGTGCGCGACCGCGCCGTTGGCCACGAACAGGTCGAGCCAGCCGTCGTTGTCGTAATCGAAGAAGCCGGTCCCGAACCCCGTGAAGGGCGCGGTGGAGGCGCCCAGGCCCCAGGCCGCGGTGACATCCTGGAAGAGACCCTTGCCATGGGCGAGATAGAGAGTTGCGGTTTCGTGCGGCAGGTTCGTGACGAACAGGTCGAGGTCGCCATCGGCATCGAGGTCGCCCGCGCTCACCCCCATGCTGCCCTCGGGCAGGCCCTCCGCGTTGTAGGCCGTGCCGGAGAGGAGCCCGTCGTCCTCGAAAGTCCCGTCCCGCCGGTTGACCCAGAGCTGGTTGGCCATGCCGTCGTTGGCCACGTAGAGATCCGGCCAGCCATCGTCGTTGAAGTCCGCAGCCACCACCCCGAGGCCGGGTCCGTCCGCCGCGAGGATGCCGGCCGCCGCGGTCACGTCGGAGAACCGTCCCCCGCCGTCGTTCCGGAACAGCCGGTCCGGCACCGGCCGGTACAGTTTCGGCATGCAGTAGTCACGGTCACCGACAGCGTCGAAGCACTTCCGGTTGCCGGCCACGGTAAAGTCGATGTAATTGACCACGAACAGGTCGAGATCGCCGTCCCGGTCGTAGTCCACGAACGTGGCGCTGGTGCTCCATCGGTCGAGGGCCAGGCCGGCGGCGGCGGTGACGTCGGTGAACGTGCCGCCATCGTTGCGATAGAGGATGCTGGGTCCGAACGCCGTGAGGTACAGGTCGGTATCGCCATCGTGGTCGAAGTCCCCGACCGCCGCGCCCATCCCGTAGGCCGGCCCGACGATTCCCGACTTCTCGGTGACGTCGGTGAAATGAAGCGTGCCGGGAGCCCCGCGCGCCAGGTCGTTGCGGAAGAGGCGGGGCCCCGGGCGCTCCGCCGCCGGAAGCGGAAAGCGCGCCGGTGCGGGCGGGCGGCCGCCGTCGAGAATCGTCCCCTGGAGCAGCAGGACGTCGAGGTCGCCGTCCCCGTCGAAGTCGAACAGCGCCCCGCCCGCGCCCAGGATCTCCGGGATGTAGTAGTCGCCGACACCGCCCGTGAAATGTCGGAACCGGAGCCCGGTCTCGGCCGCCACCTCGCGGAAGGGCGGCTCGGGCGAAGGGAGGCTGCCCGCCGCCACGAGGGCCGCCCAAATCGCCGCGGCGGCGATCGCGGTCATCGCCGCGGGGGCGCGTGCAGCCGGCCCAGGTCACGCTCGATCATGACCGCCAGCTCGGCTTGTCCGCGCGCCGTGGCTTTGCGGCGCGCCGCCTCGAGGTATTGGCGCGCCGTGTCGCGATCCCCCGTGCGGACGTAGGCGGCGGCCAGCGCATAGAGATAGCGCGGCGTCTCTTCATCGTCGGGCTCGAGGATCTGCCGGAACTGCTCGACCGCCTCCCGCGGGCGGCCGAGGGCCACGAGCACGCGGCCCAGGTTGAACCGGGCCACCCGATAGGACGCCTGACCCGCCACCGCCTGGCGATAGTGTTCGGCCGCCTCGTCGAGCTTGCCGTCGGCCTCGAGGAGGATGCCCAGGCCGTTGTGGGCCGGCGCGTGGAGCGGGCTCGAGGCCAGCACGCGGCGGAACGCCTCCTGTGCCTCCACCCGGCGCCCCTGCGCGTCCAGCGTCAGCGCGTAGTTGTAATGAATCTCCGGCAGGCCGGGGTCGAGGGACATCGCGGCCCGGTAATGCTCGTCCACCTTCTCCCAGCGCCGGTCCTGGGCGTAGAAACCCATGAGGTTGGCGTGCGCACGGGTCAGGCTCGGGTCGAGCTCCAGCGCCCGCTCGTGCTCCCGGATGGCGCCCGCGACGTCGCCGGCCTCGCTCAGTCGCACGCCTTCCGCCAGGGCTTCGGCGGCTCCCTGCTTGAGAGCGGCCACGCGCTCGAGCACGGGGTCGTCCAGCGGCGGCGCCTCCCGCCAGTCGCGCTGATACTGGCGCAGCTGCTCCTCGGCCTCGTCGCGCCGGCCGAGGTCGCGGTAGAGAAGCCCGAGCGCATAACGCGCGGCGGCGTATCTCGGGAACAGCCGAGTGGCCGCCCGGTAGCGGTCGGCCGCGCCGGCGGCATCGCCGCACGCCGCCTCCGCTCGGCCGAGCCCGTACTGCGCCTGCGCGATGTCGGGGCGTTCCATGACCAGGGAGCGGTACAGCGTGCGCGCCTCCTCCGGCTTTTCCGCGGCGAGGAGGGCCTCGCCGAGCCGGAGGCGAGCCAGAAGCGACCCCGGGCGTCGCGCGACCGCCTCGCGCAGGGGGGGCACTGCCTCGGCCCCCCGGCCGATCCGGAGCCGCACCACCCCGGCCAGGTAGGCCCACTCGAAGGCGGCCGGATCGAGGGCGCGGGCTCGCTCGTACGCCGCCGCGGCCGACGCATGCTGCTCGTAAGCGTGCAGCAGCATCCCGAGATCCCCCGCCGCACCTGCATCGCGGGGGTGTTCGTCCGCCCGGCGCACCGCCGCCGCCACACGGTCGCGCACTCCCGCCGGGAGCTGTTCGATCCGGAGGGACGGAAGCGGCGGGACCTCGACCGCCGCACCCAGAACGACCAGCGCGAGGAGGGTGACGAGGGACATGGGCGGTCATTTTAGCGCGGCCGATCGCGAACGAACGGGCGGATCAAGGGGACTCGCGCACGGTGAGGACCTGGTCGGCCTCGACGTCCCGCAGCACCTGGACCGTCCCGCTCGGCCATCGGATCTCGACGGAGTCGAGGGTGCGGGCGGCCCCGGTCCCGAAGTGCACGGGGGCGCGCGTCGACGACGCATAGCCCACGGCCGTGGTCATCTGGTTCCATTGCTGGCGCCAGCGCGGGTCGCCGCCGGACGTGACCTTGACCACCGCCCCGATACCGTCGCGGTTGCTCCGGGCGCCGATGAGCCGAACCTCGAGCCAGTGGCCCGCGCCGGGAGACTGATTCGCCCACACCTCGGCCGGGGCCCCGAGCGACGTCACCACGACGTCCAGCCGCCCGTCGCCGTCGAGATCGCCGAAGCCGGCCCCGCGATGGGCGCGGGGCGGTCCCGACGAGAGACCGGCCGCGGCGGAGGCGTCGCGGAACGTCCCGTCCCCCCCGTTCAGGAAGACGCTATTGGCGAGACGGTAGGCGTCGGACCCGAAGCGCTCGATCGCGTCGTTCACGTGCGCGTTGGCGGTGAACAGGTCCTTCCACCCGTCGTTGTCGAGGTCGACGAGCCCGTTGCTCCAGCCGCTGCGGGACACGACGAGGGGACCGAGACGGGAACGGTGGGTCACGTCCTCGAACAGCCCCCCCCCCAGGTTGCGATAGAGAGGGTAGCTCTCGCCGGCCAGGGCGGTGACATGGATGTCCGGCCGCCCGTCGTTGTCGTAATCCCTGAAGTCGGCGCCCATCGCCGAGATCTCCTGGCCGTGCTCGGGGAGCGCGACGCCGGCCAGGAGCCCGGTCTCCTCGAACACGCCGCCGGTCCGGTTGTGGAAGAGGAAGCTCGGGAGCTTGTCGTTCGCGACGTAGACGTCGATGAGCCCGTCCTGGTCGTAGTCGGCGAACGCGATCCCCATGCCCCGCCCCTTGTGTCGCCCGATCCCGGAGCGGACAGTGACATCCTCGAACGTTCCGTCGCCACGGTTGCGATGGAGGGACAGCGGGACCGGCGCGAACCACTTCGGATGGCAGTACACGCGGATGCCCCGGCCGGAATCCCCGCAGAAGCGGTCGTACGCCGGAGTCCAGGCGGTGTAGTTCACCGCCATGAGATCGAGCCAGCCGTCGTTGTCGTAGTCGAGCCACCCCGCGCCCACGACCCACTCGGCGCTCCCGACCCCGGCGCGCCCGGTCACGTCCTCGAATCGCCCGCCCGTGTTGCGGTAGAGCAGCTGCCGATGCACGCCGCCCACGAAGAGGTCGGGGTCGCCGTCGTTGTCGTAGTCCCCCACGGCCACGGCCATGCTGTAGCCGGCGCCGCGCAGCCCCGCCGCATCCGTGACGTCGGTGAACTTCATGCCGCCCATGTTCCGGAACAAACGGTTGTGGTACTTCGGCGAATCCTTCTCGAGACTCGGAATGGCGGCGCCGTTCGTGAAGAAGATGTCGAGGCGGCCGTCACCGTCGTAGTCGAAGACGGCGACGCCGCCGGGCATCGTCTCGATGAGGTGCTTCCGTGGCGTCGGCGAGTTCTCGTTCACGAAGTCGACGCGCGCCTCCCGAGACACGTCCTTCAGCAGGATCCTGGGGGCGTCCGGCGGGGTCGGCGCGGCGCGCACAGACGAAAGTGCTATCGCCACCGCGGGCGCCATGGCCAGGACCCGCCACCTCATCGGGGCGGGGTGATCGCGACCTCGTCGTCCGGTTCCGCGTCGGCGCGGGACGACTTGCGGAATTCCTCGTAATCGTGGAGCGCCCGCCCCGCCTCCTCCGCCCGACCGGTCGCCTGGTAGGAGCGCGCGAGCTGGTAACGCAGGCTGCCGTCCCGGTCCGCAGGCAGCGCCAGACGCAGGTGGGTGATCGCGTCCGCGGCGCGCCCCACGAGGGCGTAGGCGCGTCCGAGCGCGCCGTGGGCATGGGCCGCGCCGGGCTCCCGCTTCACCGCCTTCTCCAGGAACGGGATCGCGCGCTCGGCGTCCTCGCGGGCCAGCAGCACGTCGCCCAGAAAGTAGTTGAGGTCGGGCGCGTCGGGCGCGACTCGCGCGAGCTCCTCGAGGACCTGCTGCGCGCCCGCGAGGTCGCGGCTCTGGCGCAGCGTGACCGCGAGCTCCATCTGCAGCCGGGGATCGTCGGGAGACAAGGCGATCGCCCGGCGCCAGTGCTCCGCCGACTCCTCGTACCGGCCCTCTTTCCGGCGGACCTCCGCCATGCGTTCGTGCGACAACGCCGACGCCGGGAGCGCCGCCAGATGGCCGAAGGCCTGCGACGCCAGCGCGTCGTACGCGCGTGCGAGCCAGTAGCGCGCCGCCGGCGACTCCGACTTCGCCGCGCCGGCGACCACCTCATGGTATTTCCTTTCGAGGAAGGCGCACTCCAGGCGCTCGCGGGGGCAGTCCGGCCTCGGAAGGCGTCGTTCCTTCTCCTCTTCGACCGCGGCCCAGTCGGGATGGCCCGCACTCCGGTAGATTTCCGCGACCGCGGTGTGCAGGCCGCGCATCGCGGGGGCGCGCTCCATGGCCTGCCGGTACCGGTGGAACGCGCCATTTCGCTGGGCTCGTTTCCGCCGAGCCTCGGCGGCGAGGGCCAGATGGAAGGGCGACTCGGGTTCCCGAGCCGCGAGGTCGGCTGTGGCCCGTCCCGCCAGCTCCTCGTAGGCGTTGCCCAGGTTGAGCCACGCCGCGGGGTCGGCGGGCGCGGATCGCGCGAGGTGCCGCAGGTGCGGCTCGGCATCGGCGTAGCGCGCCGAGGCAACGAGCGCCTCCGCGAGCATGGAACGCGCATCATGGTTCGCGGGCTGCAGCCGCACCGCTTTCCGCAGCGGGGCGATGGCGGCGGCCGTGCGGCCGAGACGCAGGTTGGCGGCGCCGAGGAACAGGGTCGCCGGAAGCGAGTCGGGCTGGAGCCGGAGCGCGGCTTCCAGCCGGGGAATCGCCTCCGCGTCCTCGCCGGAGAGGTGCAGGGCCATGCCGAGGTTCACCAGCAACCCCGCAGTGCCGGGCAGGGCCGCGACCAGCTCGCGATACACCGGCACCGCGTCCGCGTAACGGCCGGCGGCCATCAGCTCCGTGCCCCGCTGCGACTTCTCACCGAGCTCGGCGGAGGGCGACGGCGGCGGCACGCCGGAAGTGGAGAGCAGGCAGACGAGGGGGACAAGGAACACGACAGCCCCATCGTATCCCACCGCTCGGATCGGGCGCAGCCCGACGCCGGGAGCATGGACAAAGAGCGCGCCGTGGATAACGCTAGGCCGCGCGACTCACCGCGAGGCAAGGAAGGAGCCAGGATGGAAGGCCCAACGACGTCGAGGCGGGAGTTCGTCAAGGTGTCGGCCGCGGGCGCGGCCGGCATTGCCCTCACGAGGCCGGGCTCGCTCTACGGCGCGGCGGCCGAGGACACGATCGCGCTGGGCATCATCGGCTGCGGCGGGCGCGGCACGGCCGTGGGCCAGGAGTTGGTCGCGGCCGGAGCGCGGGTGGTGGCCCTGTGCGACCTGTTCGAGGACCGCCTCACCGAGGCCCGCCACCTGTTCGAGAAGCAGGCGGACGAGAAGGGCCTGCCCAGGATCGCCGAGGGCATGCTCTTCAGGGGGCCCGAGGGCTACCGGGAGCTGCTGGCCGCTCCGGTGGACGCCGTCCTCGTCACGAGCCCGCCCTACTTCCACCCCGAGCACTTCGAGGCCGCGGTGGAGGCGCGCAAGCACTGCTACCTCGAGAAGCCGGTGGCCACCGATGTGTACGGCGCCCGCCGCGTCGAAGAGGCCGGCCGCAAGGGGGCGGGCAAGGTCAGCATGGCGGTCGGCTTCCAGTCCCATTTCGCGGAGCCGTACCAGGAGATGGTCCGGCGCATCCACGCCGGCGCCATCGGCGACATCGTCTGCGCCCAGACCTGCTACTACACCGACGATCTCCAGCGGAAGGCCACCGCGGGCATGTCGCCGCTGGAGGCCCGCCTGCGCAACTGGGTCTTCGACCGTGTCCTCTCCGGCGACATCCTGGTCGAGCAGAACATCCACGTCCTCGACATCGTGAATTGGGTGATGCGCGCGCACCCCGTTTCCGCCCAGGCTCTGGGCGGCAGGAAGGCGCGGCTGGACGTCGAGACCTGGGATCATTACAACGTCAACTACACCTATCCCGGAAACGTCCATGTGAGCTTCAACTCCACGCAGTTCAAGGGCAGCTACGATTCCAAGACCCAGCGCTTCTTCGGCACGCGCGGCTACGCGGAGGCGTCGTTCGGCAAGACGGGCGTGCGCATCGTGGGCGAGGAGCCGTGGGACGCGTCGATCGAGCAAGGGCTGAAGGACGCGGTGGCGCGCAAGGCGGCCGCGTTCATCCAGAGCGTGCGGACGGGCGACCTGGCGAACGAGGTCGCGGGCGGCGTGGACAGCACCCTGACCGCGATCCTCGGGCGCACCGCCGCGTACGACGGGCGCGAGCGCACGTGGGACGAGGTCGCGGGCAGCCGGGCGCGGTGGAAGGACAAGCTGGACCTCGGCCCGCTTTCCGCGCCCGGGAGGACGACGTGACCGCGATCGATCGACGCCGCTTCCTCGAGGCCGCCGCCGTGTTGTCGGTTGCCGCCTTGCCGCGGCGCGCGGCGCCGGCGGGCGAGCCGGCGCGCGGATCGCCGAAAAAGGCGATCCTCATCGCCATGCTGCCGAAGGATCTCCCCTACCGTGAGCGCTTCCGGATGGCGCTGGAGGCGGGCTTCGCGGGGATCGAGATGCAAACGGTCGTCGATCCCGGCGAAGCGGAGGAGATCCGGACCGCCGCCGCGGACACGGGGCTGCGAATCCATTCGGTAATGAACTCCGCCCACTGGGAGTTCCCGCTGTCGAGCGCGGACCCCGCCGTGGTCAGCCGGAGCGTGGCCGGCGTGCGCGCCTCGCTCGCCAACGCGAAGCTGTGGGGCGCCGACGCCGTCCTCGTGGTGCCGGCGGTCGTGAATCCGCAGACCTCGTATCGGGACGCATGGACCCGGTCGCAGACCGTCCTCCGCGAGCGGCTGATCCCCGCCGCCGCCGAACTGAAGGTCCGGATCGCGGTGGAGGAGGTGTGGAACCGGTTTCTCTTGAGCCCGCTGGAGTTCGCGCGCTACGTCGACGAGATCGACTCACCGTGGGTGAAGGCGTACTTCGACGTGGGGAACGTCGTCTTCTACGGCTACCCGCAGGACTGGATCCGCACGCTCGGGCGCCGGATCGTGAAGGTCCACCTGAAGGACTTCACGCTCGACCGGCCGGGCGGCCGGTTCGCGTGGAAGAACCTCGGAGAGGGCGACGTCGACTGGGTCGAGGTCCGGAAAGCGCTCGCCGAGGTCGGCTACGACGGTTACGTCACCACGGAGATCGCCGGGGGCGATGCGGCGTACCTGAAGGACGTGTCCGTGCGCGTGGACCGCTTCCTCAGCGGACAGAAGCCAACGTGACTGGGGGGTGCGACGGAGGGCGCTGGGTCGGCGACCGCTCGCACGGCCGGAACCATCAGGGCCGTTTGCGCGGCAAGGGGCCCATCGAG